>JAMPFS010000023.1 GCA_023664325.1 Clostridium sp.
AGCTAAAAAATCCTTGAAAAATAAGGAAAAAAAGACTTGACTAAATAGGGAGGTTGATAGTATGCCGTTATCTATGGTGAAAACAGGGGAAGCGAATACCATTAAAAAGGTAGGAGGCAAGGAAGATACCCGTAGATTTTTGGAAAATCTGGGCTTTGTAGTCGGAGGAGTTGTTACGGTTGTATCCGAACTGAATGGCAATATCATTGTGAATGTGAAGGATTCCCGGGTTGCCATCGGCAGGGATATGGCAAATAAGATTATGGTGTGAATATTGAATACGAAAGGAGACAGTTATGAAAACTTTAAAGGAAGTTACCTGCGGGGAAACTGTAAAAGTAAAAAAGTTATCCGGTGAAGGTCCGGTAAAGAGACGTATCATGGATATGGGCATCACAAAAGGAGTTGAGGTGTTTGTCCGCAAGGTTGCCCCGCTTGGCGATCCGGTGGAAGTGACCGTGAGAGGTTATGAACTTTCTCTCCGCAAGGCAGATGCAGAGATGATCGAGGTGGAGTAAGTAATGTGGTACATATCGGAAGAACGGACTTCCGATTATATTTTTGATTAGAGGTTAGTAAGAACTAACAAAAGAAAGAAAGCACAAACTAAGACAGAACACGCAAACCAAAATAGAAAAAGAACAAAAATAAGAAGAAAGGGAGAATGGAAATGTCAATTAAGATTGCGTTAGCAGGTAATCCAAACTGCGGTAAAACAACATTATTTAATGCACTGACAGGCTCAAATCAGTTTGTAGGTAACTGGCCTGGCGTTACAGTAGAAAAGAAAGAAGGTAAATTAAAGGGAAACCGGGATGTAATGATTATGGATCTGCCGGGTATTTACTCCTTATCTCCTTATACGCTGGAGGAGGTTGTGGCTCGTAATTATTTGCTGGGTGATAAACCGGATGCGATTATTAATATTGTAGATGGAACGAACCTTGAGCGTAACCTTTATCTCTCCACCCAGATTATGGAGCTTGGGATTCCGGTTGTCATGGCAGTCAATATGATGGATATCGTAGAGAAGAACGGTGAGAAAATCCGCACAGACAAACTTTCTGAAAAGCTCGGCTGTGAGGTTGTTGAGATTTCGGCGCTGAAAGGCGATGGCATTGAGAAAGCGGCGCAAAAGGCTGTTGAGGCGGCAAAGAATGGAAAAGCGCCAACTGTTGCCCACAGCTTTGATGAGAGGGTGGAAAGCGCAATTCGGGAAGTTACGGCAAAACTTTCAGTAGACAGCGCGCAGGCGCGGTTTTTTGCCGTCAAGCTGTTAGAGCGGGATCAAAAGATTGCGCAGCAGATGAAGAGTGTGCCGGATGTATCGGATGAGATCCGGCAGTTAGAGGAAGCTTTTGATGATGATACGGAGAGTATTATTACGAATGAGCGTTATGTATATATTTCTTCTATTATAAATGAGTGTGTCAGCAGGCAGGCTTCTGCCGGGAAATTATCCGTCTCTGACAAGATTGACAAGATTGTGACAAATCGTATTTTGGCGCTTCCGATCTTTGCGCTTATCATGTTTATCGTGTATTATGTATCTGTAACAACAGTGGGTGACTGGGTAACCGGCTGGACAAATGACACCCTGTTTGGAGAGTGGATTATTCCGGGCGTGGCAGGCGCATTAGAGGCAGTAAATTGCGCAGACTGGCTGACAAGCCTTGTAGCGGATGGTATTGTCGGCGGTGTCGGCGCAGTGCTTGGCTTTGTGCCGCAGATGCTGATTTTGTTTATTTTTCTTGCGTTTTTAGAGGCTTGCGGCTATATGGCAAGAGTTGCCTTTATTATGGATCGTATTTTCCGCAAGTTTGGTCTTTCCGGAAAATCTTTTATTCCGATGCTGATTGGCAGCGGATGTGGTGTTCCGGGTGTTATGGCATCCCGTACCATTGAAAATGAGAGAGACCGCAGAATGACGATTATGACGACAACATTTATTCCGTGTGGAGCAAAACTTCCGATTATTGCATTGATTGCCGGCGCATTTTTTGACAATTCGGGATGGGTTTCATGGAGTTCCTACTTTGTAGGAATTGCAGCGGTTATCTGCTCCGGTATTATTTTAAAGAAAACCAAAATGTTTGCAGGTGATCCGGCGCCGTTTGTTATGGAGCTGCCTGCTTACCATATGCCGACGGTTGGCAATGTATTGAGAAGCATGTGGGAGCGTGGATGGTCTTTTATCAAAAAGGCAGGCACCATCATTTTACTCTCAACAATTGTATTGTGGTTTTTACAGGGCTTTACATGGGACGGCGGTTTTGTTATGCTAGAGGCAGAGGAGCTTGACCAAAGCTTCTTAGCGTCCATCGGTAATGTGATTGCGCCGATTTTTGCACCGCTGGGATTTGGCAATTGGAAGATGGCGGTTGCGACGGTAACCGGTTTAATTGCAAAAGAGAACGTTGTTGCAACGTTTGGCGTATTATTCGGATATGCAGAGGTTGCGGAAGACGGAGCAGAAATCTGGAGCCAGCTTGCTGCTTCCATTACTCCGGTGGCGGCATATGCATTCCTCGTGTTTAATCTTCTCTGTGCGCCATGTTTTGCGGCAATGGGAGCAATTAAAAGGGAAATGAATAATACAAAATGGTTCTGGTTTGCAATTGGCTACCAGTGTTTGATTGCTTATATTGCAGGTCTTTGCATTTACCAGATTGGAACTTTAGCAATAGAGGGAACGTTTGGCTTGGGAACTGTGGCAGCATTTATATTTGTGATTGCATTTATCTATCTGCTGTTCCGTCCGTATAAGGAATCCCAGAGTCTTGAGGTGAATCTGGAACAGACGGTCATGGCAAAATAGAAAGGTCTGTAATATGATGGAGGTGTTTGCATGGGAACATTTATAGTAGGAATCATTGTGGCAGCAGTTGTGGCGATGGCGGTTTTCAGTATGATCCGGGATAAGAAAAATGGAAAATCCATACAGTGCGGTGGTGATTGTTCAAAGTGCAGGGGCTGTCATTGAGAGTTTTGCAATTGCCTGGGATGTCATAGATAAAAAGTAAGTTAAAAGAAACTAAAAACAAAAAATAGAAAAAGAATTATAACTTAATAGTTTGGTAAAAATGACGAATGGAAAACGGGGCAGATTTTGGCAAATCAGACATAAAATGCATCAAAACCTGTTCCGTTTTTTGTGGAAATAATAAAAAACCGCCTGAACAATGTGTAAAATGGCAAAAAGATTTCAAATAACAGCTGGGAAAATCAATGAAAAATGACTAGCTACATACGAATTGTACAAAAATGCCAAAAAAAAGGGTTGCAAAATTATTCAAAATGTTATATAGTAGTCAATGAAATTAATTACATTGGTATTGTTATCGTGGTTAAATGCTGCGATAATGTACATACAACTTTTATTTTTTTAAACCAACTTAATTAAAGGGAGGAAAAAGTCTATGAGAAAGAAATTGTTAAGTGGACTTCTTGCAGCTACAATGGTTGCAAGCTTAATGGTAGGTTGTGGAAACGATACAACTACAGAGGCACCAGCAGCAAATGATGCAGATACTGAGGCACCTGCTGATGATGCAGCAGATACCGAAGCACCTGCAGAGGATACGAATGAGGTATCTGAGGCTGGCAAGATGGCAGCTCCTAGCACAGATGGCTGGGATGATTCCAAGAAGATTTATGTATACCTTTGGGATGCAGATGGTGAAGGCAAGGTAACCAACGTTATTAATCAGATTAGCGACTACAAGGATTACATTGAGGTTGTTAACATCAATGCCGGTGGACAGTCTGACGAGTACAAGAACGCTGTAAACAACGCTCTTGACGGTGGTGACAAGTATCCATCTATCATCCTTGCTGATGAGAGTATTGCAAAGTTATGGTCAGAGACTGACAAGACTGCTGATTTAGGCAGCATTGGAATTTCAAGTGACATGTATGCAAATTCTTACTCTTACACAGTTGACTATGGTAACTTTGGTGGCGCTCAGAAGGCACTTTCATGGCAGGCAACTCCGGGATGTTTCGTATACCGTGCAGATATCGCTTCTGAGGTACTTGGAACAGATGATCCGGCAGAGGTTGGCGAGAAGATTTCTGATTGGGATAAGTTCATGGAAGTAGCTGAGCAGTTAAAGGGTGCTGGTTACAAGATTGTATCTGGTGTAGATGATATTCAGTATGTAGCATTGAACCAGAGAACAAGTCCTTTCGTTAAGGTTGCTGATGACGGTTCAGAGACATTGCAGCTTGATGATGCTGTTAACAGCTATGTAGAGAAGACTAAGACATTATATGACAATGGTTACACAAACCAGACCGCTTTATGGGATGGTACATGGGCTGGCGCTATGGCAGAAGGTGACGTATTCGGTTACTTTGGATGTACATGGTTCATCGGTTCTATGGAAGGTAACTGCCCTTCAGATGCTAAGAACTTCGGTCAGTGGAGAACAACAACTGGTCCAGACAGCTACTACTGGGGTGGTACTTATGTAATGGTTGGTGCTGACACACCAAATCCGGAATTAGCAGCATACTTTGTATACGCTATGTGCTGTGATGAGGATATCATGTACAACTTATCTAAGGATACAGGTGATTTCGTAAACAACAAGGCATCTGTTGAGAGATTGGTTGCTGACGGCGTTGGCGCAAGAGATATCCTTGGTGGACAGAATCCATTCGAGACATTTGCAGAGGCTGCAACTTCTATCAATGTACAGTCATCATATATTGATGGTAACGTTCTTCAGTATATTACAGATGGCGCTAAGTCTTACTGCGCTGGCGAGCTTTCATCCGTAGATGATGTTATTCAGTATGCTAAGGATGAGGTTAAGAAAGCATTTGATTATATTACAGTTGAATAATCTGGAATTGGTATCAAAAGATTCTTGATGGGTACAATCATGCACCGGTGTGCGCAAGCATGTTGGTGCATGGTTTTACTAAAAATAAAATGGATTGGGAGTGAGACGGCGTGAATAAAGAAAAGAAAAAAACGGTCGAATATGGAAGATATGGTATTATTTTCCTGATACCGTTCTTCGTGGCATTCTTTGTATTCCAATTTTACCCGCTGATTTATACCATTTTCAAATCATTTCTTTATGATCAGAAAGTAGGTAGAAATGCTTCAGTAACGACAGTAGCGGGCTTGGGAAATTACACGAATTATGTATTTGGCGCCGCCGGTCAGGGGGAATTCTGGCAGGCATTGCTGATTACAGTTGTATTATGGCTATTGAATTTTATTCCTCAGATTCTGATTGCGCTGCTGTTTGCCGCATGGTTTACAGACAGCCGTAACAAGTTAAAAGGAACTGGGGCTTTTAAGGTAATGATGTATATGCCGAACATTATTACTGCGGCAACCATCGCAGTATTGTTCTACAATTTATTTAATGTTAATGGTGTATTCACAAAAGTATTAATTAATATGGGTCTTGTATCGTCAGACGGATTTATGGAAAAAGGATGGGGTTCCCTGTTATTGATTGCATTTATCCAGTTCTGGATGTGGTATGGAAATACCATGATTGTGTTGATTGCCGGTATTTTAGGTATCAGCCCGTCTCTGTATGAGGCAGCTATGGTGGACGGCGCAACTTCAAGACAGCAGTTCTTTAAGATTACAGTGCCACTGTTAAGACCGATTTTACAGTACACAATGGTAACTTCGGCAATCGGTGGTTTGCAGATGTATGATATTCCACAGTTGTTGAATAAGGGCGGTCCGGTTCTGACCACAGGCGGCAAGACCATTAATTCGACTACAACCGTTGTTATGCTGATTAAGAAATATGCTTCGACAGGTAGTGCAACGGAGAATTTAGGTCGTGCTTCTGCGTATTCCGTAGTTCTGTTCCTTGTAACTTTATGTGTCAGCATGATTTTCTATAGAGCGACAGCAAAGAAGAATTAGGAAGGGAGGAGAGAATTTATGGATAATACAGCAGAAAATAGCGGAAGCAGTGCAGCAAAGATTGTCAGAATGGTTATCTGTATCATCTTTTGTATTATGGCAGTGCTCCCTTTCTACATCTTGATTATTAACTCAACATTGCGGCATGCGGATATCGCTTCCGGTATCAAGTTTATTCCGGGAACGCATTTCATTGAGAATTTTAAGAACCTGTTTGATCCGAATCATCAGATTGTAAGTACATTTACTCTGTTTGAGGCATTCCGGAATTCTATCATTATTACGGTTCCGGCGACAATTTTACAGATTTATTTTGGTTCTTTAACAGCATATGCATTAACCGTATATAATTTTAAGGGAAGAGACTTTGCATGGGGTTTGATTTACGGCATCATGATGATTCCGACTCAGGTATCGATCGTTGGTTTGATCAAGGTGACAAAGGTAACCCATATGTTTGGAACATTTTGGCCTATGATTTTACCGGCAATTGCTGCTCCGACAACTGTTTACTTTATGAAACAGTATATGGAGAATGGTCTTTCCATCGAGGTGGTAGAGGCTGCAAGAATTGACGGCTGCAGCGAGTTTAAGATTTTCAACCAGATTGCGCTGCCATTGATGAAACCGGCTATGGCAACCCAGGCAATCTTTGCATTCGTTGCGTCATGGAACAATTTGTATACACCATCTATCCTGTTAGGTTCTAACAGACAGTTGTCTACACTGCCGATGTATGCAGAAGCAATTCGTGCAAACGATAAGAGACAGGACTTTGGTCAGGTATATACAGCGCTGTTATGTGCGATTCTACCAATTCTTATTGCATATTTTGCATTATCTAAGTACATCATCGCTGGTGTTGCACTTGGTGGTGTGAAGGAGTAATGAAATTTTGTTGATTTATATTGACATTTTTTAATAGAAGTGCGATTATACAAAATGTGATTGTATGATTGCACTTTTATTATTTATGCGGAGTGCATCAGCGGATGGAATAGTGGATAGAAACAGAATGGAGATTATTATGGAAAAAAAGATGAAACATACACAATTCAGACAGGGAATAAAGATAAGACTGCGTACATCGCTGGTCGGATTATTGATTATGGCGATGCTTTTTAGTCTTGCAGGGTGCGGCGATGCATCACAGGGCGTGTCTGTGGAGGAAGCGAAAAATACCGTTATTATGTCTCTTGGAGAGGATTATGATGTGACGCTTGGTGAGTTTTATCTTTATCTGATACAATATTTGTCTATGCAGCAAATGGATCCGGACAGCATGTCGGATGCGGACGTTTCCTCTGTCATAGATACGGTGCTTCAACAGATGCGGTTAGAGCTTGTGGAGTATCTGCTTGCGCAAAATACAGAGGGTGTCGAGGCGAAACAGGAGGACTTGGATTCCATTGAGACGGATACAGCGAATTACATGGAGCTTTTTGGAAAAGAGTTTCTCGCGGGGTATGGAATTGATGAGGCATGTGTCAAACAGCTTTTTACAGAGCAGGTCTATATCCTTGCGCTGACAAATAAAGCGGTGGAGGATATGAAAAAAGATTACTATGAACAATATTTACAGGAATATAGCGATAAGACGTTCCATAGTATCAGCTATGCGCTTTTTCCAAGCATCCGCTATGATGAGGAGGGAACGCCGCAGACAGATGAGGATGGGGAATATATTTCCCTATCGGAGGATGAGATGAAGGAGCAGTATGCGAAAGCCGAGGAGCTTCATAAGAGGGCTTTGGACGGTGAGTCCTTAGAGGATTTGATTGAGGAATACGGAATTTCGGCATCTTCCGGGAAAGAACATAACTACAAAGGCGCTTATAGTGAAGAAATGAATCAGGCAATTGATAATTTAAAGACCGGTGACATATCAGATATTGTAGAGACGGAGGCAGGCTATATGATTGCCAGGATGGATAATCCGAACGATACGGATTACAGGGATTATGTTGCGGAGTATGCAGCATCCGATACGGCAAACAATATGCTGCCGCAGATGCAGCAAAACTGGCTGCTGGCATCCGGATATGACAAGGCAGAGGCGGATATGGAACAGTTGGCGAAAATTGACATAAAGGAGCTGTGCCGGCAGATGAAAGAGCAGGGCATATATTAAGAAAGACAGAGAAAAGGAGGTTGTCAGATTGGCAGCGAATGATTACCAGGAAGAAAACATACAAAGTGATAATCCGGGAGGAAGCGCAGAACCCCGTGAGTCAAGGCTTAAGAGAGGAATGGATATATTTGGGTGTCTTTTCGCATTAAATGTTGTGTTTGTGATAAGCTGTCTTCCGGTTGTTACGATTGGAGCGGCATTTACAGCCTTATATGTCATGATGTTTAAGATTCAGAGAAGAGATGATTATACGGTCGTCAGGGAATATTTTATGGCATTTCGCCAGAATTTTAAAAGAGGAACGATATCCTGGCTGATTATTGTACTTGTGTGTGTTATTTTGTGGGGGCAGTACACATATGTCTGCAACTTTGAAGGCGCGCTTGTTTCGTTCTATTCGGTTGCGCTGGTGGTGGAAGGAGTTGTTTTTGCACTGATTCTTCCGTTTGTTTTTCCACTTTTGGCATATTTTGATAATACGGTTGCAAATACGTTTAAAAATGCATTTTTCTTAGCCGTCAGCAATCTCGGTTCCTGGATTAAAATGTCGGTGGCATGGTTTGCAACGATTGCCTTCTCGTTTGGATATGAGGCGATTATACTGAATACATGGTACTTATGGCTGTTGCTGATGTTTGCGCTGCTTGCCTATGGAACATCCCTTACTGCACGAAAAGTATTTGACCGGGTAGCGGTGACGCAGAAGGAGAAAGAGGAGAACGAGGCAGCCAAAGAAAACGAAGCAGCCAAAGAGGGCGGCACAGCCAGCAAGAACAAAGCAGCCAAAAAGGACGGAACGGAAAAACCAAAGAAGCGTTCGATTAAAGAAAAGCAGGCATTGGTTGCAGCGCTGGCGGCAGACGAGTCCGAGGCGGAGGAAAGCACAGAAGAAAATCAGGCATAAAATGATATTTCCGGTAATATAGAACATGTTAGAATGGAGTGAAGGGGGATTGGCATGTGGAACAGGCAGGATGCAGGAGAGCATGAGACGGAGAATGTACAGCAGGAGCAGAAGGATTACAACCGCATGCTTGAAAGTTTTAAGCGGCACAAAAACCATAGCCTGAAGACATTGCTTGCCATTTACAAGGGGCAGTATTTTAAGATTTTTCTGTCGGTTCTGTTTTTTGCAATCAAGCATATGCCGGTGCTGATTTTGCCAATTGTGACGGCAAATATTATCAATGCTGCCACCAATTTAACGGAGCAGACCATGCATATTATTTTTGTGAATGTAGTGGTGATGAGCATACTCGTGTTACAAAATGTTCTGACAAATTATTGGCATACTTATTTTTATGCAAAGGTAACCCGGGATGTGGAGTGCCAGCTTCGTGGCTCAATGGTGAGGAAGTTACAGCAGCTTTCCATTACATATCACAATGAAATGCAGTCGGGGCGCCTGCAGTCAAAGGTGATGCGGGATGTGGAACAGATTCAGAATTTGTCCTCGCAGGTATTTATTACCATCTTAAGTATGGTTTTTAATATTATTGTCGCATTTTGTGTGGTATTGGGATCTTCCACAACGGTCTTTTTATTTTTTCTGGGGCTGATTCCGGTATCTGTATTCATACGGATTGCCTTCCGGGATAAGATTAACCGCAGAAATCACGGGTTTCGGAAAGAAATGGAGGAGACTTCTGTCAAGGTGATGGAAATGGTCGATCTGATTCCGGTTACCCGTGCGCATGCATTGGAGGAGACGGAGACAAGAAAATTACATTCCCAGTTCAAAAATGTGGAGCAGGAGGGATTTCGGCTTGACATGTTACAGTCCTTTTTCGGATCGATCAGTTGGGCATCGTTTCAGATTTTCCAGGTGTTGTGCCTCGGGTTTACCGGGTATCTGGCAGTCAAAGGGGAAATCCAGCCCGGGGATGTGGTGATGTATCAGACTTATTTTGGCACAATTGTGAATCAGGTAAGCGGTTTGATTACATTGATTCCGATTATTTCAAAGGGGTTAGAGTCCGTCAATTCTGTTGGGGATATTCTACTGTGCAATGATGTGGAGGAGAATAGCGGACACAGGAAAATCAAAGATATCAAGGGCGATATCACATTTTCGGATGTGACATTTCAGTTTCATGATGCGGACACGCCGGTGTTAGAACACTTGGATTTTGAGGTGCGCGCAGGGGAGACAATCGCTTTTGTCGGGGCTTCCGGCGCAGGCAAGACCACAATTCTCAATCTGGTCATTGGTTTTCTCAGTGCGACGGAGGGAACGGTATTGATTGACGGCAGGGATATGAGGCATTTCGATTTGCGAAGCTACCGTCAGCATATTGCGGTAGTTCCCCAGACTCCGATTTTGTTTACCGGAACGATACGGGAGAATATCACCTATGGCGCAGATAATGTTTCAGAGGCATTTTTGCAGGAGGTCGTGCGTGCGGCAAATCTTGAGGAGCTGATAAAGGAATTGCCGATGGGGCTGGATACGGAGATTATGGAACATGGTTCTAACCTGTCGGGAGGGCAGAGGCAGAGAGTGTCGATTGCCCGCGCATTTGTCAGAAATCCTCAAATTCTGATTTTGGATGAGGCAACCTCTGCATTGGATACGATTTCTGAGAAAAAGATTCAGGACAGCATTGACAGGCTTGTGAAGAATCGGACGACATTGATTGTGGCGCATCGCTTATCCACGATTCGCAATGCAGACAAAATTGCAGTGGTCGGGGAAGGCAGAATTGTGGAATATGGAACATATGAGGAACTGATGGAGAAGAAGGGCGCATTCTATGAAATGCGTTCCCTACAGGTGTAAGCAGATTTTGAAAACAGGGCATTTCGCAATTAGCTATGCAGGTTTCACGCAAAAGAGGAAAGGCAGGGCGGATGATGATGAAAGAGGAACACAATGCGTTAGGGGAAGGATATGAACACCGGATACATATTTTGCTGCTGTACTATTACAGGATGTTAAAGCAGGATTGTAAGAGTTTGTTCAAATGGATCTTGTTGGCGGTTTTTACCGGTTTGACCGTAGGTGGGATTAGCAGCCTCTTTTCATTTGTGCTTACACAGGTCACGGTGTTCCGGGAAAAACATTTGTGGGTGTTTTTGTTTCTTCCGGTGACAGGCGTGGTGATAGTTTTTCTGTATAAGAAAATCGGCAGGCAGGATGGCGGCGTCAACCAGGTCTTTTCCACGATTACCACAAAGGATGATGTGGCATTCCGTTCAGCTCCCCTCATCTTTGTGTCCACTGCGCTTACGCATCTGGTAGGTGGCTCGGCAGGACGCGAGGGCGCGGCAATCCAGCTCGGGGGCAGCGTTGGCAACCAGCTTGGGCGGTGGTTAAAGCTTGACGAGCAGGACCGCCACGTTATGGTTATGAGTGGCATGAGCGCTGCCTTTTCCGCATTGTTTGGCACACCGATGGCGGCAGCAATCTTCTCAATGGAGGTTGTAAGTGTGGGGGTTATGTATTATACAGCGCTTGTGCCGTGTGTGATTGCCTCCCTGATTGCCACTGATTTTGCGGCAGGTCTCGGTATTCACCCGGAGGTATTTCATGTTTCAAAAATTCCAAAGCTTACGGTGGCTTCCGGGGTGAAAATGGGAGTCATTGCTTTGGGGTGCGCGGTGTTAAGCGTTGTCTTTTGTGTTGTGTTAAGGCAGACAGGCGCAGTCTTCCATAACAAACTGAAAAACAAATATGTCCGTGTCGTTGTTGCGGGTATTGTGATTATATTGCTCACGGTCTGCCTGCAAACCACAGATTACATGGGGGCAGGAATCGGAGGCATTGCCAATGCGATTGAACATGGGCAGGCGAGGCCGTTTGCCTTTTTCTGGAAAATGGTGCTGACGGCAATCACTATGCGGGCAGGTTTTAAGGGAGGGGAGATTGTGCCGTCCTTTTTTGTGGGGGCAACCTTTGGCTGTTCGATGGGACATTTACTCGGACTGTCTCCTTCCCTTTGCGCTGCTGCGGGAATGGTTGCGGTATTCTGTGGCGTGACAAATTGTCCGATTACCTCCATTCTCATAGCTTTTGAGCTGTTTGGCTTTGAGGGGGTTGCCTACTATCTGATTGCGGTATCCATAAGCTATGCATCATCCGGGTATTACAGTTTATACAAAGACCAGACAATCGTATATTCCAAATACAAGGCAAAATATGTGAACCACCACACAAGGGTGTAAGGGAGAAAGGAAGTATTTATGGAAAACAAAATGTCAGTTGTAAAGGAAGAAATCAAGAGAGCCGTAAAGGGTAAGGATGAGGTTGTGGATAAGGTGCTTGCAGCTATGCTGGCAGGCGGACACATCCTCTTAGAGGACATTCCGGGAGTGGGTAAAACAACTCTTGCCATGTCGATTGCAAAATCCATGTCCCTGAGTTATAAGAGAGTACAGTTTACACCGGATGTTCTGCCAAGTGATATTGTGGGATTTTCCATGTATAATCAGGATAAAAAGTCGTTTGAATATCAGCAGGGGGCTGTGTACTGTAATCTGTTTTTGGCAGATGAGATAAACCGTACCTCCCCAAAGACGCAATCTGCGTTATTAGAGGTAATGGAGGAGGGAAATGTTACAGTAGACGGTGTGACAAGACCACTGCCGTCACCGTTTACCGTGATTGCAACGGAAAATCCACTCGGTTCCTCCGGTACCCAGATGCTGCCGGAATCACAGCTTGACCGTTTTATGGTCTGCCTTTCGATGGGGTATCCGGAACATGATGCAGCCGTTGATATTTTAAGGGATAATGCAAAAAAACCGTTATCGCTTTTGCAGAATGTCATTTCCATAGATGAATTTGAAGCATTGCGCCAAAAGACAAACGATATGTATGTTCATGATTCGATTTATGATTACATTGTAACGCTGGTCGAGCGAACGAGAAGCAGCCGGTTATTCAGCATGGGAGCAAGCCCCCGGGGAAGTATTGCGCTGCTTCGCATGGCAAAAGCAATGGCGGTGCTTTCCGGCAGGGATTATGTAACGCCGGAGGATATCAGCAGTGTGTTTGGTGATGTATTAGGACACAGAGTCAAACTCAGTACAAAGGCGAGGGCAGAAGGCAAGGATATAAAAGAAGCGTTGGGGGAACTGTTTGCAGAGGTAAAAGTGCCTCGCACTTAGAGGGAGAAACATATGAAAAGAATCTGCAATTTCTTGCGGTATGGAATCGTAATTGCATTAAATGTGTTTATTATGGCAGCGTTTCACAGCTATGTCAATTTTGTGCTGCTGCTGGTGTTGATTCTGTTTCCCTTTTACAGTGTGTGGAGCCTTTATAAGGTGAAATACAAGCTGGCTTTTCAGATTGCAGTGCCGGGGGAACCAATGGAGAAAAAGGATGAATTTTATGTACAGCTTATGCTCCAAAATCCAACATGGCATCCTCTTATCAATGCTACAGTCAAACTGATTACTGCAAATCCCTTTTACCAGGAGGAGGGAACCCACTATCTTAACATGCCGGTTCGGGCAAGGAGTAAAACCGAGGTGACATATCCGGTGCAGATGAATTATTGCGGAAGGTTTGCGATCAGGGCGGAAGAGATACGGCTAATGGATTTACTTGGCATTGTGGAGACAGTCCTGCCGATTTCCGAGGAGAAAGAATGTATGATTTTTCCAAAGGGGGCGCTTCGCAGCCAGGAGGCGGGGCAGCTTTATATGAAGGGTGTCGCAGAGGCAATGGAGAGCAAGGAAAAGGGCTATGATTTCTCGGAGATCAGCGGCATCCGGGAATATATTCCGGGTGACAAGCTGCAAAATATCCACTGGAAATTATCCGTTAAAAAGGATGAGCTGATGGTGAAGGAGCGGATTAGCGTGTCTGCCATGCAGTTAAACGTATTGGTAGAGCTTGCAAATGATGATGATATGCGTTTGGAGTCTGTATTGGAATTGGCAGACAGCGTGACAAGATCCTTTGTGGCGCAGAATTTGCCATTTACGGTATATTATTACAGCGCAAATCAGGGAACCATTACCGGAACCTTTATCGGGAATGAGGCAGAACGGCGGGAGTGGCTTTCTATGGTTTTGTACGACCAAAGTTATGGGGAGATTGGCAGGGTAGAGAGGTTGTTTTTACGGGATGTATCAGCGGATGGCACATATCTTTATGTGGGATATGCAAATGGAACGGCAGGGGCTGATGCGATTTATGGCAGCCAGCAGACGGTGGCAGTGTTAAAGGGCCAGCTTTGAAAAATGGGGAATGGGTATGCTATTTCGGAAAAAGAAAAAAGAAGAACTGCATAAGGGGGATATTTTCTTAGCGAAGGGAATTTATCTGAAAAAGCCGGAGATTCAAAATGGCAATGTTGTTGTCAATTGCTTTTTGCGGTCGCTGATTGTGTTTTTGCTCGTGTTCGGTTCGGTTGGAGGTTTCTTATCTGCTTTTGACATATCTTATAATATAGGGCTGGTAGTCGTGTTTTACCTGTTGCTTTCCACATATTTTTCGTTTTTATATGCAACATCCAAAATGATTTACCGGGATTTGGGTTATATTTTGTTTTTTGGCGTGTTTGTCGGGGCGATTTATCTGTTGCGGATTTATGCCAATTCCGGTTTTTATGTGGTCATAAACACAGCGCTGCAATATGCCCAGAATTTCTTTAATCTGTCCGGTGTAAGACAATATGAGGTGCAGATTGACCAGGCTTATCTGACGGTGGCGGTCGTGGCAATTTTTATTGGCATGGTGATGATTATTATTTTAAATATCTGGATGTATTCCACTATGAGCATCGCATGGACCATACTGTTTACGTTCCCAATTTTATTGATTCCGCTTTACATGATGCTGACGCCGGGGATGATTTACCTGACAGCGCTTTGCGCCGGTTATATGGCAGTCATTGTGTTTAAGGCAAACGGGCATTTTGTTGTGTTTGCCTGGGATGCGCCGTTTCGGATTCGGGGGTTAAAAAAGAACAGGATCTCTTATACGCAGGATGCAGGCATATTCCGGCAGACATTAACCGGTATGGCTGTGCTGTTTTTAGGGGTCGTGATGGTGGCGGAACTGATTCTGCCGTCCGGAGGGTTTGAAAGATTATTTAAGGAAGATAAGTTAAGGGAACGGACACAGGAGACAATCGGGAATTTCATTTTGCTGGGTTTTTCCGGGATGTACAATCATTATCAGTCTACCGGAGGAATGAGCGGTGGAAAACTTGGCGGTGTTTCAAATGTCCGTCCTGACTATCAGCCCGATTTGATTGTCTCTTATACGCCATATAGTACGGATACCGTATATTTAAAGGGTTTTACAGGTGGGAGATATGGTGATAACCAGTGGAAGAGTCTGTATGGCGAACAGCCGTATGGCATAGTGAGAGATGTACGGGATGATGATATTGAAATCTTTAAAGAGGAAAGTCTGTACAGGGAAGTGGAGCAGCTCTATGAAGCGGAGGCAAATGATGCCGAATACAGCGCCAGCGGTATCATGGATATTAAAAATGTCGGGGCGAGTACGGAATATCTGTACTACCCGTATTATACAAGATTCGAGGATTATTCGATTTATAATAACCACAGCCTGATGCCGTTAGCACAGGGAATTGCCATGCAGCAGGAAGTTTCCTACCTGTATTATCCCAAAATTGTGTGGGAGCAGGAGCTTTTGGCAAAGCAGCCAAAGGCGATGGACACCTCACAGACAGCGGAATGGTTTTTGGAGGTTCCGGCAAAGAATCAGGAGGTCATCCAAAACGAATGTGAGAAAATCGGGCTTACGGATGCCATGTCACAGCAGGAGATTATAGAATCCGTAAGCGATTATTTTCAGGAGAATATCCCCTATACCTTAAAGCCGGGAGCAACCCCCAACAATCAGGATTTTATCAATTACTTTCTGACAAAAAACAGAAAGGGATATTGTGCGCATTTTGCTTCTGCCGCCACACTTATTTTCCGGCAGATGGGCATACCGGCGCGTTATGTGGAGGGGTATGCGTTTTCATTTGAGGCTGCGCTTGCCTCTGATATTAATGAGAGTAAGAAATATGAAGACTATCACTGGGGCTATTCGTCCATTGGTGAATCAGCGGTGCTGGATGTGGAAGTGACGGATGCAATGGCGCATGCGTGGGTGGAAGTATATGTAGACGGTTTTGGCTGGAAGGTTGTGGAAGTGACACCGAGCAGCAGCGAGGATGTGGATGAGGATGATTTCTGGTCTGCATTTACCGATTTCCTGAATAATGGCACCCTCGGAGACATGGGAAGAAATGGAGATGGCAATCTGACCTTTGATTTCCGGAAATATGTATGGCTTTTATATGTGCTTTATGGAGCAATTGCGGCAATGCTGCTGATATCAGGCGGAAAGCTTATATACCGCAAGTGGCGCCGCTACAGGAAGTGCCATCAAAAGAATCAGGCAGAAGCAGTGGTTGCATATTATGCGGATTTGTGTGACATGCTCCGAATATGTGATGATTCTTTTGCGTATTGCAGGAATCATATGGAACAGCTTGTTTATATGCAGACACAATATGGTATTCATATCGAATGTGAACAGATATGTGAGCAATTAGAGCGGATTAGCTTCGGTGGACAACCTCTTTTGGAAACACAGCTAGACGAGCTAAGAGGGCTGCTAAAACAGATCAGAAAGGCTGTTTGGGAACAGGTGTCGTGGCGGTATAAGGCGGCGTTGTTCCGAAGATAAAAAGCAATCTTGTTGGTTTACAAAAGATATGATGGAGCATATCAGAAATTTGTAGATAATGAGGATGTAAGCATGAAAAAATATGTATTGTCGGCTGTCATTCTGGCTGCGTTTGTATTACTGTGCCAGTGGGCAGATTTTGGTTATATGGCAGCGGCTGGAAAATGGATACAGGAGAAGTACCGTGCATATACCGGATATGGAACAAAGATGGAGGACAGGGAGGCTGTGCTTGTGGCATCTTTGCAAATGAAACAGCGCATTGGGGCAATGGAGGAGGTCAGAAAACTTGCGCAGAAGAAGCAGGAGGAGGAACAAAAAGCGCAGCAAAAGAGGGAGGCGTTTTTGGATGACTGTATCCGGGAAATGACCCTGGAAGAAAAGATATCCCAGCTTATGATTCTTACCAATGAAAAGGACATGACAGAGGAAAATCTTCAAAAAGAACAGCCCGGAGGCATCATCCTTTTTGATGCGGATTTCAATGGAAAGGCAACAGACGAAATCGCAAAACGCATAGAGCTCCTTCAGTCTCATATGAAATACCCGCTGTTTGTGGGTGTAGATGAAGAAGGCGGTGAAGTGAGCCGTGTGGATGGACTTTCAGGCAAAGAGCCTGTGGTATTTGCAAGCGCCAGGCAGCTTGGCAATGCTGCGGACTGGGATGCCCTGAGAGATGAGACGATCCGGAAAGCAGAATTGCTGGCATCTATGGGAATCAATCTGAATTTTGATCCGGTGGCAGACATTGTGACAGAGAAGAATGCATATATGTATGAACGGTCGGCAGGCAGTGATGCGGAGACGGTCTGCGCTTATGTGTCTGCCGTTTTGCAGGCAATGAAACAGCAAAATCTAATGAGCTGCCTGAAGCATTTTCCGGGATATGGCAACAACGGCAATACACACAGGGGATATATAACGGATAAACGCAAATTGCAAAGCTACAGGGAAGCGGATTTTCTTCCGTTTCAGACAGGGATTGAAAATGGGGCAGATATGGTGATGGTCTCCCATTTGGTTATGGGCGCAGTGGACCAGAAACGTCCGGCATCCCTGTCCGTCAAGGTGCATAAGCTTTTACGCGATGAATTTGCGTTTGAGGGAGTGATTATCGCAGACGATTTGAATATGCAGGCAGTGCTGAGCCATATGACGTTGGAGGAGGCATCCGGAAAGGCGGTTGCAGCGGGAAATGATATGATTTTTTCCGCAGATTTTGCTGTCTCGAAACAGGGTATCTTAAATGCCATAGAAGAAGGCACAGTCACAGAGGAACAGCTTGACCGTTCCGTAAAAAGAGTGCTGCGGATGAAATTAGAACATAATCTGCTGCAAATGGAATAGAAGGAGGGAAAAGATGACAGAAGAGAGCAAAGGAAAAGACATATCGGTATCACAGAGACAGATTTACATTTTGTCACTGCTTTCGGAAAATCCAAAGGGCTATCAGGCAGAAGAAATCCGGCAGCGCCTGCACAACTGGGATATTGATGTGAGTAAGCGGACAATTACGAGGGATATTGATGAATTGTCGTTAAATTATGGAATTGGCGAGGAGGAGCGGGGCGGAAAAACCTATTATTTTGCGGACAAATACACATTAAAAAATGTTGATTTTACGATTGAAGATCTGGCATCTTTTGCCTTTGCAAAGAAAATGCTTAAGGAATACAGCCATCTGCGTCTGGGCAGGCATGCCGTTTCCCTGATAGATAAGATTGTGGAAAAATCGGCGTCTCTTAACAGGCTGCAATTTGATGCATTAGGCGGTCATTTGAAGTATGCAGGCGGACACGCAGGCAGTTATGATGTGGTGGATGCAGATGTGGAGCGGATGATACAAAATGCGATTGACAATCAGAATAAGATTGAGATGGAATATTACAGCTTTTCCAGTGATGCGAGCAGCAGGCGGATTGTAAGGCCGTATCAAATGCTGCTGCTGGATTCTTATCTCTGCGTGGAGGGTTATTGTGAGCTGCGGAGGGAAGTGAGGAGGTTCCGGTTATCCAGGATTCAGGATATAAAGGTATTGGACGAAAAGTTTGATTTGGATCGGGAGCTTTCCGAATTTGAAGGACAAAATGATGCTTTTTTAAAACTGCGTGGTACGAGAGTCGAGAAATTGGAACTGGTGTTTACAGGGGAAAGCATACGTTATGTAAAAGAATATGAGGCTGCGCGCAGCAGGCGGTTAGAAGAAGCTGCTGACGGATTGCATTTTTATGGAGAGACAGCGGTTGCTCCGGATGTGGTACGCTGGATCCGCGGGTTTGGTCCGGAGGTTCAGGTGATAAAACCGGAGTGGCTGGCAAAACAGTTAAAGGCGGAGGCGGAGGAGATCGCAAAGCGATCATGATATGGCACATATTCGGTGCAGAATAAAAAAAGCAACTCAACTGAGTTGCTTTTTTGACTGGGGTACCAGGATTCGAACCTGGAAATGACGGAGTCAGAGTCCGTTGCCTTACCATTTGGCGATACCCCATTGTTGCTCACAAAACATTATTATACACATTTCGCAGTAAAAATCAAGTGGTAATTTTAAAAAATATAAAAACCTGAAATTTTTTTCAAACTCCTACTCTGTTTAACTAATGTAGAGTTTACTTTCGGATAAATAGGATTTGCCTTTTAGTTTTAAAATTCAGGTATTTTTTGTTTTTATTCGGAAGAAAGGTAACCATAACAGATGGTTAAGGGATAAATGCTTTGGAACCGTTTGCTTTTGAAACCATGTGCTTTTGGCGATGAGTGATAAAGGTGCATGGAAGCATATTATTTACTGTTCCATGCACCCTGATGCCCTATTACATACTTTGCAAAAACAGGAAAATTACACCATTCCTTACTGTGGCTGCAACCTGGCAAGCTGTTCTTTTAACCTGGCAATTTCTTTATCTTTTGCCGCTAACACTTCACTCCATTCTCTATCTTTCGCAGCCAAAGCATCTTCATATCCGTTGCAGATAATGTCAATATCCGTCATGTATGATTCATCCGTCATATCGTCAAAGTCCTCCGTTTCATAATAGTGGGAGTAGAGATAGTCATAAAGAGTCTGCGTGTACTGCTTGAGTTTCAATGCATCCTCTAACGTGATATTCCCTACCCGAAGGTTTTCGTTGATGCTTTCGATTATACCATTTTTCACAAGGTTTTTCAATGCCCGCAGATTCTCCGGGGTACGCTTTTGCTTCATTAGATTCCGAAACCGCAGAAGCTGGAACGGAATCAGGATAATCATTTTCTTCTCGTTCAGTTCCTTGATGGAGAGATCCAGGTATTTAAACGTGGATACGGTATAGTCAAAACTTCCCTGTGTGCCGAAATCAAGCCTTACAGTGTACCAGTCGGGAATATTTCTGTTTTCAGACAGATAGATAATCTTCGGTTCCGGGAAGGGCAGGATGCAAGTGGCATCTTCCAATATCCGGTTTGTTTCCGCATGACGGTAGCCGTATTCAAACACACGGAAGATAATCGTCTCATCTTTTTCCATCTGCGCTTCAATGTGGTAGCTGTTTCTGCCGTTTATTGTCAAAATCGTATCAGCAAGAATCCGTTTCAATTTATCATTGGTAAATTCCGTCCAGTTGTAGGTAATCGTGCTGTCCGGTGGATAATCCGTGCCAAACAGACCGTTGATTAAATTGACAACCGCTGTGGAAGACAGTGTTAAAATCTTCTTGACGGTTTTGTCGTAGATTTGTGTAATCTTTTGGGGATTGTCAGCCGTTCGTGTGAGGGCTGTTGTTCCTGTTTCGTTTGTATATTCATTTTTATAATCTTTTCTCACAAGCAATATGTCCTTTCTTTGTCATAGTGAAATAGGCAATTGCGAAGCTCTCAATTTCCAAAATGTAGTTGTCTACATTGTACAACGGACAATTGCAAAAGCAGAGTTTCGTAATTGCATATCATAATTAAAATAATCTGTTCCGTAAAATAAAATCTTTCTTTGTAAAATAATGGGATCAAAAATGATACAATTTTTCATGAAAATTTAGAGGCGGTATGTCTGCTGCCATAACGCAATGCATGACAAAAGCTCCTGCCGTTTGGCAGTGAAAAATTCAGAAAATCATATATGCATCATAGCATAAAAGCGGGGGATTTGGCAACATTTTTTAAGCCTTCGCAAGTAAGCCTGAAATTTTTTCATCCCCCTGCTCTGTTTAACCAATGTAGAGTTTGCTTCCGGATAAATAGGATTTACCCTTGCATACCGAGGTTAGTTTTAAAATTCAAGAAAATGCTTCAGGAAAATATAAAAAGGGATATCATTATTAGAAAAGATGGAGTATAATAGTAGCACTTGGTTAAAAAAAGAGGACGGTATGACATTATGTATGAGATGAAAAGGCAGGTTACCTATTCTCAGGTGGGAAGCGATTTAAAGACAGACATTGCGATGATTACACATTTTTTGCAGGACTGTGCATTATTTCATTCCGAGTCGATCGGAAAGGGTGTGGATAATTTAGACGGAACCAAAACCGCATGGTTTTTATCAGGCTGGCAGATTGAAGTGATCCGCTATCCGGCATATAGGGAAGAGATTACGGTACGGACGTGGCCCCATGCTTTTAAAGGGCTTTATGGATATCGTAATTTTGATATATTAGATGATACGGGCAACAGAATCGTGCAGGCTAACTCGATCTGGATTTTCATGGATGTGGCAAATATGCGGCCAATGAAGCCCTCGGCGCAGGACATAGAGGGTTATGGCTTAGAGGATGCGCTTTTCATGGACTATGCCCCGAGAAAAATTAAAATTCCGGATAAAGCCGGGGAAGATGCAAAAGACATGGAACCGATATCGGTAAAGCGATCCTTTATTGATTCGAATCACCATGTAAATAATGCAAGATATGTGACAGAGGCAATAGAGTATGTGGATGATGTGGCAAAGATTCGTTCGATACGGGTAGATTATAGAAAAGCGGCAGCTTTGGGAGATACACTTTACCCGGCGTTGTTTGACGGAGGCGCTGTAAAACAGATTGTCTTTCAGGATAAAGAAGGACAGCCCTATGTCATTGTGGAGGTGATGTGCGAATGATAGAGATTGGGAAATGGCAGACTTTAAAGATGGTACGCAGTAAAGAGTTTGGTGTATATTTAGCGGAGAAGGAAGGGGACAAAGATGCGGTGCTGCTTCCGAAAAAACAGGTGCCGGAAGGGTTTCAGGCAGGAGATGAGATTGAGGTTTTTGTATATCTGGATTCATCAGACAGACCGATTGCAACCGTGAACAGACCGTTTATCACCCTTTCAGAAATCGCAAAGCTTTCCGTGGCAAGTGTGGGCAACATTGGCGCCTTTATGGACTGGGGGCTTGAGAAGGATATTTTGCTTCCATTTAAGGAAATGGTAGGAAAGGTACGGGAGGGGAAGGAATATCTTGTATATATGTATATGGATAAGAGCAGCCGCCCCTGTGTATCTATGAAGCTATATGAACATTTGCGGACGGATTCACCCTATGAGAAGGGAGACGAGGTGGAGGGCTATGTCTATCAGATCAATGACAGGCTGGGTGCTTTTGTGGCGGTGGACAACTGTTACCAGGGATTAATCCCCAAGCAGGAGCTTCATCAAAAGCTTCATGTTGGTGACGTGGTAAAGCTTCGGGTGTCCAATGTGAGGGAAGATGGGAAGCTGAATTTATCTCTGGCAAAGCTGGCATACCAGCAGATGGATGATGACAGTGAGATGGTGTATCAGGCGATTTTATCTTATGATGGCGTGCTGCCGTTTACGGATAAAGCATCCCCTGAAATTATCGAACGGGAGATGGGCTTGAGTAAGAATGCATTCAAGAGAGCGGTAGGCAGGCTGTTAAAGCAGAAGCGTATCGAGATCCGGGAAAAATCCATTGCGATTGTTGACCGGATTCATACATAAATGAAACATTAAGGAGGATATCAATATGAAGAAGAATCAAATTAAGACAGATAAGGCGCCACAGGCAATCGGCCCATATTCACAGGCAATTGAAGTGAATGGAATGGTATATACATCAGGAGTCGTGCCAATTGATCCGGCAACCGGTGAGGTCGTAGAAGGAGATATCAAGGTACAGGCAACACGGGTGTTTGAAAGCATGAAAGCTTTGTTAGAGGCTGCGGGGTCTTCCTGTGAGGAGGTCGTAAAGACTACAGTGTTTATCAAGGATATGAACGATTTTGCTGCGTTGAATGAAATTTATGCAACGTATTTTACCGGGGTATTTCCGGCGCGTTCCTGCGTAGAGGTTGCCAGGCTCCCAAAAGATGTGAAGATTGAGATGGAAGCCATTGCGCTGAAAAAATAAAAGGTTTGGCGGCAGGTGGCGCAAACAGATGGTTTTCGCTCCTGCGCAGGCGATGGAGACAGATTGGAGGATAATGTCTTGATACAGTCATCCATGCTTACAAAAAAGTTTGTAAGAATACTGAAAAAAGGAAAAAAAGAAGAGTTTTACGCTGTTGACCATGTAGATTTTTGCGCCCGTGACGGGGAGATTCTTGGCGTTTTAGGGCCGAACGGCGCGGGGAAAACCACATTGCTGCGCATGTTAGGTTCGTTGATGGAGCCGACAGAGGGGGAAGTGTTCATTACAAATGACGAGGGAGAAAGAATCACAGATAAGGAGGTTTTAAAACACCATATCGGGTACCTCTCAGAAAATACAAAACTCTATGGACGTTTTAGCGTGAGGGAACTGTTAGAACTTTTTGCCGAGCTTTACGGGTATGAAAAGGACAAGGCAGAGGAGCGGATTGCGAAGGTCAGTGAGCTTTTAAAAATGCAGGATTTTATTGACAACCGGATTGACAAGCTTTCTACCGGGCAGAAGCAGAGGACTTCGATTGCAAGGTGCTTAGTACACGATCCGGACATTTATATTTTTGATGAGCCGACCTTAGGGCTTGACATTATAAGCTCCAAAGCAATTATTGATTTTATGAAACAGGAGCGGGAACGGGGAAAAACGGTGCTGTATTCCACACATTATATGGAGGAGGCAGAATTTTTATGTGACCGTATTATTATGATTGACAAAGGGAGAATTATTGCCGAGGGAACGCCAAGGGATCTCAGGCAGGCGACCGGAACAACGAATCTCAGAGATACCTTCTTTGCGTATATGAAGGGAGGCGATGAGAATGAATTATAAAACACTTCGGATACTTTACAAGAAAGAAATTTTAGATGTAGTAAGGGATAAGAAAACGATCTTTACCATGATTGTGCTGCCGATTATTTTATATCCGTTAATTTTTCTGGTCGCTATGCAGATTGTATCGTTTATTACACAGACTCAGCGGGAACAGAACTATCTGATTGCATATCAGAATGTGGCAGATGCTGACCGTCAGGCTTTAAATAACTGGATTGCGGGCAGTGAGGATGGTCTTGACTATTCTATCAAAGAGGTGGAATCGGATACACCGGAGCAGGATTTGGAGAGTGAGATAATTGATGCATACATTACAACAAAAGAAAGCGATTCCCAGGTAATCTATGAGGTGCATTTTCTGTCCGCTGTGACAAATTCCTTGAGCGTGTCAGATTTCTTAGAGGAAGAGATTGATGCATTGGCAAAGCACAGGGCGGAACAGAATGTGAAAGAGGAAGGTCTTTCCGTCGAAAAGATTCTATATCCCGTAAAGGCTTCCCTGAAAGACCGTTCCAGCAACGAAAGCGCCATTGGAAGTATTTTGGGCAGCATTATTCCATTTTTGATGGTTACCAGCATTTTGATGGGTTCCATGTATCCGGCGATTGATGCTACTGCGGGAGAAAAGGAACGGGGAACCTTAGAGACGCTGCTCACTCTGCCGGTGGGGAATATGGAACTTATCATGAGTAAATTTCTGTCTGTGGCGACGATTGCTGTTGTCTCGGTATTTGTCAATGTGCTTTCGATGGGTGGAATTGCGCTTTATTTATATGCGACCGTAAGCTCACTGGCAGAAAACAAAGCGGAGTTTCGTGCCGGAAGCTTCGTGCCGGCAATCCTGATTTCGATTGTGTGTGTCATTGCATTTGCATTGTTTATGAGCGCAGTCGTGATGTGTATCTGTGCTTTTGCCAAGAGTTTTAAGGAGGCAAATAACTATATCACGCCGCTTACCCTGGTTGTGCTGCTGACTGCATATATTGGATTTATACCCAATATTGAACTTACGGATGTTACGGCATTTGTGCCGGTGGCGAATATCTGTCTGCTGATGAAGAATTTGCTGGTGTTCAAATATGATTTTGCGAGAATCCTGATTGTACTGTTAAGCAATGTGTTGTATGCATTTCTGGCAGTATGGGTGCTTTCTAAAATCTATAACAGCGAATCTGTCCTGTTTGGGGAGTCCTTCAGTGGAATCAAACTGTTTGAACGCCGGAAAAATATTACGAAGGGAAGTCTTCCATCCGTATCTGAGAGCTTGCTTGTTTTGGTGGTGGCGCTGCTTTTAATGGTTTATGTGGGAGGGCTTTTCTCACTTAAGGCGCCGGTGTTTGGAGTGATTTTGCCGCAGATCTTTATCGGCTTGCTGCCGGTTGCAGCATGCCTGTATATCAAAGCGGATATGAAACAGGTGTTTTTAGTGAAAGCTCCAAAGCCGAAGCAGATGTTAGGCGCTGTGCTTATGTGGCTTGGCGCAGGGAGCGGCGCGCTGCTTCTTGGCAATTTGCTGAGTATGGCATTTCCGGACAGCAGCCGGAACTTAAATGATGAATATATGAGTATTTTAGACGGTATTCCGTTTGTGGGAGGGCTGTTTTTGATAGCGCTTTTACCTGCTGTCTGTGAGGAGATGATGTATCGGGGATACATATTTACAGCGGTGAAACAGAAGATGACACTGGCAAAGGCGATTCTTTTGGTTTCGTTCCTGTTTGGGCTGAGCCATTTAAGCCTTATAAAGTTGCTGCCGACAATGCTGCTTGGTGTTGCGCTGGCATATGCGGCTGAACAAACGGGCAGTATATTCGTGTCGTCGCTCATACATTTTCTGAACAATGCATTTTCGGTTTTTGTATTATATTATGGAACAGAAATTGCATGGCTAAATGACGAGGAATTAGGAATACCTATGGTAATCGGCATGGTTGTTTTATTGTTTGTGGCAACACCGCTTGGCGTTTTGTGCATCAGGGAGAAGACGGCAGATATTTCATGAAAGATTAGGAATAGCGGAGGTATATATTATGAACAGAACATGGAAACAGAAATTTGTGAAGGGTCTCATGATGTGGCTGTTTGTGTTTGTGGCATGGGCGGCATTTGGTACCCTGGAAGTTTTGGCAAGTCAAATGAATGAGGCGGAAGCCTCACAGGAAACAACGCAGGATCCTTCCCCGAAGGTATATGAAAAACCGGGAACTCCCAGGCTTACTGCGAAATATGAGCAAAAAAAGGTCAAGCTGACATGGAAAAAGGTCAAACGCGCAGAGACATATCTGGTATACAGAAAAAATAAAAAAGGAAAATATGTCAAAATTGGGGAGACACAAAAACTGGCATATTCCGATAAGAACGTACAAAAGGGAAATTATTATACTTATAAGGTAATCGCCGGTTATAAGGCTGACGGGAAAACCGTGAAGGGATCATGGAGCAAAGCCTGCAAAGTGTTGGCGGATACCATAGATCCAAAGAAAAAGATGATTGCGCTGACATTTGATGATGGTCCCGGGCCATATACAAAGGATATTGTAAAGTGCCTTAAGAAAAATAACAGCACGGCAACTTTTTTTGTCGTGGGAAACCGGGTAAACTCTTACAAAGGCGCAGTCAAGGAGGCTTATAAGGCGGGCTGTGAGATTGGCAATCACAGTTTTAACCACAGCAATCTTGCGAAATTGTCAGAGGAGTCAGTGGCAAAGCAGATGCGGGATACGGACAAAAGGGTGAAAAAGATTACCGGAAAGAATACGACAGTGGTGCGTGTTCCGTACGGTGAAACCGGAGGCAGTGTAAAGAGCGCCGTGGGAAAGCCGATTGTTTTATGGTCAATTGATACGTTGGACTGGAAAACAAGGAACAAAAGCAAAACGGTGTCAGCTGTTATGGGGCATGTACAGGATGGGGATATTGTCCTTATGCATGACATTCATAAGGAAACAAAGGCTGCGGCACTGGAATTGATTCCGAAACTCAGAAAACAGGGCTACCAGCTTGTAACGGTCAGTGAACTGGCAAAATACCGTGGCTATAAACTGAAAAAGGGTTCGGTATACAGAAATTTCAGAAAGAAATAAATCGGGGTTTGGAGTCTTTGATTTACCATACCGCAAAAAAGGAGATATCACATGCCGGAGGACAGGAGAGTACGCAAGACGAAAAAAGCAATACAGGATGTTTTTTGTGAGATGACAAAGGAAAAAAATCTCAATGAAATCACAGTGAAGGAGCTTTGCGCGAAAGCGGATATTAATAAAAGCACATTTTATCTGCACTACCATGATATTTATGATTTGGCAGAACAGATACAGGATACTTTAATCCGGGATGTATGTGCAATTATTGATGAATACCCTTATGAAGAGACGATTGCAAAAGCGCCGGAAATGTGGATCAAAATTGCACGGACGCATTTTAAAGATTCCAATGATTTAGGTTCCATAATGAGCCGGACGGGAATGCTGCCGTTGATCCGCAAGTTTGAATGTGCAGTAATCGAGCATATTATGAATAAGTTTGTTTTGGCAGGAATGGAGCGCAATTCGGAAAGCTTTTTTCAGCATCATTTATATGTTACCTTTGTGATTAATGGATATTTGGGTGTGCTGCGGGAGTTTGATGTCTCGGAGATGGAGGCTGCAATGGTGGAGGTTTCTAAGCGCCTGGCAACAGGGTTTAATATTGTAATCGAATAAGGAGGCTATTTATGCGAATCACAAAAAGGACATTTTCTTTTCCATCCAAATATGATGGTGTAAAAATACATGGGATTTGTATGATTCCGGAGAATCCAATTGGCATTTTCCAGATGGTTCATGGAATGAGTGAGCATAAGGAACGTTTTCTGCCATTTATGGAATGGATGGCAGAACAGGGATATGTTGCACTGATGCATGATAACAGGGGGCATGGAGAAAGTATCAAACAGCCGGAAGATATTGGATATTGCTATGCATCAAAGGAGAAAGGATATATAGAAGATATTTATGCTGTCACCCGCCATATACGGAAACAGTTTCCGGATTTGCCGCTTGTGCTGTATGGACATAGCATGGGTTCGCTTGGTGTTCGTTCTTATATAAGAAAACATGATGAAGCAGTGGATGGACTGATCGTTTCCGGATGCCCTGCTTATAACCGGGCAGTAAAGCCGGCAAAGCTTTTGGTAAGGGCGGTTGCGCTTTTGAAAGGGGATCAATACCGGTCGCCATTTATGCAAAAGCTTGTCGTTGGAAATTTTGAGAGAGTGTTTAAGAAGGAGAACCGTCAGTTTGCATGGCTGGCAGCCAAAGAGGATGTGGCAGAAAAATTTCAGGCAGATCCATTATGCAGCTTCACATATACGTTAAACGGCTTTATGACGCTGCTGAATTTGGAAAGCATCACATATACGAGGGGAGGATTTGAGGTAAAGCAGCCCAAACTTCCGATTTTGTTTGTTTCCGGGCAGGATGATCCGTGTTATGTGAGTGAAAAAAAGTGGAGGCAGGCGGTAGAGAGGTTATCGAAACTTGGATACGAAAATATTACGGAAATCCGCTACAAGGGTCTTCGCCATGAGATACATAATGAGGAGGAATACGAAAAAGTATTTCGGGATATGGAATCATTCTGTGCCGGAATTGTTAAAAATCATTATGAGAGTAATGCCTGACACCATATGTTGTATGAAATAAATGCCAACGGCTAAAAATAGTGTTTTGGGGCTTGATTTTTCAAAAAATAGCAAGTATAATAGGTACAGTGAAATGCGATAGACAGAAAGGAAGATATTATGGAGATTCAAGGATTAGGGTTATCCTCAACCGTTCTTTCAAACGCAAATACAAGCTCGGCTGTAGGGATAGCGCTGCTTGACAAAGCATTGGCTGCCGACCAGGAGAACAGTGATTCATTGGTTAAAATGTTGGAGCGTTCTGTGAATCCATTGGTTGGGCAGAATATTGATATCAGAATATAGGAAAGATGCACCGGACGGATTCTGGTGCATTTTTTCTGCCCCATACATGCATATCGGTGAAAGCAGTGCTGCGGGCGCCTGATATAAATAAAAAAATGCAGCCGGTTGACAAGCCGGATACCCTTTGTTATAATTTTAACGATTATAACAAAGCAGTAAGAGGTGTAATGAATTTCCCATATGAATATGGGAGTGAGATTTAAGAAGGAGGTTCATTGTGAAGAAAAAAGTTATTTTAGGATGTGCGCTTTTAGCAATGGGAACAACAGGAGTTATCGCTCCGGCATTTGTTAGTAAGGCAGATATATTAGATGATTCAACAGTTGGAATTACATATGCAGTGGACGAGTATGTGAACAACTTACAGATAAAAGAAATAAAAGAAGAGGATATTCAGCAAGAGGAAGAGGCGGAACAGCCAACCTGCAAGTATCCGGAGTTTGAGGGAAAATGCCTTGCCTATGTGGAGGAGGCTGTAAATGTCAGAAAAGAACCGGATGAGGAGTCAGAAAGAGTAGGAAGTCTTCCGGTACATGGAATTGCGTTGGTTGTTGAAAAAGGTGATACATGGACAAAGATTGAGTCAGGAATCACGCTTGGATATGTAAGAAATGATTTCCTGTTATTTGGGGATCAGGCAGGAGCTTATGCGGAAGAGACCTGCCCTAAGGTAGCGAAAGTGAATACCGTTACACTCAATGTCCGTGCAGAACAGGATGAGAGCAGTGATTGTCTTACTCAGATTCCGGAAGGTGAGTCCTATGAGGTTATATCAAGAGATGATGATGTGGATGGCTGGACTTATTTAAGGGTTGACTCGGATATTGAAGGTTATGTATCTTCTGAATTTGTGGATGTTTCTTATGGTTTTTCCCATGCGATTTCGGTTGCAGAAGAGGAAGAGATCCGTCTGCAAAGGGAACGTGAAGAGGCTGCAAGGCTTGCGGAAATGACAAGCACAAAGCGTCAGGAAATTGTGAATTATGCATTGCAGTTCGTTGGCAATCCTTATGTATATGGTGGAACAAGCCTTACAAATGGTACGGATTGTTCCGGCTTTACCATGAGTGTATATGCTCATTTTGGATACGGAATCCCAAGAACGGCAGCGGCGCAGATGCAGGGGCTGTCCAGTGTTAGTTTGGATTCTATCCAGCCGGGTGATTTGTTGTTTTACAAAGATAAAAATGGCGGAATCGGTCATGTTACCATGTACATTGGTGGAGGACAGGTGGTACATGCCAGCAGCAGCACAACGGGTATTATCATTTCAAATGTAGGTTACCGGACACCGTGTGGCGCAGCGCGTATTATCTGGGATTAATGGAAATGCAAAACTGTTATATAGATATCATGTATCTATATAACAGTTTTTTTGATATTTGATTAGGAAAATGGAGGAAGATTTATGAGAAATGAAATCAAAGGCAGATGGATATGGATGTTTTTGTTTGTATGTTTTGGCGTTTTGGAACAGGCAGGCGAAGTGGATGCTGCATCACAAATCGAATATGATTATATAGTTACTGATTCGCAGTACAAGGTGGATCCTACAGATAAGGTCTCTGATATAGAGGGGATTCAAAGCGTGCTGGATAAAGCAATCGGTTCTGAGAAAATGGTAACGGTTTATTTTCCGGCAGGAGATTATTATGTGGACAAAACAATAAAGGTATACTCCAATACGCACATTATTCTGGATGATAAAGCGGTAATCCACCGAATGGACAGTTTGATTGATAATGGACTCTTGTATAATGTTGATCAGAATGGAAAAAGAAATGTGGTAGGCGGATATGATATGTCTGAAAATATTATTTTAGAAGGAGGAGTCTGGGATGGTGGCAATACGAAGCTTGCCAAGAAAGGAACGGATGTTATTCGTATTGACCATGCTAAAAATATTACGATTCAGAATTGTGTGATGAAAAACACGTATGACTGCCATATTTTAGAGCTGGTAGGCGTTAAAAATGGATTGGTTCGTGCATGTACTTTTACAGGATTTCGGTATAAGAAGGGAAAAGAGAAAAATTATACATATGCCAGAGAGGCAATACAGTTGGAAACTGCCTGGACTAGTAATGAAAAGAATTTAAAAGATGTGAATTCTGCCTGGGCAAAGGGGTCTGTTATTGATGGAACTTCCTGCCAGCAGGTAACAGTGACAGAGTGCAAATTCATTGATACACCTTGTGGCGTTGGACAGCACCGCTATACAAAGAGCGGAAAATACAGAAATAAAAATATTACCATCAGTAACAATACATTTGATTGTTCTACCAAATTGAAATACTGTAAGATTGCCATTACATGCTGTGGAACGAATGGACTTAATATTTATGATAATGTAGTGAAAGGCCCGTACCGTTTTGCAATGCATGTTTTAGCCTCAGATGATGTCACGATTGAAAGAAATCAAATCAAAGGAATTTCCATGAATGGAATTATGGTAGATAAAGGAAAGGTTACTGCAATTCGGGAGAATAGTCTGAGTAATATAGGAAAACACGGAATTTCTGTGGGTGGTGGTTCTATTAAGGATATTTCAAAAAATGTGATAGACGGCACAAAGCAAAATGGAATCTGTGTGGATGATGGTACAGTAACAGGGATTACGGAAAATGTGATAAAGAATGTAAGCAAGCATGGGATTTCTATCGCAAAGGGCAAAAAGATTACCGTTAAAAAAATTTCAAATAACACAATTAGCGCGGCAAAGCAAAATGGAATTTGTGTGGATGCGGGCAAGATAACGAATATTACAGGGAATACCATTAAAAATGTAAAGAGACATGGTATTTCTATTGTAGGTGGAACAATTGGAACAGGAAAAAAGAGTACAAACGGAATACAGAGCAATACCATTCATACCTGTAAACAAAATGGGATTAGTGTATCAGGGAAGGGCAAGGTTTCTTCTATAGGGAAAAATAAGATTACAAATGTGAAGAACAATGGAATTTCTCTGACAGAAAAAGCAAGAGTCTATTGGATTGTAAAGAACAATATAAAGAAGTGTAAAAAACATGGTATTTGGAATGGAATTAATACTGTTAAGGTAAAAATAAAAGGAAATAAGGGAAAAACAAAATAAATACCCCTATATCTTGAGATGGCGCACAATAGGGATGCGCAGAAAGAATTTTCAAATAATTTAAACAATATTTTGAAGGAGTACATTTGCTAAAATGCACAAAAAATAATCCACATTATCCACCTTTTATAGGTGGATAATGTTATGTAAAGTGATTATGACACCGATTTTTGCACAGAAAAAGGAAGAAAAAAGCTTTAAAAATGGACTTATGCACAGAATTTTCCACATTATCCACAATTTTGGCAAGATAAGGGTGTGGATAACATGAAAAGAAAACGAAAGTATGTTTTGTGAATATTTGCCGAAAAAAAATCTATTTTGAGAAAGCCATTGACAAATAAAATGTCGAAATAGGTTGAACAATTGTATGAATTGACAGAAAATTTAATCAAGATTGATAGAAATTTCAAAAAATCTTTTGGATATTGATTGAAATATACACAAGATATGGTATAATAGTCACTAACAGGCGGCTGATGTAAAAGGTGCGGTGCGAACTGTGATATTAAGCCTTTTGTGGGAGATTGGGGAAGAGGCTGACTGTTAGTCTGGCGGTATGTTTTTGACAGACGGCGGTTCTTTGGCTTACGGGAATCGTACAATATGACAGAGAAGGAGTTGACAGATATGAAGTACATTATTAGTGGAAAGAACATTGAGGTAACAGAGGGGTTGAAGACTGCAGTTTATGATAAATTAGATAGACTGGAGAAATATTTTAATGAAGATACGGAGGTACAGGTGACATTTTCGGTTGAGAAAGACCGGCAGAAAATGGAGGTTACCATTCCAATTAAAGGAAATATAATTCGCGCAGAACAGGTGAGCGATGACATGTATGTGTCAATTGATCTTGTGACAGAAGTGATTGAGCGCCAGATTTCCAGACATAAAAAGAAACTGGTGGATCAGGCACAGAGTGCAGCATTTTTCCAGAAGACATTTATGGAAGAGGATATTCCGGATGATGATGAGATTAATATTATCCGAACCAAGAGATTTGCTGTGAAGCCAATGGATCCGGAGGAGGCTTGTGTACAGATGGATTTGTTGGGACATAATTTCTTTGTTTTCCGTAATTCTGAAACGGATGAAGTGAATGTGGTATATAAGAGAAAGGGTAATACATATGGTTTGATTGAACCGGAGTGTTAGACTTGCATGAAGGAAGGGCTGTCTTAGGACAGCCCTTTACTTTTGTAAAAAATGATGTTAGAATGGAAACACGTGTGATTATCTTTAAATAAATAGGAGTGTCAGATTAAAATGAGTATTTTTGAAAAAGTGTTTGGAACACATAGCGAGAAAGAAATAAAGCGGATTATGCCGTTAGTCGAGAAAATAGAGGCGCTGGATGAATCCATGCAGGCGCTAAGCGATAAGGATCTGCAAGCAAAAACAGGAGAGTTTAAAAAACGTCTGTCGGAAGGGGAGACGTTGGATGATCTGTTAGTGGAAGCTTACGCAGTGGTGAGGGAGGCTGCAAGCCGTGTGCTTGGCATGAAGCATTATCCGGTTCAGCTCATGGGTGGAATCCTGCTTCATCAGGGAAGAATACCGGAGATGCGTACCGGTGAGGGTAAGACTTTAGTGTCAACGCTTCCTGCTTATCTGAATGCATTAGAGGAAAAGGGTGTTCATATTGTTACCGTAAATGATTATCTGGCAAAACGTGATGCGGAATGGATGGGGCAGATTCATGAATTTTTGGGTCTTAAGGTTGGCGTGATCCTCAACAGTTATGATAATGATGAGAGAAGAGATGCCTATAATTGTGACATTACCTATGTAACCAATAATGAGCTTGGTTTTGACTATTTAAGAGATAATATGGTGATTTATAAGGAACAGTTAGTGCAGCGGGATTTGCATTATGCAATCGTTGACGAGGTGGATTCTGTATTGATTGACGAGGCAAGAACACCGCTTATTATTTCAGGACAAAGTGGAAAATCTACGGAATTATATAGAATGTGTGATTTGCTTGCGAGGAGAATGAAGCGTGGCAAGGGTGACGGCGAGCTTTCCAAGATGGATGCTATCATGGGAGTTGATGTGGAGGAAGATGGAGATTTCCTTGTGAATGAGAAGGACAGGCAGGTTATGCTGACAACGCAGGGTGTCAAAGAGGTAGAGAGTTTCTTCCGCATTGAGAATCTTGCAGATTCAGAGAATTTAGAGATTCAGCATAATATTATTCTCGCTCTTCGGGCGCACAATCTGATGTTTAAGGACAAGGATTATATTGTCAAAGATGACGAGGTTTTGATTGTAGATGAGTTTACGGGGCGTGTGATGCCGGGACGCCGTTTCTCTGACGGGCTCCATCAGGCGATTGAAGCAAAGGAAAATGTAAAGGTAAGAAGAGAAAGTAAGACATTAGCAACCATTACGTTCCAGAACTTTTTCAATAAATATCAGAAGAAGGCTGGTATGACAGGTACTGCTCTCACAGAGGAAAATGAGTTTCGGGAGATTTACGGCATGGATGTTGTGGAGGTTCCGACCAATCTGCCCGTGGCGAGAATTGATGAGAATGATTCCATTTTCTGTACCAAAAAAGAGAAGCTGAATGCAATTGTAGAAGATATCAATGAATGTTACCGGAAAGGACAGCCGGTTTTAGTGGGTACGATTACGATTGACTCTTCCGAGGAAGTCAGCCGTCTGCTTACGAAGAAGCATATTCCGCATAAAGTATTAAATGCGAAGTTCCATGAGATGGAGGCTGAGATTATAGCACAGGCAGGGCAGATGAATGCAGTTACCATTGCAACGAACATGGCAGGACGTGGTACGGATATCAAGCTTGGTGAGGGTGTGACGGAATTGGGCGGTCTGCGCATTATTGGTACAGAGCGCCACGAATCCCGCCGTATTGATAATCAGCTGCGCGGACGTTCCGGACGTCAGGGAGATCCGGGGCAGTCAAAGTTCTATCTGTCGTTGGAAGATGATTTGATGCGGCTGTTTGGCTCGGAACGTGTTATGGCTATGTATCAAAGCCTTAACATTCCGGAAGGTGAAGAAATTCAGCATAAGACGATCACGAATTTTATTGAAAAGGCACAGAAGAAGATTGAGAATAACAATTTTGGCATTCGTAAGAATCTGTTAGATTATGACCAGGTAAATAATGACCAGAGAGAGGTAATCTACAAAGAACGCCGCCGTGTATTGGATGGAGAGAATATGCGGGATGTTATCCTCAATATGATTAATGAGACAGTAGAGGAGATTATAAATCGCAATATTTCTGAGGATTTAGAACCGGTCGAGTGGGATATGAAGGTGCTAAACCAAGAGCTTTTAGATATTTTCCCGATTCAGAAGGTGGAACTTTCCGACGAGGATATGAAGACGCTTCAGAAGCAGGATTTAATTCAAAGAATCAAAGAGGAATGTACGAAGCTTTATGAGGAGAAAGAGACGGAATTTCCGGAAGAAGAAATGGTTCGTGAGGCGGAGCGTGTGATTCTGCTCAAGGTGATAGACCGTAAATGGATGGATCATATTGACGATATGGATCAGATGAGGCAGAGTATTGGTCTTCGGGCATATGGGCAGAGAGATCCATTGGTTGAGTATAAATTCGCCGGCTATGATATGTTTAACGATATGACTGCCGCTATTCGCCAGGATACGGTAAAAGCCATGATGCATATTCGGGTGGAACAGAAGGTAGAACGTGAAGAGGTTGCTAAGGTTACCGGAACAAACAAGGATGACACAAGTGTAAAAGCGCCGGTGAAACGAAAATCTGCCAAGATCGGCAGAAATGATCCGTGTCCGTGCGGTTCCGGTTTGAAATATAAGCAGTGCTGTGGTAGAAATAAGTAACATAGGAAATTGCGAAACTTTGTTTTTGCACAACTAGATTTTGGGAATTAGGAGTTTTGCAATTACCTAAAATAAAATAAAGAAAGAGGTGATTCTGTGATAGAGACAGATGCATATAAGGCAGAGCTTGCCCAGTATGAAAGCCCTATACAGGAAGTGAGGGATTCACTTTGACATCCCTATCAAGAAAGATAAGGTTGCCGAACTGGAAGCAGATATGGAAGCTCCGGGTTTTTGGAATGATGTGGAACATTCCAATGAAGTGATGAAGATAGTGAAAGGCTTGAAGGATACATTGGAAGCCTTCGATCATGTGGCAGAAGAATATGAGGAGTTAGGCGTTTTGATTGAGATGGCGGAGGAGGAAAATGATGCTTCACTACTGCCGGAAATTGAAGAATTGATGGTGAATTTTAAGGAACATTTTGAAACGCTTCGGATTGCCACCCTTTTGTCAGGTGAATTTGATAAGGACAATGCAATTGTGACATTGCATGCAGGAGCCGGGGGAACTGAGAGTTGTGACTGGACAGGAATGCTGCTGCGGATGTATACCCGCTGGGCAGAGAAGAAGGGTTACACAACGGAAATTCTGGATTATTTAGAAGGGGATGAAGCGGGCGTAAAGTCTGTGACGATCCAGATTAATGGAGAAAATGCTTATGGTTATCTAAAATCCGAAAAGGGAGTACACAGACTGGTGCGCATATCTCCATTTAATGCAGCAGGCAAACGACAGACTTCTTTTTCATCCTGTGATGTTATGCCGGATATTGATGAAGAAATTTCGGTGGATATCCGGGATGAGGATTTAAGAATTGACACATATCGCTCAAGTGGCGCCGGTGGACAGCATATTAACAAAACATCTTCTGCAATCAGGATTACACATTTGCCGACAGGAATTGTTGTGCAGTGTCAGAACCAGCGTTCCCAGCATCAAAACAAGGACAAGGCAATGAAAATGTTAATGTCCAAGTTATATGTGTTAGAGCAGCAAAAAAACCAGGAAAAGCTTGCGGATATCCGGGGTGAGGTCACAGAGAATGGATTTGGAGCGCAGATCCGGTCTTATGTTATGCAGCCATATACGATGGTAAAGGATCACCGGACAGGAACCGAGATCAGCAATGTTGGCGGAGTGATGGATGGTAACGTCGATCCATTTATGAATGCATATCTAAAATGGATGAGTGTAAATAAGGAGGAGTAGCTGTATGGAGGAATTGAAGTTTATTGTTTTCCAACTTGGGGATGAAAAATACGGCATGAACCTTGCGTGTGTGAATGGAATTGAACAGGATTACCACATTATACCGGTTCCAAATGCACCGGAGGGAATCAAGGGCATTATTAATTTACGAGGCGCGGTGATTCCGGTATACAGTCTGCGGGAGCGTTTTGGCATGGATGCCCGCATAGACAATCCGGACAAGAGTCTTCTTATTACATTAAGCCTGAATACCGTTGTTGCATACGAGGTGGATGCAGTGATTGGAATCGAGGAAATGGCAGCGGAAAATATCAACAAAATGCCGTCTATTGCATCGAATGGAGACACTCTGTTTATGGAACAGGTTTTGCACATAAAAGAGGACATAGTGATTGTGATTAATGTGAATAAGATATTTTCTGATGAGATGGCGGAGGCGCTGAATCAGATTGTGGAAGAACACCAATAATGAATAATCGTGCAGGAGGATGCATAGGAATAAGGAGGCAGTTATGGCTAATATTGCAGTTTTAGGCTATGGTACAGTTGGTTCGGGTGTGGTAGAGGTAATAAATACGAACCATGACAGCATCAATAAAAGAGCCGGAAAAGATATTAATGTGAAATATGTATTGGATTTAAGGGATTTTGAAGGGGATCCGGTACAGAAGATTTTGGTGCATGATTTTAATATTATTTTAGAAGATCCGGATGTGGATATTGTTGTCGAGGTTATGGGTGGAGTGGAACCGGCGTATACTTTTACCAAGCAGGCGCTTATGGCGGGTAAGAGCGTATGTACTTCAAATAAAGAACTGGTTGCAAAGCATGGCGCAGAGCTGTTAGCGATTGCAAAAGAAAAAAAGTTGAATTATTTATTTGAGGCATCGGTTGGCGGTGGAATCCCGATTATCCGCCCGTTAAACAGTTCCCTGACCGCAGACGAGATTACAGAAATCACAGGGATTCTGAATGGAACAACGAATTATATATTGACGGAAATGGCGGAAAAGGGTTCGGCATTTGAGGATGTGCTAAAGGAAGCACAGGAGAATGGCTATGCGGAGCGGAATCCGGAAGCGGATATTGAAGGGTATGATGCCTGCCGTAAAATAGCGATTCTTACTTCACTGGTAGCAGGTGAACAGGTGGATTATGAGGATATTCACACGGAGGGAATCACAAAGATTACAGAGCCGGATATGCTTTATGCAAAGGAATTAAAAGCATCCATCAAGCTGCTTGGCAGGAGTAAAAAGGTAGATGATACCTTCTATTCTATGGTTGCGCCATTTATGATCGGGGAACATCATCCGCTGATTGGCGTGAATGGTGTATTTAACGGTATATTTGTACATGGCAATGTCTTGGATGATGTTATGTTTTATGGACGGGGCGCCGGAAAACTTCCGACTGCCAGTGCGGTTGTTTCGGATGTTGTGGATGCAGTAAAACACATGGGAACAAATATTATGACAATCTGGACAGAGCGAAAGACAAATCTCGGTAAGTTTGAAGATTGTGAAAATAAGTTTTTTGTCCGTATGAAAGATAAAGGGCTGGATGATGACCAGATGATGAAGATCAAAGATGCGTTTGGAGATGTACTGTATGTAAGGGCAGCGGGAATTTTGGATGAACTTGCATTTGTGACAATGCCTATCAAAGAAGGTGAATTTGCAGAAAAGATTACAGCGTTTGAGGACGTATATAGCGTTATCCGTGTGGATTTTTAAAAATATATTGACCGGATGCTTAAAAAGTAGTAAATTATGCTAGGTGACTTTAACAGGTAGGAGGAAGCAAAGCAAATGTTAATCGTAAAGAAGTTTGGTGGTACTTCTGTTGCAAATAAAGAGAGGATGTATAATGTTGCGAACAGATGTATTGAGGACTACAGAAAAGGTAATGATGTAGTGGTTGTTTTATCCGCTATGGGAAAATATACGGACGAGTTGATTGCTATGGCGCGTGATATGAATCCAAATCCGCCAAAGCGTGAAATGGATATGCTTTATACCATTGGTGAGCAGATGTCTGTTGCGTTAATGGGCATGGTTATGAATAATCTGGGTGTTCCGGCTGTTTCTTTGAACGCTTTTCAGGTGGCAATGCATACTACTTCTGTATATGGCAATGCGCGTATTAAGAGAATTGACAGCGAGAGAATCCGTAATGAATTAGACCAGAGAAAAATTGTTATCGTAACAGGTTTTCAGGGCATTAATAAATATGACGATTATACGACACTGGGACGCGGTGGTTCTGATACAACTGCGGTAGCGCTTGCAGCGGCGCTGAATGCAGATGCCTGTGAGATTTATACGGATGTTGATGGCGTGTTTACTGCGGATCCGAGAAAGGTTCTGACAGCCAGAAAGTTAGAACAGATAACGTATGATGAGATGTTAGAACTTGCAACTTTAGGGGCAGGAGTATTGCATAATCGTTCCGTAGAGCTTGCAAAGAAGCAGGGCGTACAGTTGGTTGTCCGCTCAAGTCTTAATACTTCAGAAGGAACCATTGTTAAGGAGGATGCAAAGATGGAAAAAATGCTTGTGAGTGGAGTGGCAGCAGATAAGGATACAGCAAGAATTGCTTTGATTGGATTGAAGGATGAGCCGGGTGTGGCATTCCGTCTGTTTAACCATTTGGCAAGGCACAACATTAATGTAGATATGATATTACAGTCCGTAGGCCGTGATGCGACAAAGGATATTTCTTTTACTGTTTCGGAGGATAACGCAGACGAGGCGGTGGAAATTGTGGAAAGACATTTCCATGAGTATGAAAAGATTGATGTGGATAAAGAGGTTGCAAAGGTTTCTATCGTTGGAGCGGGAATGCAGAGCAATGCAGGTGTCGCTGCGAAGATGTTTGAGTGTCTGTATGATGAGGCGATTAACATTAAGATGATTTCTACATCTGAGATTCGCGTATCTGTATTGATTGATGAGAAATATACAGAAAAAGCAATGAATGCGGTGCATGAGAAATTTGGTTTGGGTGACCGTTAATAGGGGAAAAGGATAAGACAGAGGCTGTCGCACGGAAGGTTTTATGTTCAGGATATGTTGCCGGAACAGTTGACGAAATGAAAACGTGTGACAGCCTTTTTAAGAGGAGAATGGATTGGAAGGTTTGCGAAGCCCTGCATTATATGGTATGATACGGATGTATTTTAGTGATGTTTATGGATATAACGGATGATATGTTTGTGGCAGGAGGTACACAGGATGAAAAGAATGGATTATTTGAGTTGGGATCAGTATTTTATGGGGATTGCCTTGCTTTCAGCAGAGCGCAGCAAGGATCCGAATACGCAGGTAGGTGCCTGTATTGTAGATGCGAACAATAAGATACTTTCCGTTGGGTATAATGGTATGCCTTCCGGATGCAATGATGACGAGATGCCCTGGGGGAGAGTAGGGAAACCTTTAGAGAATAAGTATTTTTTTGTGTGCCATGCGGAGTTAAATGCAATTCTTAATTATGGGGGCGGATCATTAGAGGGCGCCACCTGTTATTCTACCCTGTTTCCCTGCAATGAGTGTGCAAAGGCGATTATTCAAAGCGGCATTAAAGAGATTGTATATTTGTCTGATAAGTATTCTGATACAGAGAGTACCATCGCCTCTAAAATGATGTTTAATATGGCTGGTGTGGGTTACAGGGCATTTGAACCGAAGAATCAGGAAATAAAACTCGATCTGTAGTTTTATTGTACAGAAAACAGGTTATCTTATAGAAAGTCAGAGGTTATAGCAACATGGATATTGCAAAAGTGATAGCGTCCGAATTAAGCGTTAAGGCAGGACAGGTAGAGGCAGCAATTAAGCTGATTGATGAAGGTTCGACCATACCGTTTATTGCCCGATACCGTAAAGAGGTAACGGGTTCATTGAATGATGAAGTGCTGCGGAATCTATACGAACGGTTGAATTATCTGCGCAATTTGGAAGAACGAAAGGGAACGGTAATTGAGAGCATCCGTGAACAGGAAAAATTGACGCCGGATTTAGAGAGGCAGATTCTGGATGCCATGACGCTGGTTGCAGTGGAGGATTTGTATCGTCCGTATAAACAAAAGAGAAGAACAAGGGCGACTATCGCAAAAGAAAAAGGTTTAGAAGGTCTTGCCAATATTATTTATTTGCAGATGACGGATAATCCGATTGAAAAGGAAGCAGAGGCATTTCTTTCCGAAGAAAAGGAAGTTTGTTCGGTGGCAGATGCAATTGCGGGAGCGTTGGATATTATTGCAGAGAATATTTCTGATCAGGCAGAGTATAGAACCTATATCAGGGATCTTACTTCAAAGGAAGGCAAGCTCATTACAACGGCAAAAGATTCGGAGGCAAAATCGGTTTATGAGATGTATTACGACTTTGAAGAGCCTATTTGTAAAGCGGCGGGATATCGTGTGCTTGCAATCAACCGTGGTGAGAAAGAAAAGTTTATAACGGTTAAAATTGCGGCTCCGGAAGAGAAAATTTTAGGATACCTGGAAAGACAGGTTATAGGGAGGGAAAATCCAAATACCACGCCACTCTTAAAGACTGCTGTGGAGGACAGTTATAAACGTTTGATTGCAGGCGCTATAGAGAGGGAGATTCGCAGCGCGTTGACAGAGAAAGCAGAGGATGGAGCGATTTCCGTATTTGGTAAGAATTTAACACAGCTTTTGATGCAGCCGCCAATTACCGGGCAGGTTGTGCTTGGCTGGGATCCGGCATTCCGCACGGGATGTAAGCTTGCGGTAGTAGATACAACAGGGAAAGTATTAGATACAGTCGTTGTATATCCGACAGAACCTCAGAAAAAGATTGCGGAGGCAAAACGGATTGTCCACAATATGATAAAAAAATACAAAGTTACCCTGATTTCGGTTGGCAATGGCACCGCTTCCCGTGAATCCGAGCAGGTTATTGTGGAACTGCTTAAGGAAATCCCGGAGAAGGTGCAATATATTATTGTCAATGAGGCGGGTGCCTCTGTGTACTCAGCGAGCAAACTGGCAACGGAAGAATTTCCAAATTTTGATGTAGGGCAGAGAAGCGCGGCATCCATTGCCAGAAGACTACAGGATCCATTGGCGGAGCTTGTAAAGATTGATCCGAAATCCATTGGCGTGGGACAATATCAGCATGATATGAATCAGAAGAAGTTAGGGGATGCGTTGACCGGAGTGGTCGAGGATTGTGTGAACAAGGTGGGTGTGGATTTAAACACGGCATCCGCATCACTGCTTGAATATGTATCAGGCATCACAAAGGTGATTGCAAAAAATATTGTTGCATACCGGGAGGAGCATGGACGATTTACGAACCGCAGGCAGCTTTTAAAGGTTGCAAAATTAGGGCCAAAGGCATTTGAACAGTGCGCGGGGTTTATGAGGATTCAAAATGGTGAAAATCCCTTAGATGCAACCAGTGTGCATCCGGAAAGTTATGAGGCTGCGACAAAGTTACTTACAAAACTGGGATATTCACTAGAGGATATTACAAGCCAGGGATTGATTGGTCTGTCCATGCTTGCAGGGAACCGCAGGCAGTTAGCCTCTGAATTAGGGATTGGTGAAGTAACGCTTGATGATATGATTAAGGAATTGGAAAAGCCGGCAAGAGATCCCCGCGATGAGATGCCAAAACCGATTCTCAGGACGGATGTACTGAATATGGAAGATTTGACAGAGGGTATGGTATTAAAGGGTACTGTGCGCAATGTGATTGATTTTGGAGTTTTTGTGGATATTGGAGTTCATCAGGATGGTCTGGTACACATTTCACAGATTACCAATAAGAAATTTGTCAAGCATCCGCTTGAAGTGGTCAGTGTTGGTGATATTGTAGAGGTCAGGGTGTTAAGTGTTGATTTGGAACGCAAACGGATACAGTTGTCTATGATTCTTTAAAGGTGTTTATTATTATATATGATGGAGTGTGCTATGGAAGAGAAAAAAGTATCATTTTCAGTGCAGATGACGGTTAAGGAATTATATCGTTTTATTATGTACCATGCATATCATAAATTTTCGGGTGTGCTTGGAATTATATTGTCCATTGCAGCCTGTATTGTTTTGGCTGTATCTTATGGACAACTGGGAGAACAGACCAGGGCGGTTTTGATTTTAGTGGCGGTTTGGTTCGTGATTGTGGATCCTATCCTTTTGTATTTTCGGGCAAGGGGTCAGGTCAAACGGAATAAGGCATATAAACAGCCTTTGACTTATGCTGCGGATAACATGGGCATTACGATTTCGCAGGGCGAACAGCGCCAGACCGTGGAATGGAAGCAGTTTCTTAAGATTGTAGAGACCAAACAGCAGTTTCTTGTATATAGCAATCCAATGTATGCATTTATCTTCCCCAAATCAGAATTAGGAGAAGAATGTGCCGGAGAATTGAGGAAACTGATACTGGAAGGCGCAGTAAATACCCGCATCCAGCTTAAAGGATTGTTAAAAAACGGCAGTGATAAATGATGTATTTGTTATTAGAATAGACGGAGATCTGGATATGGTATATGAGAGTTTTAAACCGGAGGATACCTTTCAAATTGCATGCCAAATGGGAAGGGAAGCGCAGAAAGGTCAGGTAGTATGTTTAAATGGTGATTTAGGTGTGGGGAAGACCCTATTTTCACAGGGGTTTGCAAAGGGATTAGACATTGAGGAAAGCGTGAGCAGTCCAACCTTTACCATTGTTCAGCAATATGATGAGGGAAGGCTTACATTATACCATTTTGATGTATACCGGATTGAGGATCCAGAAGAAATGGAAGAAATCGGTTTTGCTGATATGATATACGGCGAGGGCGTATGTTTGATTGAATGGGCAAAGCACATAGCTGATATTTTGCCGGAACATTTTTGGCAGGTTACAATCGAGAAGGATATGGAGAAAGGATTTGACTACAGACGGATTGATGTGAAGCGTGTTTGATGGATGGAAGGGATAAGAGGATGAAAGTTTTAGCGTTAGACAGTTCAGGACTTGTTGCTTCAGTGGCAGTGGTCGAGGATGATAATCTGGTTGCAGAATATACTGTAAATTATAAAAAAACACATTCCCAGACGTTGCTTCCAATGTTGGATGAAATTGTGAAGATGACAGAAACCAGGTTAGAGGATGTGGATGCAATTGCAGTGGCAGCGGGCCCGGGTTCTTTTACAGGGCTTAGAATCGGTTCTGCCACAGCGAAGGGGTTGGGGCTGGCGCTTGGTAAACCGATTATCGGTATTCCGACAGTAGAAGGTCTGGCAATGAATTTGTATGGTACAAAGGCATTGGTTTGCCCGTTAATGGATGCACGGAGAAATCAGGTTTATACAGGGATTTACGGTTTTTCGGATGGACACATGGAGATTGTGAAGGAGCAGGTTGCTGTCGGGATTGAAGAAATCATAGAGGCGTTGAACCTCATTGGAAAAGAAGTGGTTTTTTTGGGAGATGGCGTGCCGGTATACAAACAGGTTGTGGAGGATAAGATCTGTGTGCCATATTCTTTTGCACCGGCACATGTGAACAAACAGCGGGCCGCCGCTATTGCAGTCCGCGCGTTGGATTACTGGAATGCCGGGATCCGGGGCAAAACTGCTGCGGAATTTGAACCGGTATATTTACGACTGTCGCAGGCAGAACGGGAACGGAAGGAAAATGAAGAAAAAACGTAAGACTTGTGAAGTGGAGCTTTTGCCGCTTACATCAGAGTTTTGTGAGCCGGTCTACGGGATTGCAGCCCAAAGCCTGCCGGAACACTGGTCGCTGCAAAGCGTGAGGGATATCTTATTATATGACAACAATATTTTCTATGTTGCAATGCACAAGGAGACCAACTTGGTGGTGGGATTTGCCGGGATTATGACGATTGTGGATGAGGCGGAGCTGTTAAATATTGCAGTGCTGCCGGAATACAGGGAAAACGGCATTGCCCAGATGTTGTTGGAGCGAATGTTTGAAAAGGCAGAGGAACATGGGGCAGGAAGAATGTTGCTTGAGGTTCGCAAAAGCAACCATCCTGCAAGGCATTTGTATGAGAAAAATGGATTTACACCATTTGCAGAGAGAAAAGGATACTATAACCATCCAAAGGAAGATGCGGTGCTCATGGAAAAAAGGTTATAGATACTGTTTGGGCAAAAGGGTATTGTGTGACAACCTATATATTACCACTGGATTTTATAATGGGATTAAGTTAACATAATGTTATATATTTCATAGGAATAACGGAGGTAATTATGGAAACGATCAGATGCAATTGTTGTGGTAAGGTACTGAAGATTGAAAAAAATGCTGTGTGCGAGGATTTTGTCCGCATCAAAAAATCATGGGGATATTTTTCAAAAAAGGATGGAATTACCCAGGAATTTGTTTTGTGCGAGCAGTGTGTGGAAAAGTTGGTTGCCGGGTTTACGGTGCCAATTGAGGAATATGAGACAAGAGAGATGTTGTAGGTAGTAGGGAAAGAGGGATGAAATGATAGATGTATGTTTGCTTGGAACAGGGGGGATGATGCCCTTGCCGCACCGTGCGCTGACATCGTTAATGCTGCGGTATAACGGTATGAATGTATTAGTGGATTGTGGTGAGGGAACCCAGGTGTCTATCAGACAGCAGGGTTGGAGTGTAAAACCGATTGATGTGATTTGTTTTACACATTTCCATGCAGACCATATCAGCGGATTACCGGGTCTGCTTCTGACACTGGGAAACGCAGAACGGACAGAACCGGTCACCATGATTGGCCCGAAGCGTTTAGAAAAGGTTGTGAATGCGCTGAGAATCATTGCTCCCGAGCTTCCGTTTCCAATTCGTTTTATTGAACTGGAAGAGGAGGAGGAGAGTTTTACATTTAACGGATTAAAGATTCATGCATTCCGGGTGAATCATAATATAACCTGTTATGGATACAGCTTTGAGTTGGAACGGGCTGGCAAATTCGATTTAGAGAGAGCGAAGCTTGCTAATATTCCGATGCAATATTGGAGCCGCCTGCAAAAAGGTGAAAAGATTGAAACAGCAGAGAGTGTGTATACAGCGGACATGGTTTTAGGGCCTGCCCGTAAGGGAATCAAGCTGACATATTGCACGGACTCCCGTCCGACCAAAAGAATTGTTGAAAATGCGAGGGATTCTGACTTATTTATATGTGAGGGAATGTACGGCGAAGATGGCAGGGAGATGAAAGCAAAAGAATATAAACATATGACTTTCTACGAAGCGGCGCAGATGGCGGTGGAGGCAGAGGTAAAAGAAATGTGGCTGACACATTATTCGCCGTCTCTGATACGCCCGCAGGAATATGAGGAGAAAGTAAGGTTGATTTTCCCTAATACGGTTATTTCAAAAGACCGCCGAACCAAAACCTTACTATTTGAAGAGTAACGAAAAAATAGCTGCAAGCAGATGGAAAAAAGCGCGTAAAGGAGTGGGTTTGAATGAAAAAGATGAAAACAAAAGGTTTTATAACAGTGGTTTTGATACTGCTGGTTGTGGGATTGGGATATTATACCTACTTGATTAACCAGAACAGGAGGCAGAAAAATACAACAACTAAGACAGAGGTCGAGCAATTGTTGGAATATGACTTTGAGGGAAATTATCCCAAAACAGTAAGGGAGACTGTGAAGTTACATTGCAAATATCTGAAAAATGCCTATGGTTTAAAATTTGGCGAGGAACAGCTTGCAACTGCAAATTCAAATATGAGAAACCTGTATGACGAGGAACTGTTGGCACATAATTCCGAAGGACAGCAGTTTGAAGAGTTAAAAAAAGAAATTTCCTTATATAATGATAAGAAACAAAAATTTATCAGCTATTCCCTGGAGGAAGCCAGTCAGATTGAGTATAACACAGAAGACGGAACGGATTACGCAAAGACGACAGTAACACTTAATATCACAGTCGGCACGGCGCCGGTCTATGTTGAACAGGAATATCTGCTTCGCAAAGACGAAAGCGGCAGATGGAAAATATTGGGCTGGCAGGCATTGAAGTCAGATGCAGATAAAAATGAAGGGAATGTTGAGTAGTGGATAAGGATACATATATACTGGCTATTGAGTCATCATGCGATGAAACAGCAGCGGCAGTTATAAAAAATGGACGGCATGTCTGCTCCAATGTGATTTATTCTCAGATTGAATTGCACAAATTGTATGGCGGCGTGGTTCCGGAGATTGCATCGAGAAAACATATAGAAAAGATAAACCAGGTAATAGAGCAGGCATTTTTAGAGGCGCAAATGTCTTTGCAGGAAATGGATGCGATTGCAGTAACCTATGGCCCCGGGTTGGTGGGAGCGCTGCTGGTTGGTGTGGCGGAGGCAAAGGCAATTGCATATGCCGCCAAAAAACCATTAGTCGGTGTACACCATATTGAGGGGCATATTGCGGCAAATTATATAGAACATCCTGATTTGGAGCCACCGTTTCTGTGTCTGGTGGTCTCGGGAGGACACACGCATTTAGTGCGGGTAAATGATTATGACAGCTTTGAAATTATAGGAAAGACGAGAGATGATGCGGCTGGGGAAGCATTTGATAAGGTTGCCCGGGCAATTGGTCTTGGCTATCCGGGAGGACCGAAAGTTGATTGGCTCGCACGGGAAGGAAACAGAGAAGCCATTGTATTTCCGAGAGCAAAAGTAGAGGGAAATCCATATGATTTTAGTTTTAGTGGGTTGAAGTCGGCAGTTCTCAATTATCTGAATCAGTGCGAAATGAAGCAAATTGAGGTAAACCGGGCAGATGTAGCGGCATCTTTTCAGTATGCGGTGGTTGATGTGTTGACAAACCATGCGATTACAGCAGCAAAGGAATTGGGAATGAATAAGCTTGCCGTTGCCGGTGGTGTTGCATCAAATTCTTCGTTGCGAGAAAATTTAATGGCGGCTTGTGAGGAGGAAAATTTGCAATTTTATTATCCATCTCCAATCTATTGCACAGATAATGCAGCGATGATTGGTGTGGCGGGATATTATGCATATCAAAAAGGGGTGCGTCACGGTCTTGATTTGAATGCAATACCGAATCTTAAGATTGGGCAGCGTATGTAGGAGGAATTATGAAACATGTTACGGGAATTGTTTTGGCGGCAGGAAAGGGCAGCAGAATGCATTTGGAAACACCAAAGCAATTTTTAATGGTAGATGAAAAACCGTTACTCTATTATTCGTTGAAGGCGTTTGAAGAAAGCCCTGTGGATGATATTGTAGTGGTGACAAATGAAGAGTATGTGGAATTTTGTCTGCGGGATATTATCGAAAAATACCACATCACAAAAGCCGGAAAAGTTGTAGCAGGAGGATCCGAACGTTACTGGTCTGTGTGGAATGGTTTAGTGGAGTGCGGAGAAACAGATTATGTTCTGATTCATGATGCGGCACGTCCATGTCTGACTGTAAAGATGATTCAGGATTCGATTTTGAAAGTAGAGGAATGTGGGGCATGTACGGTGGGCGTTCCTGTGAAGGATACCATTAAAATAGTGAATGAGCAACAGGAGGGAATTGACACTCCGCCTAGAGAATTTTTGTGGCAGATACAGACTCCCCAGAGTTTTCTGTATGATGATCTTGTTGCAGCATATAAGAAAATGAAGTGTTCCGAAGACAGGGATATTACAGATGACACAATGATAATAGAATGTTATCTGGGTAAAAAAACAAGCGTGATAATGGGAAGTTATTGTAACATAAAAGTGACGACACCAGAGGACTTATCGGTGGTGGAAATTTTTTTGAAAAAAATGAAAAAAGTTGTTGACACAGATGAAAGTTGGTGCTAATATAGTCAATGTCGCTGACGAAAAGAATTGGGTCAGAAACACGGAGAGGTATCGAAGTGGTCATAACGAGGCGGTCTTGAAAACCG
>JAMPFS010000024.1:0-13277 GCA_023664325.1 Clostridium sp.
GCAGTTTATAAACAGAACGGAGGTGCTGAATGGAAAAACTGAAAGTATATTTGGATACTTCGGTGGTAAGTTATCTGTATCAGGAGGATGCTCCGGAAAAAATGCAGGATACGTTGGTTCTTTGGGAATTATTTAAGAAAGGCATCTATGAAGTTTATGTATCCGATATTGTTTTTAGAGAAATTGACAGGTGTAATGAAGAAAAGCTGAATATTCTTTTGGACTATCTGAATCAGATTGAATATAATGAGGTGGAAACGGACAGCAGCACTATCAGACTTGCCGAAAAATTCATAGATTTTGGTATACTGAAGGAAAAAAGTTTTGATGATTGTCAACACATAGCCGCTGCAATTATTGCGGGATGTGATGTTATTATTTCATGGAATTTCAAGCATATTGTTAATGTAAAGACAGTGAAAGGTGTAAAAGTAATTACGACTCTTGAAGGGTATAAGGATTTGCTGATTTATCCGCCATCTGTTTTACTGGAAGAAGGTGATGATGATGAGTGAGCCGATAATAAGTGAAAGATTTGATGTTGATGACATCAGGAAGATTCGGGAATATAATTCTTTAAGGCATATCCAGATGACACCAGATGAAATCATTGCAGATACAAAAAAAGGAGCTGAAAGAATTAGGAAGATGCTTCAGGAACGTAAATGTGTGAAAGCATAGTATTAAAATAAGGCATTTGCTGGTTTGGCAAATGTCTTATTTTACTGTTTCCCTTGTTTCGATATGATAAAAGCAAAAACAAAGAAAAACAGTTGATTTTCTGATATATAAGGCTTGGGAAAGCCTATAAAATAGATAAGATAATTATGCAGATAGGAATTTGTTTAATTTAATAATTTGTTTTTCAATTTACATATTTCTATTTTAGAAATTCCTTTTGATAACATATAATTTTCTATTGTTATATATTTTTCTCGCAAATACTTTAATATATTCTCCATGTATTCAGGTTTTACATATAACAAATAATCGGGCAAAATTGCTTTTGCGGTCTTTATCATTTCATATAGATAGACATTTGATATTTCATAGTCAGCATAAATGTCTATATCTGATACCTCTGCTAATAATAGTAATATTCCAGCAATTATTCCAGTTCTATCTTTCCCCTCTTGGCAATGAAATAATATACCACCGATAGAATTTGCCATTGTCCTAAAAATATTAGTAATTGCAGTATCATTCTCAAGCATTTGATAGTAATTTCCAATAACATCATCTTCCGAGTTTACAGCTTTTGCATCTATGGATAATGGAAAATTATAACAAGAAAATCTACTGTCGGATATAAAAGCATTAGGATTCATATTTGAAATCTTCTCATTCCTTAAATCAATAACTGTTTTTAGGTTATGTTCAATTAAAAATTCTTTCACATCATTATCTATTATATGCGGATTGTCACTACGAATGAATCTTTGCGGCTTGATATAATTTCTATTCATCGTTGGTGTATATCCCAAATCCCTTGTATTAAAGGTATTTTTCCAATCATATCTTTGCATTGCATATTCCTCCGCCAAAATGTTAAGTTCCTTACAAATCCCTATTTTTAGACTTTTTACTTTGCAAAGAATATCCCAGATTCAAACTCATTTCTTAGTATCGAAAAATACAATCTTCCATCATATTCTCCATTTATATAAAAATAATCCCTCAATGTTCCTTCATATACAAAACCACATTTTTCTATTACTCGTTTAGACGGCGCATTAATGGTTCTCGTGCAAATTTGAACCTTATGTAGATTTATTTTATGAAATCCGTATGCAATAACTGCTTTGGTTGCTTCTGTTGCAAAGCCTTTGCACTGAAAATCCGAACCGATACAATATTCAATCTCAGCAAAATTATTTTTATTGTCAACAAGAAAATATGCGATCTGCCCTATGCACTCACCTGATGTTTTTTCAATAATAGCCCAACGGTAATAATCGTTCTTATCATAAGAACCTATATATTTGTCAAGCAATTCTTTGACCTCGTTTTTAGTTGAATAGACAGGCTCAGAATATAATGACTGTATTTTCTCATCTGCAACCCAATATTTAAGCATTGATTCATCATCTGTATACTCAAATCTTCGCAATATTAATCGTTCTGTCTCTATTGTATTAGTACCTATATGTGTAAGCATTGCTGTACCTCCAAATCTAACGCCAAAAAAGTGCCTTATTGACATTTTTTCGTATTCTTTAACATTATAACAGTCTTGAATTTATTTCACAAACTTTTTCCCCTTGTCAAATCCATATTTTTATTATCTGAAAATTATTATGATATGTCCAATGGAGTACTTGTAATCATCTGAAAAACGATATAAAATGATGTAATGAACAGATACGCAATAGGAGATATGATATGTTTGAGCAGGATTATATCATGAGATTGACAGAAATATAGAGGGAACAATGATGAATACAATAGAAGAAAAATATGATGCAATCGTGGTTGGAGCCGGACATGCCGGTTGTGAGGCGGCTTTGGCATTAGCACGGCTTGGAATGGAAACAATAATATTTACCGTGAGTATGGACAGTGTGGCAATGATGCCCTGTAATCCGAATATCGGCGGTTCCTCAAAGGGGCATTTGGTGCGGGAAGTGGATGCCCTCGGCGGCGAAATGGGCAAAAATATTGATAAGACTTATATCCAGTCCAAAATGCTCAATAAATCAAAAGGACCTGCCGTACATTCCCTTCGCGCCCAGGCGGATAAGGCAGAGTATACGAGGCAGATGCGAATGACAATGGAGAACACGGAACATCTGACTCTCCGGCAGGCAGAGGCAGCGGAGCTGTTGTTTGAAGGCAGTGAAACCTGGCAAAATGAGATGACAGACGGTGTAACGGATATAGACGAAGAAAAGGTGAATACATTTCAGGGAAAGAACGGGCAGAAAATAAAAGGCGTCCGTACAAAATCCGGCGCTTCCTATTATGCAGGATGTGTTATTCTCTGTACCGGTGTTTATTTGAAGGCGAGATGTATTTATGGAGATGTGGTGAATCACACGGGACCAAATGGTTTATCGGCTGCAAATTATTTGTCGGATTCGATGTTAAATGCAGGGATTCCCCTTCGGCGTTTTAAGACGGGAACACCCGCCAGAATTGATAAGCGGAGCATTGATTTTTCAAAAATGGAGGAGCAAAAGGGAGATGAGGTTATTGTTCCATTTTCCTTTACGAATACAGAAGAAGATATTAGAAGAGAACAGGTTAGCTGTTTTCTTACCTATACCAATGAAGCGACTCATACAATCATACGGGATAATATTGACCGGTCGCCGTTATTTTCCGGCGCCATTGAGGGAACCGGGCCGAGATACTGTCCTTCGATTGAAGACAAGGTGATGAAATTTGCCGATAAAGACCGGCATCAGGTTTTTGTGGAACCCGAAGGGGAATTTACCAATGAGATGTATATCGGGGGAATGAGTTCCTCTCTGCCGGAAGATGTGCAGTATGCGATGTACCGCAGTGTGCCGGGATTGGAAAATGCAAGGATTGTGCGAAATGCGTATGCGATAGAATATGACTGTATCAGTGCGTTACTGTTAAAGCCTTCTCTGGAATTTAAAGATGTGGAAGGGTTATTTAGCGCCGGGCAGATGAATGGAAGTTCCGGTTATGAGGAGGCGGCAGCCCAGGGTTTAATGGCAGGGATAAATGCAGCGAGAAAATTACAGGGAAAAGAGCCGGTCATTTTGGATCGTTCGCAGGCCTATATCGGTGTGCTGATTGATGATTTGGTGACAAAGGAGACAAGGGAGCCTTACCGGATGATGACTTCTCGTGCAGAGTACCGGCTGCTGCTGCGGCAGGATAATGCGGATTTGCGCCTTACGGAAATTGGTTACGAGATTGGCTTGATTGATGAGGACAGATATCAATATTTCTGTAAGAAGAGGGAGTTGATTGAAAGGGAAACTGCAAGATTATCGGAGACCACGGTCGGCGCAAATAAAACAGTGCAGGCATTTTTGGAGGAAAATGGAAGTACTGCCTTGAAAACAGCGGCATCTTTAGCGGATTTAATCAAACGTCCGGAGCTTAGCTATGAATTGGTTGCGCCGTTAGATGCAGAGAGGGAAACCCTGATGAAAGAGCCGCTTTATCAGGAATCATTTTCAAAGGAAGTGGCAGAACAGATAAATATTGAACTAAAATATGATGGATATATCAAACGCCAGCGTTCACAGGTAGAGCATTTTAAGAAGCTGGAAAAGAAAAAGATTCCGGATAATATTAATTATGATGATGTGCATAATTTGAGAAAAGAAGCGAGACAGAAATTAAGTGAAATCCGGCCGGAGAATATCGGGCAGGCTTCTCGGATATCGGGGGTGTCACCGGCGGATATTTCCGTGTTGATGATTTATTTGAAGGTGTAACAATAGTAATTGCTAAACTCAAGTTTTCAAGGCATCCGTTGTGCAATATCGACAAATCAACGCAGGTACACTTGCGTTGCTTGTTGCACGTAATGGTACATAAGGTGCCAAGGTACGGCACCTAAGTACCAACGGCACCAAAGCACCTGCTGATGATATTGTCGATATTGCACAACTGGATTTTGGAAATCAGGGGTTTCGCAATTAATTGTCTTATAACAATAAATAAAGGAGATAACAATATATGAAGATTCGACGAGCGCAGGAAAAAGATATGGACGGAATCAATCATCTGCTTTGTCAGGTGCTGATGGTACATCATAACGGAAGACCGGATTTATTTAAAGGAAATGTAAAAAAATATACAGATGCGGAATTATTGGATACTATCCATGATGATACCAGGCCAATTTTTGTAGGGGTAGATGAAGAGGAAAATGTGCTTGGCTATGCGTTTTGTGTCTATCAGCAGCATTTAGGCGATAATATTTTAACGGATATTCGGACACTGTATATTGATGATTTATGTGTGGACGAGCAGATCAGGGGACAGCATATCGGGAAACAGATTTATGAATATGTAATCGAATTTGCAAGAGAGCAGGGTTTTTATAATGTGACATTAAATGTATGGAACTGCAATCCAGCGGCGATGAAATTTTATGAAAGCTGTGGTCTTTTGCCATATAAAGTAGGAATGGAAAAGATATTATGAGGAGAAAAGATGAACCGATTGATTGAAAAAGCAGCGAAAATGAATATTGCGTTATCGGCAGAGCAGCTACAGCAGTTTCAGACCTATTATGAAATGCTGGTTGAAACGAATAAAGTGATGAATCTGACAGCAATTACAGAATTGGACGAAGTAATCACCAAGCATTTTTTAGACTCCCTTGTAGTGGCGGCAGTTTATCCGCAAATAGCGGAGAAGGATAATCTTTTATCGGTTTTGGATTTGGGTACCGGAGCCGGATTTCCCGGACTGCCATTGAAGATAGCATTTCCACATTTGAAGATAACATTAATGGATTCCTTGAATAAACGTGTGAAATTTTTACAGTCCGTAATTAATAAATTGGAATTGTGTGACATTAATGCAGTTCATGGCAGGGCAGAGGAGGCGGCAAGAAATGCTTCCTATCGAGAACAATTTGATTTATGTGTGAGCAGAGCAGTTGCTAATCTTTCAACATTAAGCGAATATTGCCTGCCTTTTGTAAAAGTTGGTGGCGGCTTCATTTCTTATAAGGCGGCAGAAGTGGAGGAAGAAGTTAATCATGCGAAAAAGGCGATAAACCTTTTGGGAGGAAAATTAGATAAGGTTGAGAAAATCGTGTTACCGGATTCCGATATTGAGCGTTCTTTTGTCTGCATGGGGAAAGTGAAACATACGACAAAGGCTTATCCACGGAAAGCGGGAACTGCCAGTAAGGAACCGATTTGTTGAATAATAATAAGAAAGAATCTTGCTACTACTACTAAAATTTGGTAGAATAGGTTATATAAATTAGTAAAAAATGTATGAGCGCAAAAGGGGTTAAATAATTAGTTTTCAAGATACATTTTTTGCGGAGAAGGAGGAGTTAAAGGATGGAGAGAAGTAGCAAAGTAACGAAATGGTATTTTAGCATGTTGTTAATGGCTGTTATGGTGGCAGTTGTGTTGCCGGGGAATCTCGTACATGCAAAGCAGTATAATTTTGATGCTGCTTTAGGAGCATTCGGAAGTGTGGACTATAATGAGGATGATTGGGAGGAACCAGGAGAAGATGATTACGGTACTCCAAAAGATTTGGACACAGAATACTATAAACAAATTGTAAGAAGTGGTGGTAATCATGTATATGTTATTGAAATAGGTCAAGGATATGTAATTGATGCTTATCATGAGGATGATGGAAGCGGATTTCTATTATATGGTAAAGAGGGTGTAGAAAGTCTTAGAGTAGAGGCAGAAGCTCCAGGTGGACGTTTTTATTTAACAAAAAAAGGTGAACTCTATCTGTTAGCCGGAAATGCTAATACAAGGGAAATAAATTTGGAATATGGGGATTTAATCCACAATGTTCAGGTAGAAGATGGTAATAAATCACCTACCATAACAGAACTTCCAACTGGTGGTTATGCGATTGAAGTTCCGGAAGGTTCAAGCATTTTATTAGACGGCGAGAAAAAGCCAGGAGGTAATATTTATTATATTCCTGCAACGAAAGAAAATGAAAAGCAGGCTGCAAAGGATGAGGTCAAAGAGGCAGCAGACAAGGAAAAAGAAAAGATTGACAAAATTCCTAATTTAAGTGATACGGAAAAGGCTGATGCAAAGAAGGAGATTACAGATGCAGCAGATAGTGCCGATACTAAGATTGATGCGGCAACAACAAAAAAGGAAATAAATGATGCAATTTCTGATGCACAAAAAACAATGAGTGATGCAGTTTCCAAAGCAGAGAATCTCTCAAAGAACAATGAGGAACAAAACAAGCAGATTGCAGAATCCTTTATCAAGGATAACTTAACCGATGAGAGCGGTAAGATTATTACTACCGTAACAGAGAAAAATATTATCAATATTCTGAATGCAAAAGAAAAATGGGATTCTTTAAGTCAGGATGTAAAGAATATTATCAATCAGCTTTTGCAGGAGGCAGGCGCCAAATCCTTTGATGCATTATATACTGCATCATCCCAGCAGAGCCAGAAGTTAGACAAGGATTTGAATAATAATTTTGATACCGGTACACTTGTGGCAACGGCAAAGCCTGCGGGTACAACCTCCACTAAGCTTAAATGGAAAAAGGTAGCAGGAGCGGATGGATATTTTGTATATACAAATATATGCAATAGTAATGAGAAGAAGAATAAGTTAAAGAAAGTCAAAGATATCACCTCTGCTTCAAAGACAAGCTACAAGAAGACAAAGCTTAAGAAGAATAAATGGTACAAATATCGTATCGTGGCATACAAAAATGTAAATGGCAAGAAAATGACAATCGGGCAAAGCCTTGTGTTGCATGCTTATACAGGAACTAAGACGAGCAAGGTTGGCAATCCGTCCAAGATAACAGTTAAGAAAAAAACCATCACTATTAAAAAGGGCAAAACTGCTAAGATGAATGCAAAGATGGTTATGCCGAAGAATAAAAAGTTAAAGAAACACACAGCCAAGATTCGCTATATTGTATCGGATACGAGCATTGCTACAGTGAATACAAAAGGGAAAATCAAGGCAAAGAAAAAGGGAACCTGTACTGTATATGCATGTGCGCAAAATGGAGTTTACAAGGCGGTTAAGATAAAGGTTAAATAAAATTCCAACATTATGTTTTTATAAATTATCTTGTTATATAAAAAAAGAATCCATATTTTATGGATTCTTTTTTTATACGGCTTTTTTTTGATGTCGTCTTTCTTTACGCCTGATTCGTAATTCATCTTGTCGGTTACGGACTTTTTCGTATTGTTTTTTTGTTATTTTTTCAACTGTCTTTATTACAAATATGTTGCCTTCTTTGGTTGTTTTGAATTTTATTTTGCCGCACATCAATCCGTGGCTCCAGCATCTTCCCACACAAAACTGCGTTGTTGGATTACTCACAAACCATTTTATTTTCTTTGTCAGTTTACGGTTACATTTACAACATCTCATATCTGTAACGTTTTTATCCATCAAAGCTTCTTTTTTGTTTTGGAAAGTCCGGGTTATGTATTGGGTATAATTAATGTGTTCAGATAAAATTTCTTCTTCCGGGCAGGTGGGATAATGAAAGTAATCAAAACTATACATGTCCGAAAAATGCTTGCGGTTCATTTTTTGAAATACCTTTGCCGTATAGTAAGCATCATTTTTGGCACAGTGAAAAGGTTCATCAATTTCAATGTCGAGTTCTTTCACAGCTTTTTCAAGGCTTAATATCTGTTCTCTGTCCTTATAGTGGTTATAAGCATATATTTCCTGAAGATCATAAAAACGGAGGGGAAAATCGAAACTCTTTAAATGGTGAAATTCCATGTTTTGTTGTAGATATGTTAAATCCAGCGGACCCCAGGTGCAGAAGACATAATCGTCACCGCACCAGTCTTTAAATTCCCGAAATACCACATCAAATGGTCGTCCGGTTCGCAGAAGTGTTTCATCATAACTTAACAACTGCCTGATTTTTGGATGAAGCCGTCGATAAATTCTGGGTTTGACAATACTTCCATATTTGTCCACAATATTAAATTTATCATCTAACTTAGCAGCACCTATTTCGATAATCTCAAAGAGCAGATTCTCATTTTGCTTCATGTGCTTAGATGAGACTTGATTCCATTCCAAATCTAATACAATATAATTCATATAAATCCTTCTAATTAATTTGCACGCATTCTTCGTACATTATCTTGATTATCACTATAGTAATTATCCAAAGTTTTATTGATTTCCTCTAAAACTTCTAAAGTTTCTTTGGAAGCATTATTTGTACTTCCATTTAATTGAATGAGCAGTTTGGTAATTCGGTCAGATCCACTAAGCGTTTTGTTGTTGCTTTCCTGTGCCTTTTTAATAAGGATCTTGGTGCAAAGTTTTTGCTGCTCAATTAATTCTGCATTTAATCTCTGGTTTTCATCTTTTAACTGTTCAATCCGTTCCAATAAATCATTATGCTGCTTTATATTGGTGGTCTCTTCACGCTTCGCAACGGAGTAAATTCCTTTTTCTACTTTTACTAATTCGGTTTGTTTATCAATGGACATTTCAAAAATGTCATCAATTTTTTTCAAAATTCCATCCACCAGGAAATATGTATTAGCAAGTGCAATCAATCCAAAGACAATAATCAGTTCTATGGAATCTGACATGTTAAGTACTAAGTAAAGTACAACTAGGAGAGAGGCAATAAAGCCGACTGCACTAAATGTAAGATTGGATTTTTTAACTTTCATGGTTGATAACCTCCTTATATAATATGTTCCTTCTTTTGTATCTGAATGCACCCGGCGGGAATCGAACCCACAATTATTCTTTAGGAGAGAATTGTTATATCCGTTTAACTACGGGTACATATATAAATGATTTTATCTGTCGGGATATTATACAAATTCTACAAAACCCTGTAGCCAGATGATTCCCTTAAACCGTCTTCCAATTTTGGGTTCACCCTGAAGGTCAATAGAATTGATAACAACGTCCAGTGCAACATCATTACATAGTATAGTTAGATTATACACCAATTCGCCCGAGATTTCATTAGTAATTTTATCTATATTTTTGATTATTCCTAAAATGGAATATTCTTCATTGTCAATTCCGTATGGTATGAAATAAGTTTCAACTACAGTGAGGAGATCTTCCTCCTTAATTCTCTTTGTTACAAGGGAGTAGGTATCCATATCATCTAAAGTTAAATCTTCTAATGCATCCATATCACCATTTTTTGCTTTCGCAATTAAATTGCGGCGGTCTTTGCTGCTAATAGGCTGTTTGTCATATGGATTTACAACATGGTCTAAGTGGACACCATATAAAATTTTTCCATGAAGAGAAAGAGCGCCTAATCTTACTTTTGTCGGTAATTTGTAAAAGCCATTTGACCAGGTGCTTTTTACATAATCCACCACATTTTTTAAAGCATATATCAGTGTTATACCTAAATCGTAGTCATCTGAAATACCGGAATAGGATTCCTTATCATTATGAGCTTCGATTTGGATGTCAGGATAAATGGTAGTATGCAGACCCTGACAATAAGGAAAAGCATGGTCTAAGGTAAATACTTCATCCAGATTTAATTCACCAATGATAGAAATGCCAAAGTTATTTCCAAAAAGGCGGTCAATTTGTACGAGGTTTGTTTCTGCGCCAATACTGATTTCTTTTCTACTGGAAAAACCATGTAATGCAGCGTTTATTAATTTATTTTGATCGCATTTTGTACGAATTTTACTAAAACCAATAGCTCTTAAGTAGCGATGCATAACTGTTCTCCATTCTGCTAAAATGCAATAGTAGTAATGTAGATATATTGATTCAAAAATCTAAAAACCGATTTCAGGTTTTCGTTCTTCACGAACTCTTGCGGCATCAACAGCACCATCTTTACCAATTGCAACATTTAGCGCAAGACGTTCTTCTTCTGATAAAATATAGTAAGATTCTTCATTTGTTATCTCTTTACAATATGTGAAACAGCCTTCCCGACTATGCATGGAGGTAATAATAATTCCGTCATGATTCTCTGTAAGTAATGCAAGTGAAAAACTGAGCTTTCCGGATGTTTCTTTAAAAGCATCATATTTTACCAGACCAATTTTACAAAAGGTAGTTAAAAATTTATCGTTAATGGTATTGATATCTTTATTTTGTTCCTTTTCATTTTTAACAATTTGGCGTATTTCAGAAAATCGCTTTGCCATAATTTCTTCCAGGCTGGCGGCATCATTTCCTGTTGTAAAACGTGAAATACGTTTATTTAACTTGTTACATTTTAATAAAATTACAAATATCCATATAAACTGAAATACAACAATAATCATCAAAGCGATAACAACAATATCTGTACTGATTCCAATTGAGTCAAATATATTTGTTTTCATGGGATTACCTCATTCTTTATCTTTATCTTGAACTTTTTTCGAGTTCTATGTACCGGTATATATTATCGTTTCATAAATACAATTTCAATATATTATGAGACAATAGGAAATTAAGCAGTGAAAAGATTTCTGTGTAACGGCATATACCGCAGCGAACAATCGGAAAAGCCAATTAATTGTCTGTGCGAGTATAATGATACTTTTTGTAAATGTATTAATCTATTTGGATGGAGTAAATCATTCCTACAAGTCTGTCTAATTCATCCTGTGAAAAATATTCAATTTCAATCTTGCCTTTGCCTTTTCCCTTTGCTTTGATGGTGGCTTTTGAACCTAATTTATATTTGAGTTTTTCTTCTATGTCATTGTAAAGGTATGTTAAATCTTCTTCTGATTCTGTGACATCTTTTTTAGGATGATTCAATTCATTTACAATCTTTTTAACCAGTTTTTCGGTTTCGCGGACAGATAGTCTTTGGTCAAAAACATTGCAGGCTGTCTCGTATTGTAATTCATTGTCTTCAATGGCGAGTAGCGCTCTGGCATGACCGTTGCTTAGCTTTTCATCAATAACCATTTCCTGTACTTTCTCGCAAAGTTTTAAAAGGCGCATAATATTTGTAATTGCACTGCGGCTTTTTGATACTCGTTCTGCAACATCATCCTGTTTTAAGTGAAATTCTTCGATTAGTTTTCTGTATGCCTGTGCTTCTTCAATTGGGTTTAAATTTTCACGCTGTATATTTTCAATTAAGGCAATTTCTAATACCTGTTGGTCTGTGTATTCTTTTATCACAACGGGTACTTCTGTCAAACCGGCTTTCATTGCAGCACGCCAACGACGTTCTCCGGATACGAGTAAATAATAATTGTCTCTTTTTGTTACAACCAGAGGTTCTATTACACCATGCTGTGCAATGGAGTCTGCTAATTCCTGAAGGGCATCCTCATTAAATTGTTTTCTTGGCTGTCCTTTATTTATTTCGATATCTTTGATTTTCAGTGTGATTTCAGTAGGTACTTCCTTTACAATTTCCTTAATCACTTCTTTTGTTGTGGTTTCTGTATTTTTAGAGGAAGTTTTTTTCTTTCGGCTATCGGTAGTATCTACATTGAGAAGAGTATCTAGTCCGTTGCCGAGTCCTCTTTTTCCTGCCATGTTTATTTCCCCCTATCGTAATTGGTGAATGAATAAATTTCTGAAAATGTTTCACGTGAAACATTTTTGAAAATTTCTTTATACATATATGTTTGTTATTACTTCATCTGCCAGTAAGCGATAACTATCTGCACCAGCGCTTTTGGAGTCATAAGCAGTAATTGGCATACCATGACTAGGTGCTTCCGCTAAACGAACATTTCTTGGAATAATTGTTTTATATATTTTTTGATTTAAATTTTCTTTTACATTTTCTACTACCTGCAAAGAGAGATTTGTTCGGGAATCATACATTGTAAAGACAACCCCCTCGATTTGCAATTCTGTATTCAATTTTTGCTGGATTAACTCTATTGTGTAAATCAACTGAGACAAACCATCCAAAGCAAAAAACTCACATTGTATTGGAACTAATACAGTATTGGCAGCAGTCATGGAATTAATTGTAAGCATTCCCAATGCAGGTGGACAATCAATAATAATGAAATCGAATTTGTCCTGAATCTTTCTTAATTGGGTTTTTAATATATATTGCATATCCGGTTCGCCAATAAATTCCACCTCAGCTCCTGCAAGATAGCGGTTTGAAGGTAGAAGATTCAATCCGGGTACAATATTAATTAGCATAGCCTCGCCAATATTACAGTTATCGCACATTACATCATAGACGGTATATTCCAGATCGTCTTTCACGATGCCAAACCCGGTTGTCAAATGACCTTGTGGATCCATATCAACAGCCAAAGTTTTAAACCCTTTCTCTGCCAGACATGCGGCAAGGTTGATTGATGTTGTGGTTTTGCCAACGCCGCCCTTTTGATTAGCGATTGCTATAATTCTTCCCATGTATCTTATGCTCCTTCAATGTAACGTATAAAATGATAGATTTTTCGCCTTATGGACTGACGTCCTACAGGCTCATGTTTGCTGTCCGTAAATAAATACAATAGTGTGCAATTGCTCCGCACTGCGTGCTTGTACAATTGCCCCCCAACCATTCGCCTTATGGACTGACGTCCTACAGGCTGATGATTGCTGTCCGTAAATAAATACAATAGTGTGCAATTGTTCGCACTGCGTGCTTGTACAATTGCCCCCCAACCATTCGCCTTATGGACTGACGTC
>JAMPFS010000024.1:13377-48400 GCA_023664325.1 Clostridium sp.
TGCTTGTACAATTGCCCCCCAACCATTCGCCTTATGGACTGACGTCCTACAGGCTCATGTTTGTTTATCCAGCAAATAAACAGCTATCTATGTCTGCAAGCAGCCAAGATAGCTGTTTATTGCTGGAACTATTGTATCACATTTTGGAAGAATCGGAAAGACGACATATAGTAAATTATTTTGTGCAAAACACTAGTTATAGATTTTTTTGATATATGGCTTTGAATTGTAGCTGTTTAAAGGGTTGTAAGAAAAGCAGGATTTTTGCAAGGCGACCGACCAACAAACTTGTTGAAAATATTGATAAGAATTTTAGTCATGAGCAAAACTCATTATTCCAAAATCCAGTTGTGAAAACTTAAATTTTGCTCATGGTTATAGGAATTTTCAAAAGAGGTTGTAAAATGTTTCACGTGAAACATTTTATAAGTTTATCGGAACTTCAATGTTTTTTAGACATTTACAAAAACGTACTATTTCCAAAATCCAGTTGCACAATATAGACAATATCGCAAGCAAGGCATGTCTTACGCTCGTGCTCGGCTGTGATTTGTGCCTATATTGTACAATGGGCAGTTGTGAAAACAGAGTTTTGCTCATGGCTATTTTTTATAAATAACTTTACCATTGCAAATCGTATATTGAATTTCACCGATAAGTTTTTTGCCCTTGAAAGGTGAATTGGATGATTTTGAACAGAAGCTATCTACAGTATATGAGTTTTCATTGAAAATTACCAAATCAGCCGGGCCATTTTCCGCAAGATAGCCACAATCTAAATGATACAGAACTGCCGGATTGATAGTCATTTTTTCCAGTAGTTCCATATAAGATAAATGACCTTCTTTTACAAGATTGGTGATTCCAAGTGCGAGAGCAGTTTCCAATCCGATAATACCACTTGGCGCATCTGTTATAGGTTTTGCTTTTTCTTCCAAACTATGTGGCGCATGGTCTGTGGCAATAATGTCAATTGTGTTGTCCTTTAGACCGTGGATGATTGCCTGGCGGTCATTTTCTGTACGAAGCGGTGGATTCATTTTTGCCATCGTTCCATGTTCTATCACTGCATCTTCTGTCAAAGAAAAATGATGAGGTGTTGCTTCTGCATGAATATTGATTTTTTGTGCTGTTTCCATCGGGATAATTTGCAAAAAAGAATTATCGGATTCCGAGATATCTGTAATATCTTCTTTTGTTTTTGCAAGTGGGAGAGTAAGGTTATTCTTTTTAACCACTTCAAGCTTTGCCTGTCTAACCAGTTCCACTCCTTCCCGTGTACTGATGTGTTGAATATTAATTGGTGCCTCTAATTCAACTGCCAGGCTTAAATCTCTGGCAATCAGATCAATTTCTGCTGCTCGTGGAGAACCGACGATATCATAGTGGGCAGATGCTTTTCCATGATTGACCCCATTGTTGGAAATCAATTCCGGATTTTCCTCATGAAAGCTTAAAGGCATTGATAATCTTTTTGCCTGTTTCATGGCTTCGATTACCACGGTTTCATGCATCATTGGAATGCCATCATCTGTAAAACCGACTGCGCCTGAATTTTTTAACGAGTCCATATCTGTTAAAAGTTCACCCTTTAATTCTTTTGTAATCGTAGCACAGGTAAACACATGGATATCGGTTTGCTCGCCCTTGTCAATAACATATTTTAAAGTTTCAGTATTATCAACAGCAGGTTTAGTATTCGCCATAAGAACGACCGTAGTGAAACCGCCTTTTGCGGCAGCCTTTGCACCGGTAAAAATATCTTCTTTGTAAGTAAACCCGGGATCACGAAAATGTACATGCACATCTACAAGACCTGGCGCAACGATCATATTGTCCGCATAGATAGTCTGTAAATCTTTCTGTTCTTCCTCGGTCAAATCAGTCTCGATAATAAAGGAGTCGATTTTGATGATCTTATTGTCTTTCATTAAAATATCAAAAATACCGTTGCGTCCGGACTTTGGATCCAAAACATATCCATTTTTTATTAATAGCATAATTTAAACCTTTCTTTTACATCTGCTCCGGACATTGGATTCCTAATAAGTCAAGGGCATTTTTTAATATATTTTTTGTCAGGTACACAAGTTTTACTCTTGCATTTCTGACAGCATCATCCTCTACATTAATACGGCATGCGGTGTAAAAATGGGAAAGGGATTGTGCTACATCCATCGCAAAGCGCGCCACAACACATGGTTCATATTTATCTGCGGCATCTAAAACCACCTGTGGGAAGCGGCTGATTTCTTTTATCAGGGCAATCGCTTCCTCGTCTAACAGCTTGCTGTAATCAATGTCGGCAGTCGGATTAAAATCTGCCACATTGCGCAGGATGCTTGCACACCGGACATAGGCGAACTGAACATAAGGGCCGGTCTCACCGTCAAAGTTCAACACCTTGTCCCATTTAAAGGAAACGTCCTTAATTCTCTGATTATATAAATCATGGAAAATAATTGCTCCAACACCAATGATTCTGGCTACTTCGTCTTTATCTGTCAGAGAAGGATTCTTCTCTTCAATGGTAGCCTTTACCTTTTCAATTGCCTCATTCAAAATATCTTCGGCATAAATGACATTGCCGTTTCTTGTAGAGAGCTTTGCGCCTTCTAAGCTTACCAGACCATAAGGAATATGGACTAAAGAATCCTTTGCCCATTCATTTCCCAATAATTCGACTACTTTAAATACCTGTGCAAAATGCAGCTTCTGTTCCTGACCGGTAACATACAGGCATTTTTCAAAATTCCAGGTTTCTTTCCGGTAAAAAATGGCAGCAAGATCCCTTGTGGCATAAATAGAACTGCCGTCTTTTTTTGTGATGAGGCAGGGAGCCATATTGTATTCTTCTAAATCTACAATTTTGGCACCCTCGCTTTCCTTCAATAAATCAGCGTCTTCCAAACGTTTTACGACATCAGCGGTCTTGTCACGGTAGAAGCTTTCTCCAAGATAATGGTCAAATTCCATTCCAAGCAGCTCATAAGTTCCTTTGTATTCCTTTAAACTGATATCTACAAACCACTGCCAGATATCAAGCGCTTCCTTGTTGCCATGTTCCATCTGGGTAAACCAGTCCCTTGCCTGATCATTCAAAGAATCATCCTGTTCCGCTTCTTCATGGAACTTTACATAGAGGCGCATCAATTCTGCAACGCCATCTTTTTCGACAGACTCTTTGTTTCCCCATGCCTTGTATGCCACAATCAGTTTCCCGAACTGTGTACCCCAGTCGCCGAGATGATTAATCCGTTCAACCTGATACCCCAGCATACGGTATATCTTATAGAGGGAATTACCAATAATCGTGGTACGCAGATGCCCCACATGAAAATTTTTTGCCACATTGGGAGAGGAATAATCAATACAAATGGTTTTACCGTTTCCAATCGTGGAAGAACCGAAGTTCTCTGTTAAGGCAGTTTCCATCATGGATTTTACAAACATTTCTTTCTTGAGGAAGAAATTGAGATATGCCCCTTTTACTTCGAGACGGTCGATAATATCTATATCTGCTTTGTTGATTTTCTCTGCAATGTCGGCAGCTATCATAGGTGGTGCTTTTCTTAAAGTCTTTGCAAGCTGAAAACAGGGAAATGCAAAATCTCCCATATCAGCCTTTGGCGGTATCTCCAAAATATTTGCTACGGTTTCTCTGTCCAACTCTGTGACAGATGCTATTAAGTCAATAATCTGATCTTTCATGTTTTTTCCTTTCTATTTATACGGATAGCTACTTGACCGGGAAGGAGAATCTCACATTTGTACCGGATATCAAATCTCCCGTAATCTTCAGCTTACCATCCAATTGATAAATCGTCTCGTGAAGTTTATGCAGTCCGCTCGACCAGTCAGAGCGCTCAAGATAATCTTCGGGGATTCCCACACCATTATCGTTCACATATACATCTATTAGCCGGCTGCTGATAAATATCTTAGCGGTCAGCTTATTGGCATTGGAATGTTTAAATACATTATCAAATACTTCCTTAATCATACCCACTAAACGGAACGTAATCACAGATGGAAGCTGAATGTCATGCTCCGTGCAGTCACAGGATGCATCAATCATACATTCCGGATGGGCATCCCGGTAGCGGTCAATCAATTTATTGACCTGATCCCAGATTGGCTGTTTGGCATCAATATTGTAATTCAAATTTTCCAGCATGCCGTCAATTGCTGTGAGGATGGATTTGGAAGAGTTGTGTAATTCCTCTAAGGTGATTCTGGCTCTTGCCACATCTGAATGAAGCAGCCATTTCAAGACATCCATTTTATTGATATTTGCAATCAACTCCTGTTTTACATTCTGGTCTAAGGCAGATGCTAAATGATAATGTTCATAATCTTCTAACATTAACAGGTTGTAGCCGTGGTAAGATTTGGATTCACTATCTTCTGTTTCAATAAATTCAATGGCATTATCTTCTATTTGGGAGTCGTCGTCCTCGTGATTTTTCCCTACTAAAACAGTATGAATGCATTTGCCTGCTTTCGACAGCATTTCAACCTGTTCTTTGTAAAACAGAATATCCTGCTCCAATTGGGAAATCCGGTTTTCCAGGCTTTGTTTGGCATCCGTTAAATCCTGGATCTGCATTTCAATCTGCCGCCCTTTGGTAATGGTAGAGTCGCTTCCCTCTCTGGCAATCGGTGAAAAAACATTGCGGCGGTTGTCAATATGATAGGTATATAAATCCCTGGTTTTTTCTAAGGTCTCTATTTGTACATCCAACTCAAAAAGCTCGGTCTTAAGCCCCTGCACCAGTTCCAAGTTGCTGACATAAGTATGGTTAAAATAGTCAAGTGTCTTAGAATTCGCTTCCTCTATGATGTTGAGTGGATTCATTTCTTCATTTGCCATGTGTTATCCTCGTATGGTTATTTGTTTAAAAGTAGTAGTCGTTATCCCGCCGATGGTTTCTGCGCTGTCTCCGGTAATTCCGTCTCCGGCGGCCACGCCTGTAATTTCGCGCAATCGTGGTTATCAGCAGATAAATCAGTAAAACAACAGTGAAAGCGCCAATCACACACAAAATGCCAAGACCAATTTTGCCAAGTATTTTCTTGAGGTTGGATTTGGGTTTTTCCTCTTCCTTGTCCTGTGTCATTTTAGAAGAAAGCAGTGGAGTCGAACTGGTAATCGGAGTAGACCCAATCTGCTCATCATTAAATGAAAAGACGATTTCGCCTAATACATTGTCCTTTGCTTCGTCATATAGATTTATCGTTTTTACAATTTGTGTAGTGTCCAGATACTTGTTAATGAGAATGGAATAATCCTTATCAACCACAAGATCCACCATGTCGTGGCTAAGACTTGTATAATAATTATCCAAAACGCTGTTTATATCTTCTGTGTTGGTTTTTTCTGAATTAAAGGAAAAATCAGACAAAGGATAAAAATAGGTGTAGTTGTTGTAACAGTAATTATAAAGCGCTCTGGTATCCGTATAAGCGCGGGTATTGCCATCGCAATCCAGAATAATACAAATAAGCTCAAGACCATCTTTTTTGGCAAAGGTTGCAAGTGTATTATTTGCCTTGCTCGTATAACCGGTTTTACCGCCTTCACAGTACTCGTAATAAGCGGATTCAGCAGGATTAATCATTTTGTTACCGTTCCAGAGAGGTCTTGTTTCATCTGCTAAATTTGTCTCCGGCACCGTATAGCTTAGGGTTCCGGCTAATTCACGAAACTGCTCATATTCTATCGCCTTTTTGGTGATAAGCGCCATATCGTAGGCAGTGGTGTAATGGTCATCATCATGAAGGCCGTTTGGCGTGACAAAATGCGTATCTTCACAGCCAAGCTCTGCCGCTTTGTCATTCATCATTTTTGAGAAATTATCAATGTCGCCGCCCACATATTCTGCAATGGCATAAGCGCATTCGTTTGCGGATTTTACCATAGTCGCATACATCAAATCGCCTATCGTAACCTTTTCACCGACATCCAGGCCGATTAGCGTGCTGTCACGGTCAACACCCCAGATGGCATTTTCTGTCATGGTGATGGTTTCGTTAAAATCCACGCCTGCTTCAATAGCGAGCATTGTCGTCATAATCTTTGTGATACTGGCAGGGTATTTTCTCTCATGGGCATTTTTTTCATAGAGAATCTGACCGGTAGCTGCATCCATGATAATGGCAGCATTTGCGACCAAATCCGGCTCTCTTGTGGGATCATCGGGATATTCGGTTGTCTCAGGATGTTCCGTCGTTGCTTCTTCTCCGTCTTCCAAACCTGTCGCCTGGACGGGAAGCACATAGGTAAACATCAGTAAAAGTGCCAGAAAAATGGCAGCCATTTTTTTCATGTAATATACTCCTTTACCCAATAAACATAATTAATTCCATTTTATTATATCTAAAGAAAGGTGTCAACCTTTGAGCCGCTTGAAAACAAAATGTTTTACATGTTTTTGCATTTTTTGCCGCAGGTATTGCCATGCGTGGAAAAAGGAAAATTTGTAATTTTATTATAAGAAAAAGTATGATATGATGTAACAGATCAGCCATGTAAATAAACGGTGCAGTTGCATGACGTATGGATAGGCATGGCTGAATTGTAACGACGGAAAAGGGGATAGGAAGATGCGGCTTAGAAATGTACCGGGCTCCAGAGATATGATTGCGACGAGCTGTTTTACCATAAAAGATGAGACGGCGTGTAAAGGAAAATGGAATGAGATATTTGGTAACGATCATCCCATCTATATCGAAGTTGGCATGGGCAAGGGGCAGTTTATCATGACGTTGGCAGGTCAGCATCCGGATATCAATTATGTGGGAATTGAGAAGTATTCATCTGTGTTAGTGCGCGCCATTGAAAAGCAGGAGGAGCTTAATCTGCCAAATCTTTACTTTATCCGTATGGAGGCGGAATATATTGCAGATGTATTTGCGCCGGATGAGGTAAGCGGCATTTATCTCAATTTCTCGGATCCGTGGCCGAAAGACCGTCATGCCAAAAGGCGTCTCACTTCCGTACCGTTTTTGGAGCGGTATGAAAAGATATTGAAAAAAGACGGTCATGTTGTTTTTAAAACGGATAACAGGGATTTGTTTGAATTTTCTTTAGGGCAGGTGGAGGAGGCAGACCATTGGAAGCTTTTAAACCATACCTTTGATCTGCACCACTCGGAGTATGCGGATGGAAATGTAATGACGGAATATGAAACCCGTTTTGTGGAGAAGGGAAATGCCATCTGCCGGATGGAGATTATACAGGAATAACATATTTACTTAATCATTAGCGGCTGCCGGCATATCCCCATCTATCATTTTGAAAGAGGAGTAATTCTCTCCCTCTGCGGGGAACGCCTCCCCTTCCGAGAGGAATGGAGAATCAAATTCACAGCGGAGTCTTTTTCCGATCAGGGAGTTATCGTATTCAATGGAGAGGATAAGAGTTTTTTCCAAACTTTCATTATCCCGGTCAAATGCATAGGAAATACGTGGTCCGAATCCCTTTTGTATGTCTTCCACTTCCTCTTTTGTCAATGCGTATTCGTATAAAACAGAATCGTCTGTGCGAAATACAACCCTGATGCCGGAGATAAATGGGAGGATATCGGCATGGTTTGACTCGCCTGCTTGAAGATACATTTCACCGGATGAGGAAGCGATGCCATTTTTTTTGTAGGTTTCTTTGGCAGATTCGATGCTTACGGATGGCATCCAGTCTAAATAATTTAATAAATTGAGGGGATAATCATCCACTTCCATATTCTGTTTTTCACCCTGATTGTCAACCAGTAAGTTTAAGCTGAAATTATCTGCTGTCAGCGGGAGGGTTATGGTTCCGCTGAAAGTTCCATTGCTTTCCGATAAAATGCCACTATATACTTTTCCGTTGTCAAAGGTCAGCAGGGCAGAAATGATGGTATCATTGTTGTAGTGAATTGGCGTACAGCAGACAAAGTAATCAACCGTATTGTCGGTTTTGTGATAGTTAAGCGCCTTTACTCCATATTCATAGCTGGAAAAAGTCTGGTCTAACAGGGGTTCTTCATAATCAGAGGAATCTATATAGGCAGTCTGGGGCTGTATTTGCTGCACATGACCGTAAATACCGGTAGCGGACAGCACTATCAGCACGGGTGCGGCAAGGGCGCCGATCAGGATAATGGCAAGCGCTATTTTAAACATCCTGTTGAGACGGTTATATTGGGTTTGCAGGGCATCTGTTTTTTTCACAAGTTCTTCTATTACAAACTGCATGGAAGGACTGTTTTTTTCTGTTTCATTCATATTAGGATCTGCCATTGCATCCGCAGAATCACCCATAAAATCATATTGACCGGAAGCTGCTTTAGAGACATTGGTTTTTGGCAAATCAATTGTGTCGTTAATCAGGTCATCCGGTGTCACCTCAAAAATTTCTGCCAGAAGTTTAATCTTTTCAAGTTCCGGCGTGCTTTGGTTATATTCATATTTGGAGACGGATTGTCTGGAAACACCCAGACGTTCTGCCAACTGCTCCTGTGTCATGCCTTTTTCGGTGCGCAGGGCATATATTTTTTTCCCTAATGTCATCATATAAGAATCCTCCATGTATTTTTATGTTTCGCAATTGCCTGTCATAATCTTACATCATCTCTGAAAAAAATGTCTATCAAATAAATTTAACAATTTGCTGACAGAGCGCAATCAATGGTTGCGAAGCCATATTTTAAAAGGCTTTGCCGTGTGTGACAAAATTTTGGGAAGTATCATATAATAGATATATATTTCTGTTTTAAGCAAAAAACCAGACAGGGTTATGCGTGTACATTGTTATGATTTTATGGGGAGGAAGTGGAAAATTTGAAGAAGTTAGGTTTGCAGATTTCCGGGAAGCTGTATGAGGTCAAAAAACAGTATCCTGCGGTAAAGGAATTTGGAAAGCGGATGGATACAGTGAAGAAAGAATTGAACCGCAGCGGGGAACAAAAGTAAGAAATGTCCTAATATTTTAAAAAATTTTGTTGCGAAAGCAGTCCATTCTGTATTATGCTAGAATAAAAAGGGACAAAGGAGATTATTTATGCCGCCAAAAATTAAGACATCCAAAGAGGATATTATTCATGCAGCATTTGAATTAGTGAGGGAGCAGGGAATCCGGGCATTAAATACCAGAAGCCTTGCAGCAAGGCTCGGGTGTTCTGTACAGCCTTTGTTTCGGGCGTTTGAAAATATGGAGGATTTAAAGGGAGCTGTTTTGAACAGGGTGAAGGAGTACTATTTTGATTACCTGAGAGCTTCCATGAATCTTGAAGACGGGCTGGTTGGTTTGGAGATGGCATATATCCGCTTTGCAAATGAGGAAAAACATTTATTTCAATGGCTGCATATGTTAGACCGCTATGCGTTACAGGCTACCAGTGATTTTTCAGATTCAGAAATCAACAAAGAGATTGTGGAAATGATGATGAAAATGACGGGATTAAGCGTGGAGGATTCCAGAAAGCTTTATGAGGGCTGTTTTTTTACTGCGCACGGTATGGCAGTCATGCTTGCCACAAACCACTGCGCGCTTTCCGAGGATAATATCAGGGAGATTATGGATTCGGTATTTTATGGGCTGGTGATGAAATTGACAAGCCGGGAAAAACCGGTATAAAGGTTAAGTTTGTATTTCGGTATAAAACATGGTACAATATCACTATTATTTGATGATTTTAGGAGATTATTATGCAGTTTCGACCGTGCATTGACATACATAACGGGAAAGTGAAGCAGATTGTAGGTGGCTCCCTTAAAGATGCGGACAACCAGGCGCAGGAGAATTTTGTGGCGGGGCAGGATGCAGCATTTTATGCATCTCTTTATAGAAGGAGTGGAATCAAAGGCGGACATATTATTCTGCTCAATAAAGCGGGAACGGAATACTATGAGGCAGATGTAGAGCAGGCACGGCTGGCGCTAAAGGAATATCCGGGAGGATTGCAGATTGGCGGCGGAATTACTGCGGACAACGCAGCCCAATTTTTGGACATGGGCGCCAGCCATGTCATTGTAACATCCTATGTGTTCTCGGATGGGCAGATTGATTATGGCCGGCTTCACGCTTTGGTAAAGGCGGTCGGGAAAAAACATTTGGTGCTGGATTTGAGCTGTCGGGAGAGAGATGGGCAGTACTATATTGTGACAGATCGGTGGCAGAAGTTTACGAAGGAGATTGTTTCAGCAAAGACAATCGAAAAATTACAGGATGCTGCGGATGAGTTTCTGATTCATGCGGTGGATGTGGAAGGAAAAGCAAATGGAATCGAAAAGGAGCTTGTTAAGATTTTGTCGGAGTATGCGGGAATCCCTGTCACATATGCCGGCGGTGTGGGTTCTTATGAGGATATTGAAACATTAAAAAGGCTTGGGAAGGGCCGGCTTAATGTCACGATCGGAAGCGCTTTGGATTTGTTTGGAGGAAACCTTCATTATGACAGAGTAATTGGGATGATGGATTGATGAGAGGGACGAATGGCGATGAAGCTTGATCATATATGGGAATTATTAAAAGATAAGTATGTATATACCGTAACATTTTTGATTGCATTTTTGATGATGGCAGGCGCATGGGTGATTGGTGAAATTGGCCCCTTTGGCGGAAGATGCCTGGTGGTGGTAGACGGTGTCCATCAATATCTGCCGTTTTTTGCAGAATATCAGGATAAGCTTAAGAATTTAGATTCGCTTCAGTATACAATGGATGTGGGGCTCGGCAATAATTTTTTGTCACTGTGGTCTTACTATCTGTCAAGCCCCTTTAATTTGATTGTATTACTCTGTAATAAGAGCCATCTGCCGATGGCGCTGAATCTGGTAATTTCTGCCAAGATTATACTGGGAGCATTGTGTTTTGCTTATTTTTTGATGCATGCAGGTAGAAAACCGGTCAAGAGTCCGGGAATTATTGTGTTTTCCCTCTTTTATGCATTTTCGAGCTTTGCAGTGGGTTATTACTGGAATCTGATGTGGTTAGATGCGGTATTTGTATTTCCGCTTGTGATACTGGGCATGGAGCGGATGTTTACAAAGAAGGACAGCAGGATGTATATAGGAGCGCTGTTTTACTGCTTCTTTTGTAACTATTACATCAGCTTTATGATCTGCCTGTTTTTGGTGCTGTGGTTTTTTACTTTTCATTTCAGGAGTGTTAAGGACTTTTTTTTCAAAGGCATACGGTTTGCAGCGGCATCTCTTATAACGGCGGCATTGGCAGCGGTGGTTTTGCTTCCTGCATATAAGGGAATTATGACGACTGCCTCCGCAGAGTTTGAACTGCCCGAATGGGAGTTTTATGGTTCGTTCGCAGATACTCTGCGGTCGCATCTGTTTTGTTCGGAGGTTATGACGAATCAGGTTACAGATGCGGGAACGAATCTGTACTGCGGCATTTTTACGATACTGATGGCATTTATGTTCTTCTTTGTGCGGGAGATATCTGCTGCCAAGAAGATAAAATACGGGCTGCTTTTGGTATTGTTTGTCGTAAGTTTTAACAACCAGCTTCTTAACTATATCTGGCATGGGTTCCATAACCAGTATGGGATTCCAAACCGTTTTGCATTTTTATATATTTTTGTGCTTTTGCTTATGGCTTATGAGGTCTATTTAAAGCGGGAACATTTGAGGCTGTCAATGGCGGTTTTTGCATATCTTGCAAGCATGCTGTTTCTCATCTTCTGTTACTATAATGCAAAAGTTACCTATGACACGAAGGTTTATGTTTTGACAGGCGGGCTGCTCACCCTTTATCTGGTATTATTTGTGCTTCACAGAGAGCTTCCGGCAGGAAAAAAGGTTTTACAGTATTTGATTTTGTTTGTGGTTATCATGGAGATGGCGGTCAATGGATTTTTCGCTTTCGGGCAGGTGGGTTCTTCCGATCCGGCATATTATTATGGAGACACAGCGGTTTTTGAAAAGCTCAGAGACAGGGTAGAGGAGGCAGAGGACGGATTATACCGTTCGGATATTCTCGAGCCGCTTTTTGTGGATGAGGCAACCTGGTATAATTTAAAAAGCGTAGGCATTTTTGGGTCTACTGTCCGTGGTGAGCTGGTTGATATGATGAGCGACCTGGGATTTTATACCGGGGCAAATGAATATCTTTATTATGGGGCAACACCGGTCACCAATGCGCTGCTTGGCGTAAAGTATGTTTATACAAGAACGGGTGACTATGTAAATGTCGAGATGGAGCCGTATGACAGCGAAGAAAATATTACGGTGTACAGGAATCCGTATGTGCTTCCGATTGCCTATATGGTAGAGCAGGATGCAGTGTATTTTGATACGGAGGATAATGGACCATTTACTGTCCAGAATGAACTTTGCGGGGCTTTGACGGGAATTGAACCGGTATTTACGACCATTTATGATGATTTGCAGTTGGAAGTCTATGGAACCAATCTTGAGGTTAAGAAACGGGATGATTACAATGCAGACTATACGAAGGCAAATGAGAGTGGAAGGGCGGATTTTATATACACCATACCACGGGATATGGATTTGTATGTGAGCTGCCGGGGAGCAAATGTACATAAGATTGCACTGCTCATAGATGGCAATGAGGTTGCATTTGACCGCTATCAGGGGCAGACTTTCCATGTCGGCAAAATGAAGGCGGGACAGATGGTGGATATCCAGTTTAATTTGAATGATGGAGAGGACTTAAGTGGAGATTTCTACTGTTATCCGATGGAATTTCAGGAGAGCCAGTTTGTGGCATTTTATAATAAACTGATAAACCGGAGCATGAAGGTTACGAAGTACCAGGATCAGAGGATAGAAGGGCATATTACGGCAGAAGAAGACGGATGCCTTATGATATCTGTTCCTTATGATGAAGGCTGGAGCATTTATGCCAATGGAGAGAAACAGTATACCTATCCGCTGATTGGCGGTTTGACCGGAATGGATTTGCCAAAAGGCGATTATGATATTAAAATGGTATATCATTGTCCGGGCCTGTTGACAGGATTTATTACGACACTGCTTGGGATTTTGCTGCTTGCAGTGTTATTGCGGATTGAAAGACGGCAAAGAACCGCCGGGGTTGACCAGGATTTTTCAAAGAAGCGGAATCAGGAAGAGAAGAATGGGGGGTTATGACATGGAAAAAAGTAAACGTTCAGTAAAATGGAAGGCTTTGTATCTGCTGCTTTTGCTGATAATGGTAGGAATGGTAATCATTGGGGATTTGATGGTGTTTGGACAACTGGATCGTTTAGGGGTTGATGAGAACATAAAGCAGGAGATTACCATTTTTTCGGTTGTGATTATTGTATTTGCTGTGGGAATTGGCACATTCATGCTCCTTTTCATGCAGGGGGAGGAAAAGGCATCCATTACACAGAGTGACAAGTACAAAAAGCTTTTTTTGAACCTGCCGATTGGTTTTGCGCAGGCGCAGATTTTGAGGGATCCGAATACGGGGCATAATCAGGGATATAAGATTACGGATGCCAATGAGACATTTGGCAGATTATTTAATCTGGATGTGTCAGACTACTATAATAAGATGATTTCAGAAAGCAAGATCGGGGTTTTGCAGGATATCAATGCATGGTTTGAGGCTTACAATAACTCCGGCACAAAGCTCGGTGAACTGCTCTCGGTTGAGATTACGATGGAGACACAGGGAAAGACTTTCAGCACGATTATGTATAAGTCTGAGGCAAACTATATCAACATGGTGGTTATTGACATTACGGAACAAAAAGAGACGGAAAATAAGCTGTCGGTAGCGATTAAGGATGCAAATGCCGCCTATAAGACCCAGTCGGAATTTCTGGCAAATATGTCTCATGAAATACGGACGCCGATCAATGGCATTTTAGGAATGTTGCAGCTTACACTGATGGCAGATGATTTGCAGGCAGATTACAGGGATAATCTGACTACCGCCAAGAATTGCGCGGACACATTGCTTCGTCTGATTAATGATATTCTGGATATTTCCAAGTTAGAAGCCGGAAAATATAACCTGAAGGAAACGGATTTTGATATCAAGGCGGCAATTGAGGAGACGGTTGCAGCGCAGGTGCCGCTTGCCAAAGGCAAATTGCTGACACTCGACTGCACCTTTGGCGGCACAATGCCGAAGCTTGTCAGGGGTGATGAACAGCGAATCCAGCAGGTACTCAACTGCCTGCTTTCCAATGCAATCAAATTTACGAGCGAGGGCGGTATCCGGGTCAAGGTTGCCTGTATCGACGATTCGGTGGATAAGATTATTTTAAGGGTCGCTGTTGCGGATTCCGGTATCGGAATTGCAGAGGAGGACAAGAATAAATTATTTATCCGCTTTTCGCAGGTGGATGCATCAGACACCCGTAAATATGGCGGCTCGGGATTAGGGCTGGTTATCACAAAGCAGATTGTGGAACTGATGGGCGGTGATATTTCCGTACAGAGTAAAGAGGGACTTGGTTCTACATTTATTGTGGAGGTGCCTCTTAAGATTGTCAAGGCGGCAGAGGAGGATACGGAACAAAACGCAGAGGAGGATGCGGCAGTATTTTCCATCATGGGGCATAATCGGGCAAGAATCCTCGTTGCAGAGGATGAGCCTGTAAACCAGCAGGTAATCGGCAAACTGCTTGGCATGGCAGGATATTCTTATGATATTGCAGAAAACGGCGCAAAGGCGGTGGAACTGTTCCGTCAAAAGGAATACCAGGCAGCGCTGTTTGATGTACAGATGCCGGTTATGGATGGTCTGGCAGCAACCCAGGAAATCCGCAAAATCGAGCAACAGGAGCAAAAGAAGAGAATGCCGATTATTGCAGTGACTGCCCGGGCTATGTTTGGTGACAAAGAGCGTATTCTTGAGGCAAAGCTGGATGATTATATAGCAAAGCCGTATAATTTAAATGATGTGGTAGAAATTCTTAATAAGTATGTGGGTGACGAAAACCGGTAATATGTGTGTATACTCAGGCGGTGTCTTCTATGTTGGATGATTTGGCAAGCATGCGAACCTGTTTTAAGAGGAATTTATACCGCATATAAGCGCCTTTTAGCTGGTAGGCATAACTGTCTAGGAGATCGGGGTCTGTCTGGCTGTTTAAATGAGATAAAAGAGTGTCAATCTCCTTTTTGGTGTCTGCCATTTCATGCCGTAAAGAAGAATCTGTTATTACAGTTTGTGATAATGGGTTCTTTTTTTTGCGCATTTTTTCTCCTTTCCCTAGTGGTTCTATTTAAGTATAGGCAGGGATTGTCTGATTTATTCCTGATTTTGGAATTATGACAGAATGATTTTTCTTTCTGTATCATTTGACAGAAGTGTGTATAGGGGTGGCAATGGAATATGTATGTGAAGTCATAAACAAGGGATGAATGATGTATATTTTATGTTTATTATGTATTCTTAGTCATAATCATAGACAGGGAAACAGCCGGGGAATTATAATGGCAAAAAATCAAACGAAGGAGGAATGTATGATTGATTTAATGACGAAATGCGCAGCGGGATTACTGCTTTGCAGAGCCGTATACACAGACGTGAGAAGTCAGAAAATTGAAAACAGGCTGATTGCCTGCGGGCTGGTATGTGGGATTGTTTTGGCGGCGATCCGGGATGGCCCCAAAGGGGTATGGCACAGCATCAGTATGGTGGGAATCGTGTTTGCAGCGCTTATCATTTTGTTTGTCATAAAGGGGTTAGGAGCAGGTGATATTAAGCTGTTTTGCATGCTGGCGGCATTTTTCCCGTCTGATATTTTAAAGATTGTTATCGTGTCCTTTTTTGCAGGAGGAGGTATTGCAATTGTCAAAATACTTTGGCGGTTTATCAGAAAGCAGGCTTTGCATGTGAGGCACGAGACAATGAATTTTTCTGTACCGGTTATGATTGGAACAGGACTTGTGATTGGGGGAATCTGTCCGTGAGAACCGTGAAGGTATGTGTGTATGATGAGGAAGAAAACTATGCCAGGCAGTTGTCATCCCTTTTAAACCGCAAGGGTGAAGGCAGGTTTCGTGTGACAGCCGTCACCAATATAGACAGTCTGTGGGAGTATATGGGAACCCGGCAGATTGATATATTGTTAGCGGCAAATTGGGAATTACTCTGTCAGGTTAGGCAATGGAAGAGGGATATATATATCCTCTGGTTAAGGGAAGAAGAACCGTATCCTGCGGTCAGCCGGGAAATCCCGGCGGCTGCATCCATCAGCCGTTACGCAGGCGTGAGAAGAATTTATCAAATGGTGGAGGGCGCTGCGGCGCAGTTATCTAAGGTGACGGAATGTGGGGCATTGACCGCCGCAGTTTATTCACCGGTGGGAAGATGTGGAAAAACCCGGTTTGCGTTAGAGGTTGTCCGGGAGTCGGATGGTAAATGGGTATATATCGGCATGGAGGATTATGGCTGTATATGGCAGCCGGATATGGAAGATAATCCGGCTAAGAGGGGAGACACCTTTCTCTATTTTGTGAAGGAGCGAAAAAAAGAAAATCTTTATCAGGTAATAGAGGAATGTAACGGTATCGTTCCCTCTGCATTTTCCCCATTTGACAGCAAAAGCTTAAATGGGCAGGACTGGGAATGGCTGATGGATGCAATGCGGGCTTATAGGGGATGTGGTGGAGTATTGTTTGATGTGGGAACCGGAATCTTACAGGAGCCGGCATGGCTGTTTTTATTTGATGTCATTCTTGTTCCTTATTTGCAGGACAAGCAGTCATTGGGAAAGAAGGAGAAATTTGAGATGTTTATTGAGGCGTATGGATTGTTGGAAATAAAGGAAAAACTTCGGTTTGTGGATATGGGAAATGAAGAGGAGATTAGAGAAAGAAAAAAAGAACTGGAATACCCGGGAACATGACAAAACAGATAAAACCCGGTTTGAAGCAGAGAAGATGCGGCTTTTTCAGCAGCTTATGAACACGCTCAGCATTTCTACAGGTCTTACGGATGAGGAGATCAGTATCCTGATTGAGCAGGCGGTATTGGAGCAAAACAGCAGGATTTATCTTTCGGTGGAGGAAAAGCAGAAGCTAAAAAAGGAACTGTTTCATGCGTTCCGCGGTCTGGATGTATTATCGGGGCTTTTGGAGGATGAGGACATTTCGGAAATCATGATAAATGGCAGAAGTTCGATCTTTGTGGAAAAAAACGGCAGAATCTATCAAAGGGAGGAAGTGTTTGAAAGTGAGGAGAGACTGCGCAATGTAATCCAGCAGATTGTAAGCAATTGCAACCGGATTGTCAATGAGACGGTTCCCATTGTGGATGCCAGATTAGAGGATGGTTCCAGGGTCAATGTGGTATTGCCGCCGATCGCATTAAATGGCGCAGTTATGACGATCCGCAAGTTCCCAAGAGAATTTTTTACAATGGATAAATTAATCGCCATGAACTCCATTACGGAGGAGGCAGCAGCATTCCTAAAACGGCTGGTAGAGGCAAAATATAACATTTTTATCAGCGGTGGAACCGGCAGCGGGAAGACAACCTTTTTAAATGTATTGAGCAGCTATATACCCGGGGATGACCGGGTAATCACGATTGAGGATTCTGCCGAGCTTCAGCTTAACGGTATCCCCAACTTAGTGAGGCTTGAAACAAGAAATGCAAATGTGGAGGGGGAACATGCCGTTTCCATGTCGGAGCTTATCAAGGCAGCGCTCCGGATGCGTCCAACCCGGATTATCGTAGGGGAGGTAAGGGATGCGGCTGCTATGGATATGGTAAATTCCATGCTAACCGGACATGACGGAAGTTTAAGCACCGGACATGGAAATTCTGCAAAGGAGATGATGCTTCGGTTAGAGACCATGATTTTGATGGGATATGATATGCCCGTACTGGCTATCCGGCAGCAGTTGGCAGCGGCGATTGATATTGTTGTGCATCTTGGGAGACTTCGGGATAACAGCCGGCGTGTGGTGGAAATCAGCGAGATAGATGGTGTGGTGGACGGTGAGATATGTCTGCACCCGTTATTTCAGTTTGTGGAGGATTCTAAGGATGAAGACGGGAAGGAAAATTTGCAGGTGGTTTGTGGCAGGCTTTTAAAGACAGGAGAGATAAGAAACAGGCAGAAACTGATACAGAGTGGATTGTGGAAGGAGGATACAGATGGAGAAGAAAATGGATTATGACCGGTATCATTTTACAGGGAAAGACTGGATAGAATTTGTGCTGAAAATTTCTGTGAAAGCGGCAGTGATCAGTTATCTGTTTTATGATTCCTATAAGGCGTTTGTGCTGCTGTTTCCACTGGCATGGTTTGATTTTAAAAGCCTTCGGGCAGAGAAAACAGAAATGCGAAAGCAGCAGCTTACAAAGCAGTTTAAAGAGATGATGGAATCGTTACGAACTTCCCTGAATGCAGGGTATTCCCTGGAACATTCCCTTATGAATGCAAAAAGGGATCTGTCGCTTTTGTTAGAACCGGAGGCTGTCATTTTTGCAGAGCTTGATGGAATGATAGAAGGCTTAAAGATTAATATTCCATTGGAAGAACTGCTAAAGGATTTTGGCAGCAGGAGTGGCGTGGAAGATATAAATAATTTTGCAAATGTTGTAATGGCGGCAAAGAAAAGCGGCGGTAATTTAATCCGAATTATTGAAAAAACGGTTCACAGCATATCCGATAAATTGGCAGTAGAGGGGGAAATCAGGACGATGGTTGCAGCAAAGCGATTGGAGGAGCGGATTATGATGGTTATGCCTTATGGAATTATTTTCTATCTCCGGGTTACAAACGGTGAATTTTTAGAAATACTTTATCACAATGCGGCAGGAGTCATATGGATGACACTCTTTCTGGCAGTTATTTACATAGCTGATTTGTGGGCGCAAAGAATAATGGAGATTCGGGTATGAAAGGTATAAATGGTATTTTGTATGGTGTGATATTTGTTCTGTCTGGCATATACCTGTATGGTAAAGGACGGACGAAGAAATATGAGTGGCAGAATTTTTTGCAGGGGCATGGTTATCTGCTCGTTATACTTTTTATTGCCAATACAATCAGCTTTATCTGTTCCTGTTACTCGTTGGAGAATACGATTTATGTGCAGCGGGAGGGTTATGATGGGCAGGAAATGCAGAAAAATTTTTTGTTGGAAGGCGAAGATGCGAAAGAGGTTATGACATTGCAGGTGGCTCCGCAGATGCTCACAGAAAAACAGCGGCAGCAAAAGTTGCAGGAGGCGGCTATATACATAGGAGAACATATTCAGGGGGAAAATGAATCACTTTCCCATGTGACAGATTCCCTTAATGTGGCGCTTGACCGTGAGCAGTTTCCATTTGATATAGAAGTAAGACCGGATGATTATTCCTTATTAGATGAGGAAGGAAATGTCAGGAATGAGGAAAACTGGCTGTTAGAACAGGGCTATGATAAGGAGGATTTGGCGAATGGGATTCAAACGGGAGTGACCGTTATATTGTGGTATGGGGAAGAAAAAACGGAGCAGCATTATGAGCTTATAATATATCCCAGGGAAAAAAGCGGAGTTGAAAAACAGTTTTTGAATGTTGTCGAACAAATCGAGAAAACAGAGAGGGATACCATATATGAGGAAGGGTTTGAGATACCGGCATCGGTAGAGGGTATCCGGGTAACAGACGAAGAACAAAAGGGAATTTCTCCGGGGTTTGTATTACTGTTTGGGGTGCTTATATGCGGTTTGCTTCTTTTGCGGGAACAGGAGGAGAAAAAGCAGCAGGAGCAAAACAGGCAGGAAAGTCTTTTAAGGTGTTATCCCTGGTTTGTGAATGAGATGGTATTAATGCTTGGAGCAGGCATGCAGGTGAAAAATATCTTTTCCCTGTTGGTTAGGGATTATCAGGGAGAGAAAAAACGAAAGGCAGATGACAGGGAACCATTGATAGACGAGCTTGCGGCAGCAGAACGAAACCTTAACATGGGGATGTCGGAGCAGCAGGTATATTACCGGTTGGGAAGGAGATTGAAATTGTCCTGCTATATCAAGCTGATGACATTGTTAGAGCAGAATGTAAAGCGGGGAGCAAAAGGGCTTGCCGACTATTTTGAGCAGGAGGAAGTGCAGGCATTAGAGGAGAGGAAGAATCTGGCAAAACGGTATGGTGAAGAGGCGGGGACAAAGCTGTTAGGCCCGATGATGGTGGTATTGCTTGTGATTATGCTGATGATTATGATACCGGCATTTATGAGTTTTATGTAGGCGGCTAGGCAATTGTGAAACTTTGTTTTTGCGAACTTCCGTTGTACAAAATAGACAATATCAACACAGGTACGCTTGCGCTGCTTGTCGCTCGCAACAGTGCTAAGCTCGAAAAAACCTCGCTAAACACTGGCGGCTCCAAAGCACCTTGTTTATGATATTATCTATTTTGCACAACTAGGTTTTGGAAACCGAGAGTTTCGCAATTACCTACCTTCAATCTATTATAACGAAGCAGGCAGGCAAATGTCTTCAAATATATAAAATTTTTTCAAAAAAGGGAAGAAAGACGACAGGATTTTGCATTGAGAAAAGGGAAAATGTGTGTCATAATAGGAGCAGAATGAAGCTGTGGCGGATATGGCTGGGGGGTATTACCGGGAGGAGAATATATGGCAACTGGAAAAAAACGGATTCTTTTTATTTTCATTACGCTGCTTTTGTGTTTGACGGGCTGTGAACCATTTTCAGATCGCAGCGTATCAGAATCGACACAGAGTCAGCAAGTGGAGCATGACACGCAGGAAAATGCGGATGATACGGCTTTAGAGGAGACTGCAAAGAGCAGCATTGCTTATAAGGACTGGAAGATTAAAGAAAATCTGATAGAGGGAACGGACAATATATATGAACTGATCATAGATGAATGGGCTGGGGAGGAAGGCTGGGTTATTGCAATGGAACCCTACGAGGATCAGGTTCTTGTGTTAAAACAGTCTATGGAGGGCGCAAACAGCCTGTATCTGGTGCATCCGCTTTCGGTTGAAGTGAAGGCAGGCGTAGAGCTTCCACAGGGGATTTATACTTCCGAAAATGTAACGGTTGATAATGATGGCTGTATCCGTGTCGCTAATTTGGAGACGGCAGAAATTTACATATATAACCAAAAGCTGGAGGAGCAGAGCAGGATTGCGCTGAAAACGGATTCGGCAGGCACTATGGCGCTGTCTCAGGATAGAACATGCGTGTATTATGCAGATTATGAAAGGGGAGGCTTTTTCTGTTATCATGTGGATACGGATGAAACGGAAGAACTGTTTTCCGGTCTTTCTTTTGAATTTGCCAATGGCGAAGTGACAGGGCTGTTTGAAAATGATTCCTGCCTTGTCCTTAACTATTATGATATGAAAAAGGAGGAACTTCGATACGAAATCCGTAAACTTGACAGCGGGAAGGTGTTGTACCAGGATACGGCGCCTGTCTTAAATGTGGTGTCAGGTGAGGATGATTACGCATTTCTTCGTGAAGATTCCGGGTTATATGAATATATATATGGCAAAAATGGGGAAGAGATGCCAAAGATCCTTTCCTTCCGGGATTATGGGGAGTATAACGGCTACAAGCATATGTGCCTGCGGCAGCAGGCGTTGTTCAGTGGAGTGCAGGTAGAAAATGCACAAAAGGAATATCAGGAGGTTACCGGAAAAGAGTGCCAGCAGGGGCAGTCCGTGTCAAAAATCTCCTTTAGCCAATATGATTTAACAAATGGGCTTCGTCCATATGCGATGGATTTTTATTATGTGCAGGATGAGGATGAGTATATCAGCAATTATGACGTTGTGTATATACCGGAGGCGGATTGTGCGGTCTGCTACATTGAAGCCTCAGCGAAAAGATGGCTTGTATGGGATTTGACAAAAGAAAGCAGCGCGACCGGAGATTCCAAAAGTTATCTGTATAACTGGCAGGATCCTGCAAAGCCGGATGAAGAAGGGCTTAAAACCATGCGGGAGCGTGCAGGGGAGATTGGACAGAAATATGGTGTTGAAATCTATTTAGGAGATGAACTATCCTCCTGTCCATCTACTGATTACAGGTATGAGGTCTCAAATAACCTGATAAGGATAGAAAAGGCATTGGATATATTAGAAAAAGCACTGGGGAAATATCCCGAAGGAATGCTTGCCCAGTTGGAAACGGAGGAAAACAGCAGGCTGAAAATCTATCTGGCAGATCGGATTTTGCCAATTGACGAGGCGGCAATTGATACTTCGATTGGCATCCAGAATACAATGGACGGCATTACATTTCTGGTTTTGGATATAAACAGTTGGACAGATTTGGAAAATACCGTATACCATGAGATTTTCCATGCAATTGAAATATATCTGAATATGGATGATACCGCTTTTTTTGATTATGAGGTGTGGAATGCATTGAATCCTGAGGGCTTTGAGTATGACAGTGATTACCATGTAAATGAAGAAAATCAGAACTGGGATTATGTGGCAGGCGGGGAGGGTGAAAATGCCTATTTTATTGATGTGTATGCAAAGAGTTATCCGAATGAAGACCGGGCAAGAATTATGGAATATGCAATGATGGATGACACAGACCCCCGCAAAAGAAATGTGAGATATGATGGAATCAGGGAAAAGCTTCGTTATATAAGCGAACAGATCCGAAAAGGATTTGATACAAATGGATGGCAGGAGGTGACGGTCTGGGAGGAAGTACTCAGATAAACAGTCAAAAAAACAGATAGAATAATATAGACGGATGATGTATAATGGGATTATTATTGTGTAAAGGAGAATGAGAAATAATGAGTAAAGAGATTCCTTATAAGATTTATTTAGAGGAAAAGGAAATGCCAAAGGCATGGTACAACCTTCGGGCGGATATGAAGAGTAAGCCGGAACCGTTGTTGAATCCAGGCACATTGCAGCCTGTTACGTTAGAGGAACTTTCCGGTATTTTCTGTGAAGAACTTGCAAAGCAGGAATTAAATGAGACAGATGCGTATATTGAAATCCCGGAGGAAATACGGAAATTTTATAGAATGTATCGTCCATCTCCGCTGGTTCGCGCATATTGTTTAGAGGAGAAATTGCAGACACCGGCTAAGATTTATTATAAGTTTGAGGGGAATAACACCAGTGGAAGCCATAAGTTGAACTCTGCCATTGCACAGGCATATTATGCGAAAAAGCAGGGACTTAAGGGAGTTACGACAGAAACCGGCGCCGGACAATGGGGAACTGCACTGTCTATGGCATGTTCCTATTTTGACCTGGACTGCCAGGTATATATGGTTAAGGTTTCTTATGAGCAAAAACCGTTCCGCCGTGAAGTGATGCGCACTTATGGAGCATCGGTTACACCGTCTCCGTCCGAAACCACAAAGGTAGGACGTGACATTTTGAAAGAGCATCCGGGAACAACGGGCAGTCTGGGCTGTGCAATTTCGGAGGCCGTGGAAAAAGCGGTAAGTTCGGAAGGGTACCGATATGTACTTGGCAGTGTATTAAATCAGGTGTTGCTGCATCAGTCTGTAATCGGTTTAGAGACAAAGAGCGCGCTTGATAAATATGGTATTGTGCCGGATATGATAATCGGCTGCGCGGGCGGCGGTTCCAATCTTGGAGGTTTGATTGCTCCGTTTATGGGCGAGAAGATAAGAGGTGAGAAGGACTATCAGTTTATTGCTGTGGAGCCGGCATCCTGTCCAAGTCTGACAAGAGGTAAATATGCTTATGATTTCTGTGATACCGGACGGGTTTGCCCGCTGTCAAAGATGTATACGTTAGGCAGTGGATTTATTCCGTCTGCAAACCATGCAGGAGGGCTGCGTTATCATGGCATGAGTTCGACACTTTCAAAGCTTTATGATGATGGACTGATGGAGGCGCGTTCTGTAGAACAGACGGCTGTGTTTGAGGCAGCAACAGAGTTTGCAAGGGTAGAGGGGATTCTTCCTGCTCCCGAGAGTTCACATGCAATCCGTGTTGCATTGGATGAGGCGCTAAAATGCAAGGAGACTGGTGAGGAAAAGACGATCGTATTCGGTCTTACCGGAACCGGTTATTTTGATATGGTGGCGTACGAGAAGTTCAACAATGGTGAAATGAGTGATTATATCCCTACGGATGAGGATTTAGAGCCGGGATTTGCTTCCCTTCCCAAAGTGGACTGATTTTCATGCATGAGACTCATGGACAGCGTGTATCTGCTGTCTGTGAGTCTTTTTTATCAAGATTTGTCAGGGAACCTCACGCATAGAAAAAGGAGGAAATGGAAATGAGTATGATGGAGCTGTTTGTCTTAGCAGTGGGCTTGTCAATGGATGCATTTGCAGTGTCTGTTTGCAAGGGGCTGTCTCTTGGTAAAATCGAGACGAAGCACATGTGTATTGCAGGTGCATGGTTTGGTGGGTTTCAGGCATTAATGCCGCTGCTGGGTTACTTTTTGGGAAGCATTTTTGCAGATATGATTACGAGGTATGCCCACTTTATTGCATTTATCCTGTTGGCAGTGATTGGCGGCAACATGGTTAAGGAAGCAATGGGCGAGGAGGAACATATGGATGCAGATATGGATTCAAAGAATATGTTTCTGCTTGCAGTTGCGACAAGCATTGATGCTTTGGCAGTGGGCGTGACCTTTGCATTTTTGCAGGTGGATATCGGGGCGGCAGTATCCTTTATCGGAGTAACTACCTTTGTTTTTTCGGCAGTTGGCGTAAAGATTGGCAGTATCTTTGGCGCCAAATACCGTTCTAAAGCAGAGCTTGCCGGAGGAGTGATTTTGATTGCGATCGGCATCAAAATTGTGCTAAATGGAATGCATGTGCTGTAATACGGGAATGTTAGGGAAAAGAATCTCGGCAGGGCGGTTTGCAATGGCGTGAGGAAATGGGAATTGCCGGCAATTAATTGTTGCGTATCTGAAAACGGCATGATATGATTCAAAATAGTAAATGAAAGGGAGTAGTGGTATGAAGGAGATTTTGCTTGCGGTTATTTTATTGTTGATTGGTTTTGTATTATTGATAAAGGGGGCAGATTTCTTTGTGGGAGGAAGTTCGTCTGTGGCAAAACGGTTAAGGGTGCCGTCTATGATTATCGGGCTTACCATTGTGGCTATGGGAACGAGTCTTCCGGAGTGTGCAGTCAGTGTGACGGCATCTCTTAGCAACAATAATACACTTGCGGTCAGCAATGCGGTTGGCTCCAATATTTTTAATTTAATGGTGGTATGCGGTATGTGTGCATTGTTTGCGCCGCTTGTGGTAAAAGTGGAAACCCTCAAGAAAGAATTCCCATTTTCTGTTGTATGCGCGCTGTTATTGCTGGTCTTTGGCTTTACGGGAATGAAGCTTGGAAGATTAGAAGGTATCATTATGCTGGTGATTTTTGCCGTATACCTTTTGCGGATGGTTCTTTCAGCGAAGAAAGCAAGAGCTGCATCTGAGGGAGAAACAGATGACTATGAGATTCTTCCTGTCTGGAAGTGCATTGTGTTTATTGTTGGCGGTGCGGCTGCCATTAAATTTGGTGGGGATTTTGTTGTAAATGGCGCATCTACCATTGCCGCAAGCTTTGGTCTCAGCCCGACTTTGATCGGTCTGACTGTCGTTGCGCTTGGAACGAGCCTTCCGGAGCTGGTAACCTCTATTGTAGCAGCCAAAAAGAATGAAGTGGATATGGCAGTCGGCAACGTGGTTGGTTCCAATATTTTTAATATTCTGCTGGTGCTTGGCATCGCTTCTGCAATCAGCCCGATTGATTTTTTAATGGAAAATGTGATTGACATTATCATTCTTACTGCCATGAGCGCTATTGTGTGGCTCATTGCATGGTTCCGAAAAAACATTGGACGCATGGAGGGTATTATCATGCTTGCCCTATATCTGGCATATATGGTTTATATCTGTGTTCGGTAAGTGCCATACATCTCTCATGTTAAGGAGACAGCTATTATGGAAAATGATTTTGAGAAAGTAGCAATGCGGGTATCCGTAGTCAGTATCGTTGGAAATCTGATGCTTTCACTGTTTAAATGCATAGCAGGGCTTTTCGGTCATTCCAGTGCTATGCTCAGTGATGCCATACATTCCGCATCGGATGTATTTAGCAGTATTGTGGTTATTATCGGCGTAAAGATATCCGGCAAGGAATCAGATAAAGAACATCCCTATGGGCATGAACGGCTGGAGTGTGTGGCAGCCATTGTACTGGCAACCATTTTATGCATAACGGGTATCGGGATTGGGTATTCCGCACTGTTGAATATTATACATGGAGAATATGAAAAGCTTGTAGTTCCGGGCATGTTTGCCCTGGTAGCGGCGGTTGTATCAATCGTGTCAAAGGAAGCTATGTTCTGGTATACAAAGATGAACGCAAAGCGGATTGATTCCAGTGCATTGATGGCAGATGCATGGCATCACCGCTCGGATGCGCTTTCTTCCGTAGGCGCGTTAATCGGTATCGCAGGTTCCAGAATGGGTCTGCCTGTGCTTGATTCCATCGCCAGCCTCTTAATCTGTATTTTTATTGAAAAGGCAGCCTATGATATCTTTATGGATGCAGTCGGAAAAATGGTGGACTGTGCCTGTGACGAGGAGACGGAGAATGCGATACGAACGCTCGCTTTGCAGCAGGAGGGTGTATTAGGCGTGGATTTGCTGATGACCCGTATGTTTGGAAATAAGATCTATGTCGATATTGAAATCTGCGCGGATGGGAATAAGACACTTAGGGAAGCACATGGGATTGCAGAGCAGGTGCATGACTCTATTGAGGGGAATTTCCACAAAGTTAAGCACATTATGGTGCATGTGAATCCGGCAGAGCGAGGTTAGAAGTTTTTGAAACCTATGAATTTTGCTGTGGCGGGAAAGGGTTATAACATAAATTTATAGCATAACATAGATTATCCGTATTGGCTGAATTGTGGCGGACAGGTTATAATTACATTGTAAATAGCCGATAGGGGTGATATGCTATTCCAAAAACCTACTAAAACGGTAGGAAATAGAGAGGAGGTATCTGATGACGCTTCAGCAATTATTATACAGTGTAAAAATAGCGGAAACAAAATCTATGAATAAAGCAGCAGCCGAGCTTTTTATTTCGCAGCCAGCCTTGTCGAGCGCAATTCATGAATTAGAAGAGGAATTGAATATTGAAATATTCATCCGAAACCAAAGGGGAATTATTGTAACGACCGAGGGTGAAAATTTTTTGAGCTATGCAAGAAATATTGTGGAAATGAGTGAGCTGCTGAAGGATAGATACATATCCCATAAGGTGAAAACGAATAAATTCAGCGTTTCTATGCAGCATTATTCTTTTGCAGTGGAAGCATTTATGACATTGGCAGAGGAATTTAAGCTGCATGATTATGAGTTGGCAGTTCATGAAACAAAGACTTCGGAAGTAATTGAAAATGTAGAAAAATTTCGTAGTGAGCTGGGAATCCTATATCAAAACGAATTTAATAAAAAAGCGATTGATAAAATTTTGATTGATAAGGATTTGGAATTTATTCCGCTGTTCAATTGTGCAGTGTATGTATACATGAGCGCGGAACATCCCCTGGCTGTTAAACAGAGCGTGTCTTTTGAAGAATTGTTTGATTATCCATGTCTTTCTTTTGAGCAGGGTGATAATAATTCATTCTATTATGCGGAGGAAATGTTCCCAATGCATAAATATAACCGCATCATAAAAGCGGATGATCGTGCCACAATGCTTAATCTTATGACGGGAATGCAGGGATTTACATTGTGCTCCGGCATTATATGCGAAAAACTAAATGGAGATGGTTATGTCGCCATACCACTTCAGTCGGAAGAAGAGATGACAATCGGATATATTAAACGCAGAAAGATGCCGCTTAGCATATTGGGTGAGAAGTATATTTCAATACTAAAGCATTACGAAAACAGCATACACAATGAAGAGAGGTAATGAGGATGGAACTACAATTTGCAACTAAATGTATTTATGGAAATAAAGAGAAATTTGAGAAAGATTCTACGGGAACGATTAGTTTTCCGATCTATCAGACAGCAACCTATGCACATCCGGAAGTGGGAAAAAGTACGGGTTTTGATTATTCCAGACTTCAAAATCCGACAAGGGAACAGCTTGAAAAAGTGGTGGCATCTTTAGAAAAAGGAATAGATGCGTTTGCATTTTCAAGTGGTATGGCAGCAATCACTGCATTTATGGAAATATTTAAGCCGGGAGACCATTTGATTACAGATGCGGATTTGTATGGAGGGAGTATTCGTCTGTTCAACCATATTAATGAGAAAAATGGGATTACTTTTTCCCATATTAACTGTAGTAAAGAAGATGTGGAAAGCTATGTAAAGGAAAATACAAAGGCAATATTTATTGAAACGCCTACAAATCCGATGATGAATGTGGTGGATATTAGAAAAATGGCTCAAATAGCAAAGAAGCATAATCTGCTGCTGATTGTTGACAATACTTTCATGTCGCCATATTTCCAGAATCCGCTTGAACTTGGAGCAGATGTGGTAATTCACAGCGGAACAAAATTTTTGGGAGGGCATAACGATACCTTGTCCGGTTTTGTAGTAACCAATTCGCAGGAAATATCGGAAAAAATGTTTTTTATCATAAAGACGGTTGGTTCCGGTCTTGCCCCTTTGGATAGCTGGTTGATTCTCAGGGGAATTAAAACGCTGCCGCTTCGTATGGAGAAGGCACAGGAAAATGCAAAGGCGATTGTAGAGTATTTGCTTTCGGAACCTAAGGTGAAAAAAGTTTATTATCCGGGCATCCCTGGCAGTGAAGGATATGAGACATGTAAGAGTCAGGCGAGAGGCTTTGGTTCTATGATTACATTTGAATTGGAAAGTATGGAGCTTGCACAACATATCTTAAAGAATACTAAAATCATACCTTTTGCAGAGAGCTTAGGTGGAGTTGAAACTTTACTTACCTATCCATGTACACAGACACATGCAGATGTACCGGAACAGGTTCGCATCGCAAATGGAATCACAGACTGCGTACTCCGTCTGTCCGCAGGAATTGAAGATAAAGAGGATCTGATAGCAGATTTAAAATATGCAATTGATTCTTATGACGGATACAAAGCGCTATATATTTGATAGTATGCGATATTTTAATGGTATTATGGAGATCATGAAATATTTCCGGAAAGGACTTGCTTATGAAAGAACAAAATATCAATTTTGATGAAGTAATCAATAGAAAGGACACGGATTGCCTGAAGTTTGATTTTGCGAAGAGGAGAGGAATGCCGGAGGATGTACTGCCTCTTTGGGTTGCGGATATGGATTTTAAGACCTCGAGCTTTATTTTGGATGAGATCCATAAGAGAGTGGAACACGGAATTTTTGGATATACGGAGACACAGGAGGGATATTTTGAAACGGTGGCGGACTGGTTATCAAAACATCACAATATGTCGATCAAACAGAACTGGCTGGTAAAAACACCAGGCATTGTATTTGCGCTTGCAATGGCTGTAAAGGCATATACGCAGGAACAGGATGCAGTATTAATTCAACAGCCTGTGTATTATCCTTTTACAGAGGTTATCATAGACAATAACCGTAAGGTTGTTAGCAATGATTTAGTGTTAGGTGATGATGGAAAATATCACATTAACTTTGAAGATTTCGAGAAAAAGGTTGTAGAGAACCATATTAAGCTATTTCTCTTATGCAGCCCTCATAATCCTGTGGGACGTGTGTGGACAAGCGAAGAACTTGGGAAGATTTCGGAAATCTGTCTCAAATATAATGTGATTATTGTCAGTGATGAAATCCATGAGGATTTTACATTTGAAGGCTATGAACATACACCGCTTATCAATATAGACGAACGATTGTCAGATCATGTTATTACTTGCACATCTCCGGCTAAGACCTTTAATCTTGCAGGATTGCAGATTTCAAATATTATTATTCCAAATCCCAAACTGCGTCATGCGTTTCGGAAAGCAATTGATGCAGCGGGATACAGTCAGCTTAATACTATGGGAATCGTGGCTTGTGAGGCTGCCTACAAATATGGAGAAGAGTGGTATCAGGCATTAAAGGAATACCTTCAGGATAATTTGTCTTTTGTGAGAGAATATTTGCAGGCAGAACTGCCGCAGATTAAACTGATTGAACCGGAAGGCACTTATCTAATCTGGCTTGACTTTAGAGGACTTGGAATAGGTGAGAAGGAACTGGAAGATTTGATTATTCATAAAGCAGGACTCTGGCTTGACAGCGGCGCCATATTTGGAAAAGCCGGAGCCGGTTTTCAGCGTATTAATATAGCAACCAGTAAGACGATACTGAAAGAAGCGTTCACACGAATGAAGGATGCAGTGGATGGGATGGAGTGATATCATTAGAAAGCAGGTACAAGGTCGGTGTTCATGGCTGTACAAATTGATATATGTAGTGCTGACAATCATTATTTTGGGGGCGGATTATAAAATGGAAAGAGGCAGGCTGGCGAGACAGACGTGATTGTTATGGCGGGTGACATATTGATGCAGATTATTATTCAACAGAAGCGGAAGCGGAGGCACATCAGAGAGAATTTGATGCAGCGTGGGAAAACCGCAAGCAGGTCATCAGTGAGGAAAAGGGCAAACGTAGAACACAATTTGTGGTGATATCAATTGGGTGGACGTTGTCCGCCTGATTTGATTTTGTGGGAAAGTGCAGGTTTGAGTGGACCAGAGGATAGCTTGGAAGTGTGATAATAATTTTATGAGAACCCTCGCAGGTTATAGATGGACTTGCGGGGGTTTTAACTTCTTTTGACAAAATTCAAGTTATAGTGGATAATTTTGGTAAGGATTGTTATAATGAAATAGAATATGTGTGTTGATTTTATAAGTATAGAATAGATTCGGAAGTTATACAAGAGAAAGAGGTATTGTATTAAGCGTGCCATAGAAGATATCATTAAATAGTACATGGTTAATTTTTTTTATATATGAACTTCTGATAATATAGAATTATGCGAAGGAGGATGTTATGGGGAGTTTTGACTTTCTTGCAAGCCATTGGAAAGATTTGGCTAAAATTGGAGAATTGGCAGAACAGTATTTATATTCAGATACAAATACCTGTTTTATAAAGATGGGAATGTTAGCAGAGCATATTGTTCAGTATATGCTTGCTTATGATGGGATTGCAGAACCAGATTATGACAATACTCATGCAAACCGTATCCGGCTTTTAAAAAGACATGACCTTTTACCGAGGGAAATTGACAATATTCTTTACATACTCAGAAAAACAAGAAACGCTGCTGCCCATGCAGGAGAAGAATCGCTGGAGCGGGCAAAAACGAATCTGGCTCTTACATATGATTTGTCATCATGGTTTATGCAGACTTATGGTGATTATGCCTATGAACCTGTCAAATATGAACTGCCACAGAATGTTGCGGTTGATTTGGTAGAATTAGAAAAGAAGAACAAAGAACAGGAAGAATATATAACACATTTGAAAGAACAGCTCAGTGAACTTCAGAAAAATGGCATGGCATCATCTGAGCGGAGAGAAAAGGCGAGGGCAAATGCTGTCAAGTTTCCACTTTCAGAGCACGATACGAGGATGATTATTGATAAGCAGCTTCGTGAAGTGGGATGGGAAGCGGATACAGATAATTTGAGGCAGTCTAAGGGTGTAAAACCGGAAAAAGGACGTAATATTGCCATTGCGGAATGGCAGACGAACTCTTCCATAGGAAAGAATGGGTATGTGGATTATGCTTTGTTTGTTGGCGAGGTAATGGTTGGGATTATAGAAGCCAAGAAATCTGCTGTTGACATATCTGCGGTTATTGACGGTCAATGCAAAGACTATGCGAAGCAGATAAAACCAGAAGATGCTGCTAAATATTGTTTAAGAAGATATGGTGTGTATTATGTGCCATTTCTCTATGCAACGAATGGAAGACCGTACTTAAAGCAGCTTGAAACAAAATCTGGTATTTGGGAACTTGACGTTAGGGATGGCTCCGCACCAAAGGCTCTCCCGGGTTGGAAAAGTCCAGAGGGTTTGATGGAAGAACTGCAGAAGGATGTAGAGAAAGCAACAAAGGAGCTGAAAAAAACGGATTATTCTATCCTCACAGATAAAGATGGACTGAATCTGCGGTCTTATCAGATAGAGGCTATACAGGCTGTTGAGGATGCGATAGCAAAAGGAGAGAAAAGGGCTCTCCTTTCCATGGCAACAGGTACAGGAAAAACCCGGACGATTTTAGGGATGATATATCGTTTTCTTAAAGCAAAGCGTTTTCGCAGGGTTTTATTTTTGGTCGACAGGACAGCATTGGGAGATCAGGCATTGGATGTATTTACCGAGGTAACGCTTGAGGGACTGATGACCTTAGATGAAATTTATGATATAAAGCAGCTCGCAGATAAAGATTTTGATGCGGATACCAAAGTGCAGATTGCCACGGTTCAAAGCCTTGTAAAAAGAATCTTATATCCGGAGGGAGACACAAAGCCTGCAACATCGGATTATGACCTGATTATCGTGGACGAGGCTCACAGGGGATACATATTTGACAAAGAATTGGGAGAGGCGGAACTTCTGTATCGAGACCAGAGGGAATTTATGAGTAAGTATCGCTCTGTGATAGATTATTTTGATGCTGTTAAGGTGGCTCTGACCGCTACTCCCGCAATTCACACAACGGAAATTTTTGGAATGCCGGTTTACACATACAGTTACAGGACTGCGGTTGTGGACGGTTTTTTGATTGACCATGATGCACCACATATTATTGAAACCGAACTAAGCAGAAATGGAATTAAATATAAGCCTGGTGAGAAACTGACAATCTATAATCCGTTCACAGGTGAATTGGAGAATAGTGCAGAGTTGGAAGACGAAGTTGATTTTGAAATAGAGGACTTTAACAAGAAGGTTGTCAACGAAAATTTCAATAAAACTGTTCTAAAAGAAATATTTCTGCCGGAACATCCAACAAAAGACAATATGGGGATAGATCCGGAGGACAAGATGCAGGGAAAAACGCTTATATTTGCAGTTGATGATTCCCATGCAGACATAATTGTGAAAATACTGAAAGAAATGTACACAGAAGTAGGCGTGGATGAAGATTGCATTAAGAAAATTACTGGTTCTATCGAAGGAGGAAATAAAAAGAAAATCAGGGAAGCAATAAGACACTTTAAGAATGATACCAAACCGAGTATCGTAGTTACTGTAGATTTGCTCTCTACAGGAATTGATGCCCCGGAAATTACCCGGATTGTTTTTTTGCGGAGAATAAAGTCAAGAATCCTTTATGAACAGATGCTTGGAAGGGCAACGAGGCTATGTGATGAAATTAAAAAAGATCATTTTGAAATATATGATGCGGTAGGGATTTATGATGCATTGGATCCCGTCTGTTCCATGAAGCCGGTAGTAGTAAATCCAATGATTTCTTTTGACAAGCTCATTGATGGAATGGAACAGCTTGAAACAGCGGAGCAGATAAAGAGCCAGGTGGATGTGCTTGTGGCAAAGCTGCAGAGAAGAAAGAAAAAGATGTCTGCAAAGCAAAAAGAACAGTTTGCAGACATGGCGGGAGGAAGCGTTGACGAATTTATAAGCAAAGTCAAAAAAATGAACGGAGAAGAGGCACGGAAGTATATACAAGACCGTAAAAGTGCTTTTGAGATATTTGATACCTATCAGTACACACCGCAGCCTAAGGTGCTGAGTGTGCATGAGGATAGATTGTATTCACATATGAGAGGATATGGGAATGCGGATAAGCCGGAAGATTATATTGAGGAATTTAAGAAATTCATATTAAGCAACATGAATTCCATAACAGCTTTGCAGATTGTCTGCCAGCGCCCGAAAGAGCTTACAAGGGATGAGTTAAAAAGTCTGAAGCTGGAACTGGATAGGAATCAGTTTACGGAGGCAAAATTAAATACCGCTTGGAAACAAATGACAAATGAGGATATTACTGCGGATATTATAGCATTTATTAGGCAGCAGGCCTTGGGAGATGCTCTGATTAGTACGGAAACAAGAATTAAGTCAGCGGTTTCCAAGGTGAAAGAAAATCATCCAGAGTTAAATTCGATTCAGAGAAAATGGCTGGACAGAATACAGAAACAGCTTCTTAGTGAGTTGATTCTCAGTAGGGAAACATTCGAGTTAGAAGCATTCAGGAACATGGGAGGTTATAAAAAAATTAATGCGGCTTTTGGAAATAAATTAGACAGCTACATTGATGAAATAAACGATGCACTGTATGAGAATATCGGTGCATAGATTGTAATATGGAGGAAAATCCACTGCTCACGAAGAAAGAAATTTTGCGATGCAGAGCTTGTATTTTTCTTTTGGAAACAAGGAGGAACGCATGAACAATAGCGAGATTGTATCAAAGTTATGGAATCTGTGTAATGTACTCAGGGATGATGGGATTACCTATCATCAGTATGTTACGGAGCTTACTTATATCTTATTTTTGAAGATGGCAAAGGAGACGGAAACGGAAGAGTCTATCCCTGAGCAGTATAGGTGGGATGCACTGGTAAAAAAAGACGGAATTGAACTAAAAAAGTTCTATTCTGATTTGCTGACAGACTTGGGAGATAAATGTACGGGAAGAATTAGGGAAATCTATGCAGGTGCTCGTTCTAATATTGAAGAGCCTGCGAATCTGAAAAAGATTATAACCAATATTGATGCTCTTGACTGGTATAGTGCAAAGGAAGAAGGACTCGGCAATCTGTATGAAGGGCTTTTAGAAAAGAATGCAAATGAGAAAAAATCCGGAGCAGGACAGTATTTCACTCCAAGGGTTCTAATAGATGTTATGACAGAGTTGATTGCTCCACAGCCAGGGGAGCGGTGCAATGATCCGGCCTGTGGCACATTCGGATTTATGATTGCTGCAGATCGGTATGTGAAAGAACATACGGATGACCTGCTTGATTTAGACGGGGAGCAACAGGCATTTCAGAAGAACGAAGCATTTACCGGTGGCGAACTGGTACATGAGACACACAGGCTTGCACTCATGAATGCTATGCTCCATGATATTAACGGAAAAATACAGTTGGGAGA
>JAMPFS010000025.1 GCA_023664325.1 Clostridium sp.
TGTCTTTTTTTGAAAGAACCCCTTACAACCCTTGATTTTACTGGTTTTCTTTACCTAATGACTTCATCGTCGGGAACAACAGCACATCCCTTATTGCAGGCGAATCCGTCAACAGCATGCACATCCGGTCAATGCCAAATCCGATTCCTCCGGTCGGCGGCATACCGATTTCCAGAGCATTCAGGAAATCCTCATCCGTATGGTTCGCCTCTTCGTCTCCGGCATCTGCCAGCGCATCCTGAGCAGCAAAACGCTCCCGCTGGTCAATCGGATCATTTAACTCGGAATAGGCATTTGCCATCTCCCAGCCATTCATAAAGAACTCAAAACGCTCCACATACTCCGGGTTATCCGGCTTTTTCTTGGTAAGCGGGGATATCTCGATTGGATGATCCATCACAAAGGTTGGCTGAATCAAATGTTCTTCCACAAACTCTTCAAAGAACAGATTCAGAATATCCCCTTTCTTATGTCTTTCTTCATATTCCACATGTTTCTCATCTGCAGCCGCTTGCGCCTCTTCTAACGTATGAATCTCATTAAAATCCACACCTGCGTACTTCTTTACCGCATCCACCATTGTAATACGCTCAAAAGGCTTGCCTAAATCCATCTCGATTCCGTTATAGGTAATCTTAGTCGTTCCAAGAACCTCCTGCGCCACATAGCGGTACATATTTTCGGTCAGATCCATCATACCGTTATAATCCGTATATGCCTGATACAATTCCATCAGCGTAAACTCCGGATTATGCCGGGTATCTAAGCCCTCGTTGCGGAATACACGTCCAATTTCATATACACGCTCCATGCCGCCGACAATCAGTCTCTTTAAATAAAGCTCCAGAGAAATGCGGAGCTTCAAATCCTCGTCTAACGCATTAAAATGTGTCTCAAATGGTCTGGCTGCCGCACCGCCTGCATTCGATACAAGCATCGGCGTCTCCACCTCCATAAAACCCTGTCCGTCCAGATATTTGCGGATCGTGCTGATAATCTTAGACCGCTTTACAAAGGTATCCTTTACCTCCGGATTCATAATCAAATCCACGTATCTCTGGCGATACCTGGTGTCTACATTGGTAAGGCCGTGGAATTTCTCCGGTAACACCTGTAAACTCTTGGATAACAGGATCACCTTATCGGCATGAATGGATTTCTCCCCCTTCTGGGTTAAGAAGACTTTGCCCTCTACACCGACAAGATCGCCGATATCCATCCGCTTAAACAGCTTGTATGCCTCTTCGCCTAATGCATCCCTTGACACATAAATCTGGATATTCCCGCTCAAATCCTGTACATTTCCGAAAGATGCCTTTCCCATCACACGCTTTTGCATCATGCGCCCGGCAATGCTTACCTCTTTATCCTCATATTCTTCAAACCGTTCCTTAATCTCCCCTGCATGGGCTGTCACATCATACTTCGTAATCTGAAATGGGTCCATCCCATTATCCTGTAACTCCTGAAGCTTTTCCCTTCTTACCTTTAACAACTGGTTGATATCCTGTGTTCCCTGTTGCTTACCTTGATTATTCTCTGCCATTTTCCCTACTCACTTTCTCTTTATATCGTCTATATACAAACTCTCCAAAATAACGTAAAAAGGGAATGTCCCCGACATTCCCTCCTACGCTTTGGATTATTCTTCGTCTAAGCTAATCTCTAAAATCTCAAACTGGAATGTTCCGTTTGGCGCCTCGACTGTCACAGTCTCTCCTACTTTGGCACCCATAAGAGCTGCCCCAACCGGTGACTCATTAGAAATCTTATTATTCAGGATATCTGTCTCCGTAGAACCTACTAACTTGAAAATCTGAACATTGCCATTTGCTGTATCTTTAATTGTAACAACACAGCCAACGTTAACCTTTTCCTTATCAACCTCGTCTGTATATACAACCTCTACGTTTTTTAGAATCGCCTCTAACTCTTCGATTCGGGCTTCAATATCTTTTTGTTCATCCTTTGCAGCATCATACTCGGCATTCTCTGATAAGTCTCCCTGCTCTCTCGCTTCTTTAATTTTCTGGGCAACTTCCTTACGTTTGACTACCCGTAACTCCTGTAATTCGTCCTCTAACTTCTTAAGACCTTTGTCGGTCAACAGGTTCTTCTTCTCTGCCATTCGATTCGCCTCTCTATTCTTAATATTATGCAAATACTTCCATTCGCACCTGTTTTGATATTATACATGACACTCCAAAGCATGTCAACGCAAAAGAAACCGTAATTATTCCTCTGATGCTGCCTCTTCTGATGTCGCGCCATCCTCTGTTGTCTCTTCGGTTGCCTCTTCCGTACTATCCACCAAAATGGCTTCCTTCTTCAACAGCTCCATTACCTTATCAGAAATGATACGATACTCAAAATAATCATCACCAAAGTAATCATACACTTCTTCTTCGTTGTCCACACCGTAATTTTCCATGTATTCTTTTACCAGTGCATCCGTCTCATCACTGGTTGCTTTAATCCCCTCTTCTCTGGCAATACAGTAAAGCACCATCTTCTGGTCAAGATAGGACTTACAATATTCCGTAAGACCCTCCTTTAACTCATCCTCAGAAGTATATCCATTTGCCTCCAAAATTGCTTCATAGGTATAGCCATATGCCTCATAGCTCTCTGCCGTCTGCTTGAACTGTGAAAACTGTGCATCTACCAGTTCTTTGACCTCTTTCTCGTCATATCCTGTAATCTTACAGTTTTCCAATACCTTGTTAAAGATATCACTCTCCACCTGGGAATCGGCGCTTGATTCCGCCTGCTTTTCCAGATCTTCCTTAATAGAATTCTTATATGCCTCTATCGTATCATATTCCGTATTATCCGTTACAAGCGCATCCGTAAGCTCCGGCACTGTTTTTACCGAAATGGAATTAATGGTGACTTTAAAGTTGACATCCTTACCGGCTTTGTCCGGATCATTGTCATATGGATCCGGGAACTGCAAATCCAACGAAACCTCTTCTCCGATATTATGTCCAATCAGCCCTTCTTCAAAGCCCTGAATAAAATTTCCGGAGCCAATTGTCAACTCATAGCCCTCACCGGAACCGCCGTCAAATACTTCACCGTCCATCGTTCCTACGAAGTCGATATTTACAATATCCTCATCTTCAACTGCACGGTCTTTCACCTCTTCGGTCTCTGCCAAACCATTTACAAAGCTGTCAACCTGGGACTGTACCTGGTCATCTGTCACTTCAGCCACTGTTTTCGTATATTCAATCCCCTTGTATTTCCCCAGCTCCACATATTTGCTATATGCTTTTGCCTTATTTGCTGCTGCGCCACATCCAGAAAGCCCTAACAGCATCACGCCTGTCAAAACTACTGCTCCTATTTTTTGTTTCTTCATCATTCATTTCCCTTCTACATAATGTATTCAATTCGGTCTCACGACACATATACATTAATTTATATCACAATCCCATTTAAAAATAAAGAGAATTTTAAAAGTTCACAAAATTACCTTTTTTTATTCTTGTTATCGCAAACCCTTTAAATTCGGGTATTTTATACTCTTTCTACATGATATTGTGTTTTTTAGCATTTACAATCGCAATATAGGGTGTTATAATAGGATTGTTTTCGGGTAAAATGTACCAATTATAGAAGGAGTAGAAATATGAAAGTAATTAAACGCGACGGCAAAACGGTTTCCTATGACCGCAATAAAATTAAACTTGCCATTCAAAAAGCAAATGCAGAGGTCGAACCGGGAGAAAAGGTTACGGACGAAACCATCGAATACATCATTTCCTGCATTGAATCAAAAAACCGTTCCAGAATGTTGGTAGAGGACATCCAGGATATTATTGAACAGCGTTTAATGGACGAAAAGAAATTTGTTTTAGCTAAAACATACATTATATATCGTTATTCGAGGGAACTGGTTCGTCGGGCAAATACAACCGATGACTCCATCTTAAGTCTGATTCAGAACAGAAACAAAGACGTCATGGAAGAAAACTCCAATAAAAATGCAACCGTTGCTTCCACTCAGCGGGATTTGATTGCCGGTGAGGTATCAAAGGACTTAACAAAACGTATTCTTCTGCCGGAGAAAATCTCCAAAGCGCATGAAGAAGGTGTGCTTCATTTTCATGATGCGGACTATTTTCTTCAGCCAATTTTTAACTGCTGCCTCATCAATATAGGCGATATGCTGGATAACGGAACTGTGATGAATGGCAAGCTGATTGAAAGCCCAAAGAGCTTTCAGGTAGCATGTACCGTTATGACACAGGTAATTGCCGCTGTTGCCAGCAGCCAATATGGCGGACAGTCAGTGGATGTCCGGCATTTAGGCAAATATTTAAGAAAATCCTACAACAAATTCAAGACAAGGATGACTGCGGAATTTGGACATAAAGTTCCCGAAGAAATTATTGAAAAAATGGTAATGGAACGTTTACAGGATGAACTCCGTTCCGGTGTCCAGACCATCCAGTACCAGATTAACACCCTGATGACAACCAATGGACAATCACCGTTTGTTACCCTGTTCCTCAATCTGGACAAGAACGATGAATATATCAAAGAAAACGCAATGATTGTGGAGGAAATTCTCCGCCAGCGTTTAGAGGGAATCAAGAACGAAAAAGGCGTGTACATCACTCCTGCTTTCCCTAAATTAATCTATGTATTGGATGAGCATAACTGTTTAAAAGGCGGTGAATATGATTATATCACCGAGCTTGCAGTGAGATGTTCGGCGAAACGTTTGTATCCTGATTATATTTCCGCAAAAAAAATGCGGGAAAACTATGAAGGCAATGTATTCTCCTGCATGGGCTGCCGAAGCTTCTTAACCCCGTGGAAGGATGAGGACGGTAATTACAAATTTGAGGGGCGTTTTAACCAGGGTGTTGTAAGCCTTAACCTTCCTCAGATTGGCATTCTTGCCGAAGGAGATGAGGAAGTTTTCTGGAACTTATTGGAAGAACGCTTACAGCTTTGCTATGAAGCTTTAATGTGCAGGCATAATGCCTTAATGGGCGTCACCTCTGATGTAAGCCCTGTACACTGGCAATATGGCGCCATTGCGCGACTGGAAAAAGGGGAACCGATTGACAAACTACTGTTGGATGGGTATTCTACGATTTCCCTGGGGTATATCGGTTTATATGAAGTTACCAAACTAATGAAAGGCTGCAGCCACACCGCAAGCACCGGTCAGGATTTTGCCCTCCGGGTTATGAACCGCCTGCGCGCTGCAACAGATAAATGGAAAGCGCAGACCGGTATTGGTTTCGGTCTTTACGGAAGCCCTGCCGAATCCCTCTGCTACCGTTTTGCACGGATTGACTTAGAACGTTTTGGCAGTATTCCGGACGTGACCGATAAAGGTTATTATACCAACTCTTATCATGTAGATGTGAGAGAAAATATTGATGCATTTAGCAAATTCCGCTTTGAGAGCCAATTCCAGAAAATTTCCTCCGGTGGCGCCATCTCCTATGTGGAAATCCCTAATATGCGCAACAACTTGGATGCTTTGGCAGAGGTTGTCCGCTTTATTTATGACAACATCCAGTATGCAGAATTTAATACAAAATCAGACTACTGCCACATCTGCGGATTTGATGGTGAAATTCTGATTAATGATGATAACGAATGGGAATGCCCGCAATGCGGCAACAAAGACCATGCCAAGATGAATGTTACAAGACGAACCTGTGGTTATCTCGGTGAAAATTTCTGGAATGTAGGAAAGACAAAGGAAATCAAAGCAAGGGTTCTCCATCTGTAGAATACAAAAATGAGGTACTATAATGAACTATGCAAATATAAAAAAACACGACATTGCCAATGGTCCCGGTGTCCGGGTCAGCCTCTTTGTAAGCGGCTGTACCCACCACTGTCCCAATTGTTTTAATCAGGAAACATGGGATTTTAACTACGGCAAACCGTTTGACAGTGATGTAGTCAACGAGATTATTGAAGCTGTCCAGCCATCCTATATTCATGGATTTTCCCTTCTCGGTGGTGAACCGTTTGAATATAAGAACCAGCAGGGAGTACTTCCTCTGTTACAGGAACTGAAGCAGCGTTTTCCCAACAAGGATATCTGGTGCTATACCGGATACGATTTTGAAACGGACATCCTTGACGATATGGCAAAAAAATGGTCGGAAACCTATGATATGCTGTCCTGCATTGATGTATTAGTGGACGGCAGGTTTATCGAGGCAAAAAAGGATATTTCTTTACGTTTTAGAGGTTCCTCCAACCAACGGATTATCCTTGTACAGGAATCACTAAAGGAAAATAAAATTGTCCTCTGGGACGACACGAAAGATTTTTCTATTTATTGAAAAGAGGTTATACTATGTTCGAGAAAAAGGATATCATTTTTAGTGAGACACTGGGTGTCTGCCGGGTGGCAGAGCTTCCTAAGCTGCCTGCCAGAAATGGAGAACAGATTCCCTACTATGGTTTGGAATCCATCTACGATAAATCCAAAGTTTCCTACATACCGGTAGAACACCACCAGGTTCAATTAAGAGAATTGATTTCTTATGAAGATGCACAAAAGCTCCTCGACAATCCACCTGAGAATTTAAATGAACTTTTACGTCAGGAGGCAGAATATGTGGCAGCACACTCTAAAATCTGATGAATAAGGTACATTTTATCCACCGGCAGCATATAGTAAAGAAGAAGAAATTTGGAGTAAATATATGCAGCCAACAATCATAATTGATGCTGGTCATGGAGGCTATGACAATGGGGCATCTTATAACGGCAGAAGGGAAAAAGACGATAACCTAAGGCTTGCCCTGGCAGTTGGAGAAAAACTGGAACAGGCAGGGTTCCCGGTGTTGTTTACAAGAACAACAGATGTCTATCAAAGACCGATTGATAAAGCAGCGATTGCCAATAACAGCAATGGTGATTACTTTGTATCCATCCACAGAAATGCAAGCCCGAATCCCAATACCTACAGCGGGGTACAGACATTGGTATTTAACGATTCCGGCGTTCCGGCAGAAATGGCAAGAGCAATTAATGAGGAACTTGTAAAACTTGGCTTTAATGACTTAGGGGTGCCAGAGCGAAGGGATCTGACTGTGCTTCGGAGAACCAGTATGCCGGCTGTTTTGGTAGAAGCCGGATTTCTGAACACGGATGCAGATAATAAACGGTTTGATGCCAATTTTGATGCCATTGCCAGCGCCATCGCAAAAGGCATTGAAAATACAGTCGGAGTGAATGAGGGTACGGCAGCATCAGGCTTTGGCGTCCAGGTCGGGCTGTTTCGGCGGTACGAAAATGCAGAGTACTTATTGAACCAACTGCTGAATGCCGGTTACAGCGTACAGATTAGAGACTGGAATGGCTACTATGCCGTTGTGGTTGGAAACGAGAGCAGCCTGGAAGGAGCAAGAACGCTTGAGCGTGACTTGCAGCAAAAAGGATATGATACGCTGATTGTAAATAATTAGGATTTGTAACAATTTTTTTAAGAAAACTTAATAAAAAAGGGGATAGTATTCTTCATTGATTGTGCTATACTAAAGAAAAGAAAGCAGTTTACATAACGACAAACTGTATTGCTAAGACAAATTTACCGGTTTGAACCGGATATGTATAGAGGACAGACAATGAATATGCAAAAGACCGTACGAAAGATAAGACGATCCCTGCGCAATGCCAGAAAACATCTGCGCATATTTAAAAAGAATTTAAAAGAAAAGAATTTTGAAAACAGACACATTTATGTAATGTATGTGGTAATCACTACTTTTATTTGTTTGTCTGCCATACAGTTTGCGCCGGGAAGCGCATTTCGCAACTGGTATTACAATCTGATTAACAAACCGATTATTAACAAGGGGGTACTGTACATGGCAAATGACCAGGATGAAATGAAAAAAGGTACTTTTCTGACACATTACCGCTATGCTGCATTTGGAGCAACCGACCCGGAGGAAATCGAGCCGGATGCGCCAATGATTGCCCTGACGTTTGATGATGGCCCCAATGCCGATTATACACAGCGTATTTTAAATACATTAACTGCCAATTACTCGCATGCGACCTTTTTTGTGGTAGGACCAAACGCAGAGAACTGTGCAGAGACATTAAAAGCAATTTCCCTTGCAGGCTGCGAGATTGGAAATCATACCTACAACCATAAAGATTTAACAACACTGACAGTTGCAGAGGTTGAGGAACAGATCGAAAAGGTGAACCGGGCAGTAAAGAAGGCAACCGGGGAAAATACAACAGTAATACGTCCTCCATATGGCGCATTTAATGATGATGTGCTGCTACAGCTCAAGGAACCGGTTATCTTATGGGATTTGGATACAGAAGACTGGGATAGCCGGAATGCCCAAAAAATAGTTGAGAAGGTACTCGACACAGTAAAGGATGGGGATATCGTCTTAATGCATGATATTTATGATTCCACAGCAGAAGCAGTAGAGATTCTGGTTCCTAAGCTGAAGGAGCAGGGATATCAGATTGTATCGGTCAGTGAATTGGCAAAATATAAGGGCAAACAGTTAGAACTTGGCAAAGCATATGGAGAAATCAATGGCACAATCAAAGACGAATAAGCTTGAAAATTTCCCTGGCAAATGATAGAATTGCAAGGATAATTGCGAAAGGATAAAGATATATGTTAAATGCAAATATACCAATCAAAAAACTCCACGAACATGCAATGCTTCCTGCTTATGGTTCCGAATACGCAGCAGGAGCAGATTTATATGCATGTGTGGAAGAATCCGTAAGTTTTGCGCCGGGAGAGACGAAGCTGATACCTACCGGACTCGCTATGGAGATACCGGCAGGCTATGCAGGACTCATTTATGCAAGAAGCGGCCTTGCCTCCAAAAAAGGTCTGGCTCCGGCAAACAAGGTTGGCGTAATAGACGCCGATTACCGAGGCGAGGTTATGGTTGCGCTCCATAACCATAGTAACATAGAGGCTGTCATTGAACCAAAGGAACGGATTGCGCAACTGGTTATCACGCCATATCTGACTGCGCATTTTGAAGAAACAGACGAACTCAGTGATACTGTACGCGGAACAGGCGGATTCGGTTCTACCGGAACCAAATAAACACAGCCTATATATGCATCATCTTCTGTTTTATTCCGCTGCCACCTTAAATGCTTCCTCTAAATCCTGAATAATATCATCTACATGCTCGGTGCCAATGGATAACCGGATTGTATTCGGCTTAATGCCCTGGTCTAATAGTTCTGCCTCTGTAAGCTGTGCGTGGGTAGTTGATGCCGGGTGAATGACTAAAGATTTCACATCTGCCACATTAGCCAAAAGCGAAAACAGCTCCAGATTATCAATGAATTTCTTTGCTGTTTTGTCATCTCCTTTAATTTCAAAGGTAAAAATCGAGCCTCCGCCATTCGGAAAATATTTTTTATATAATGCCTGCTGTGCGGCATCTTCCGAAACGGATGGGTGATGCACCTTTTCTACCAGCGGATGCCCCTCAAGATACTTAACTACTTTCAGCGCATTCTCTACATGGCGTTCCACACGCAGGGATAACGTCTCTAAACCCTGTAGAAAGAAAAATGCATGGAATGGCGAAAGCGTTGCTCCCGTATCACGCAGCAAAATTGCACGGATTTTTGTCACAAATGCAGCCGCCCCTACATCTTTTACAAAACTGACACCGTGATAACTTGGATTTGGTTTGACAAGATCCTCAAATTTGCCTGATGCTTCCCAGTCGAACTTACCACTGTCAACAATGACACCACCGATTGTTGTTCCGTGTCCTCCAATAAACTTCGTTGCAGAATGTACAACAATATCCGCACCATATTCAATCGGTCTGACAAGATATGGTGTCGCAAAGGTATTATCTACAACAAGCGGAATTTTTGCATCATGTGCAATCTCTGCAATGCTTTCAATATCGACCACATCCGAGTTTGGGTTGCCCAGTGTCTCAATGAAAATCGCTTTGGTATTATCCCGGATAGCTGCCTTAATCTCCTGTTCATCAAAAATATCAACAAATGTGGTAGTCACGCCATAGTCAACCAACGTATGCGCCAGCAAGTTATATGTACCTCCATAAATGTTCTTTGCCGCCACGATATGATCGCCGTTTTTTGCAAGATTTTCAATCGTGTACGCAATCGCTGCGGCGCCGCTGGCTACAGCAAGGGCTGCTACACCTCCCTCTAAAGCAGCGATTCTTTGTTCAAACACATCCTCTGTCGGATTCGTGAGACGCCCATATATATTTCCGGCATCCGCAAGACCAAACCTGGCTGCTGCATGATCGCAGTTTTTGAAAACAAAAGATGACGACTGGTAAATCGGAACCGCCCTTGCATCTGTAACAGGATCTGGTGTTTCCTGCCCCACATGTAACTGTAATGTTTCAAATTTTAACGCTCTGTCTTTTCTCTCAATTTTCTTTCCCATTTTTATCCTCCATTTCATACATATTTACTAGGTAATATGGATATCAATATACACCTTATTTCCTACTATGTCAATATGTTTTATATTTTTTTGGCAAAATAAATTCAAAAAGCAATAATCACTCCACCATCATTCGCATAAAGGGAACTAATCCCCCTCGTGTCAATCACTACAGACTCCTTAAAATGATAGCGTTCCATCAGTTCCCGCTCCACCGCCTTTGCCCGTTCAAGGCAGTTGCAGTTTGCAATCACAACAGTTTTATCTGTCAGATTCTGCCCAATTTCTCCCACAAAATCCACCATTTTGCCGATTGCCTTATGAATCCCCCTCGCCTGCCCAGCCTGGGCAATGGTTCCGTTTACAGCCTTCATGTATGGCTTGATATTAAGGGCAGATGCCACGAATGCCTTAACTGCTGTCAGGCGGCCATTTTTACGCAGGGTGTCCAATGATTCCAATACGAAGGCAGTCTGCATCTCATCACGAAAAGCCGTAACCTTCTCTATAATCTCTTCAAACTCCATTCCTGCTAATGCATACTTCTCAATTAAATGCGCCAGCAAAAACTGACCGCAGGAAGCCGACCGGGAATCAAACACATGGATATCAATCTCCGGATGTTCTTCCTTATATATCCTTCCCGCAAGCTGAGCGCTGTTATAAGAACCGCTGAGCTGCGAGGAAAGCGTCACCACATAAACCTGCTCTGCTCCCTGAAAGCTTTCCATATAACGCTCAGGGGAAGGACATGCCGACTTCGGGCATTCCGGGTATTCCGCTACCCGCTTTAAAAAATCTGCCTGGTCAAATGCCGCATCATCCTTTACCTCATAGCCGCCTACATCTATGGTAAGCGGTACCAATGCCATATATTCCCTGTTCAAATCTTCCACTGTAAAATCCGTACAACTGTCTCCCACAATCTTAAACTTCATAAAAATATCCTCACATATCCATATTAATTATCTATTTTAATAGTATGGCTTGCCTGATTCTTTTTTAAACCGTTTTCCGAGCAGATGTTTTTGCACACCGCTTTTGCTGCCGCGCATAAAGAAATAAGTGCCTGACACCATCTAAAGTCAAGGCACTTATCGTTTTTGTTCATCCTATTCAATTGAAAGATTACAGCAGTTCTTTTATTTTCAACGCCTTATCAATATTCCCCTCTACTTTTAATTTACCCAGTGTAAACGCAGCAACCGGATCCAGTTTTCCGGCAATAATCTTAAACAGATTATCAGCCGAACAGATAAACAATGCATCTCTGTCATAATACTCATATGGCTCAATCGAAAGCTTTCCATCCTTAACCTCTGCGTAAAAAGAACCTTCTCCCTCACCGGTAATATTAAACTGATATGCCAGATGTTCATTTACCTTGCTCACATCTGTGTCCTTAAACTGCTCTTTAAACTTATCAAATATTTCTTCGTAGGTCATGCTTTCCTACCTCCTTTGCTTCTTTTTTCACAAGCATGTAATAATCTTTTTCCTTTACTGCATTGTGTAAACAACATTTTTCTTGTAACCGTCTATTATTGTACCACACTTATGCAACAGTTACAATGAATATTATTGACAATTTTCTTAAAATACTATAACCGCTTTTCAATTTCTTTGATAACTGTTTTCAGTGCTTTAATCCTCGCATAGTACTTATCGTTGGACTCCAATACATGCCACGGCGCAAATACCGTATTCGTCTTTTGCAGCATCTCATCCACCGCCTCTTCGTACAAATCCCATTTTTCCCGGTTACGCCAGTCTTCCTCCGTAATCTTCCACTGTTTCTCCGGTGTATTCTGGCGGAGTGTAAAACGTTCAAGCTGCGTGTCTTTATCAATCTGCACCCAGAACTTTATCACAATTGCGCCCCAGTCAGCCAGTTCCTTTTCAAATTCATTGATTTCATTATATGCCCGCTGCCAGTCATTTTCACCACAAAAACCTTCCAGCCGTTCCACCATGACACGTCCATACCAGGTGCGGTCAAAAATCGCAATATGTCCATCTTTCGGCAGCCGGTTCCAAAACCTCCACAAATAATGCCTTGCCTTTTCATGCGGTTCCGGACTGGCAATCGGATGTACTTCATATCCTCTTGGATCAAGTGCAGCCGCAATGCGCTTAATATTGCCACCCTTTCCCGCTGCATCCCAGCCCTCATAGGCAATGACAACCGGTATCCTTTTCCGGTACAGCTCATTGTGAAGCCTGTGAAGTTTTTTCTGGCAAATCTTTAACTGTTTTCTGTAATCTTCTTCCGTAAGTTTTTTGTCTAATGGAATGTCTTTTAACCTCGGAATTTCCACTAACGGAAATGTATTCTGAAGCAATGGCACCGCCCGGGTCTGGTTCATTAATGCCGTATCAATGCCCCGGATTAAAAATTCCATCATCTGTACCTGCGCCCATTTTTTGTTCTTCGAGTCAATCAGATACCACGGTGCAGCGGACTGGTTTGTATCTTCCAAATACTGGTCATACACCCTCAGACATTTATCATAATTTTCATTCTGCCATAAATCAGTTCTTGAAACCCGCCATTTTGTACTCTTCTCTTCCAATAAAACATTTAAACGCCTTCTCTGTTCTTTTCCATCAATATGGAAGAAAAATTTCATGACAAGATATCCATTATCCGTAAGCTGGCGCTCAAATCGTTTCACGCTTGTAATACGCTCCCTATACTTCCTCTCCCTCAGATTCCCTTTCAGATATTCTTCCGTCACCTCATCCATCCAGCCGCCTTCAAAGAACATAAATTTTCCTGCCTCCGGTATCTTGATAAAATGCCGGTACAAAAATGGTTTTCTCTGTTCTTCCCGTGTCGGCTCCTTCATAACCGCCACCTTAAAAAATCTTGGATCCATATTGCGGATGACCCTTCCAAGCACACTGCCTTTCCCTGCTGCGCCCCATCCCTCTAACACCACAAGTACCGGAAGCTTCTTCTCCTTTATGGCAATCTGCCTTGCCGCAAGATTTGCCTTTGCGCTTTCCAAACGCCGCTCCAACTCCTCCTTTGAAGGTATTTTTTCCTTGCTCCACTCCTTTAACATATGCATCCTCTCCTTTCCTTGACGAAATCTGTTATCTCCTCCTCCATGTATGCCTTGAAAACAGTATCAGCATCGGGAAAATCTCCAGTCTGCCGGCAAGCATATCCACGATTAATATAATTTTGGATATCACGCCATATACGGAATAGTTACAGGCAGGCCCCACTGCATCAAGCCCCGGACCGATATTGTTAAAACAAGAAATAACCGCTGTCATATTCGTTGTGACGCTCAAACCGTCTAATGATACTACAATAAAACTAAATAATATGATAAATACATAGGCTGCAAGGTACGCATTCGTATTATCAATCACCCGTTCACCTACTACCTGTCCATTGTTCCGCACAACCGATACCTTTTGCGGATTCAATACCTGACGGATATTTCTCCGAAGACTCTTAATCAGCAGAAGAAGCCTGCCGCATTTTAACCCTCCTCCCGTACTTCCCGCACAGGCGCCAACTATCATCAAAAAGATCAAAATCGACTTGGAAAAGCTCGGCCACTGGTCAAAATCCGTCGTGGCAAAACCTGTCGTTGTAATAATGCTTGCCACCTGAAATGCACTGTGACGCAGAGTTTCCCCAAAGTTCTTCATCCCTTCCATTCCTCTTGCGTTCCATGCAATCAGGCTGATGCTTCCCACAATCACCCCTAAATAAAGCCGCAGCTCCTGATCACGGAAAACAGCCTTAAACTGTTTTAACAGCAATAGATAATAGCAGCTAAAATTCACGCCAAACAATATCATAAACACCGTACATACATTTTGAATATATGGACTGTAACTTGCCATACTGTCATTCTTGATGCCAAAGCCGCCTGTTCCCGCTGTTCCAAGCGCAGTACACACCGCATCAAAGACCGGCATATCCCCAAATAGCAAAAACACAAAATTCAGGACAGTCAACAAAATATACATGCAATACAAAATCTTCGCTGTCTTTCCCATTCTCGGAACGAGTTTCCCAACATTCGGGCCCGGGCTCTCTGCGCGCAGCAGGTGCATGGTAAAACCGTTGCTCTTTCCGCCAACCGGTACGACTGCCAGTAAAAATACCAGAACGCCCATACCACCGAGCCAATGGCTGAAACTTCTCCAATACAGCATGCTTTTTGAAAGCGCCTCCACATCCGACAGAATCGACGCCCCTGTTGTCGTAAACCCGGATACCATCTCAAACAGCGCATCAATGTAACTTGGGATTTCCCCTGAGAAGTAAAACGGCAGGCAGCCAAGCAATGACATAATGATCCAGGACGTTCCCACGCAGACAAGACCTTCCCTTGCATAGAACTTCTTCTCAGCATCCTTACAGATGGTAAATGTGACACCTGACACTACCGCAATAATAAAAATCGTATAAGCAAATGTCTTTGCTGCAATCCATTCTTTGTAATAGAAACTAATACAAAGCGCCGGGAGCATAAAGATTCCCTCTACCAGCAAAATCTGGGAAAGCAGACGACCCATCATTTTATAATTCATAAGTATCCGCCCCCATTCCTAATCCTCAAATATATCATTCAAATGCCGGATAACCTGTTCTCCACCGGAGACAACAATAATCCGGTTATTTTTCTCAAAAGTGGAATCACCATTTGGAATTTCCGTCTTCCTTCCATGCATAATACAGGCAATTAATACATTTTTCCGAATATGAAGGTTCTTTAACGGTTCCCCGCAATGCAGAGTCTTTTCATCTGCTAAAAATTCCATGGCCTCAGCCTGCCCGTCCGCAATGGTATGCACGGTAATCGCCGCTCCCGTTGCATCCTGCATGGCGCGGACATAGCGCACAATATTGGTACAGCAAAGATCTTTCGGGCAGACCACGCTGCCGAGAGGCAGACTCTCCTGAATATCGTTGTCCTCTGTATGATCCACTTTTGTAATAATCTGCGGCACCTTGCATTTCTTGCCAAAGAGGGAAATAATCATATTCATTTCATCCAATCCGGTCATGGTTACGAGCGCATCACTTTGATTAATCCCTTCACTTTCAAGTAAAAACAGGCTGCTGGCATCCCCCTGAATCACATTGACTTTTGGCAGTAAACCTGCTAACTCCACACAGCGTCTTGGATCTTTTTCAATTAATTGTACATGAATACCACTCTTCTCTAACAGCTGCGCTAAATAAAAGCTGACCATTCCGCCGCCGCAGAGCAGCACATTTTCTGCTTTGTGTTTTAATATCCCCAGATTCTTTAAAAGCTGTGTCAGATTGTTGGTCGGCGCCGTTACAAAAATGCGGTCTCCTTCTTTAAATACATAATTACCGTCAGGAATCAGGACATTGCCACCGCTGCTTACTGCACAGACTAATACCTTGCACTTTATGATACTTCCCAAATCATTTAATGGCACATTGCAAAGCTTGCTGTCCGCTTCAATCCGAAGCTCGACAATTTCCACCCTGCCTTTCGCAAAGGTATCACGCTTTAAAAATCCCGGATATTTTAACAGGCGTTCAATCTCGAAAGCCGCCTGGCGCTCCGGATTCACCGTCATGGAAAGCGCAAATACATCCCGCATCTCATAGATCTGCTCGCCATATTCCGGATTCCGGATTCTGGCAATCGTATGAAGGCTCCCATTCATTGCATGAGCTGTCATACAGCAAAGCAGGTTAATCTCATCTTTGCCGGTAACCGCAATCAGCAAATCTGCGGTCTTCACATCTGCCTGCTTCAACACTTCCATAGAAGCAGCATTTCCCTGAACCGCCATCACGTCAATCCGATTCACACTCTCATCTAACACTTCCTGATCCACGTCAATTAATATCAGGTCATGTCCTTCCACCAGCAATTTTCTGGCAAGCGTCATGCCTACCTTCCCATCTCCTGCTATCAAAATCTTCATTACCCTTGTCCTCCTACAGTAACCTGTATAATCTGCGCATCAGACCATATCGGTCTGCCCGCACTGTAATCTGCTTACTATTATAGCAGATATACCCTGAATAGCAACTTTAAAAACATCCTGCCAAAAGCTTATTTCACACTTTTCAGCACTGCTGTCATAATATCCCGCAAACATGGAAATATATACAATAAGAAAAAAAAACAGTTATTTTATATCTTTAGTATACACCTTTTTATTTTCAGTATCTTTTGTATGTAGTTATTAAAAATATATATTTATAGTATAGATTCATCAATATTTTTAAGGAGGCTGTCCATGAATATTACAGAAGAAATAGGTCAGCGGATCCGGTATTACCGCACCCAACAGAAAATCAGTCAGGAAAAGCTATCCGAATACAGTGAACTCCACCCAACCTATATCGGACAAATTGAGCGCGGAGAAAAAACTCCATCCATTGAAACATTATATAAGATTGCAAAAGGGCTTCATATACCTTTAGCTACTCTGGTAGAAGGAATCGACCATTTTGCGGAGCCTGTTGATAATTTTGCATATAAAAGCTTTCAACTGATTGAACAGCAACCCCCTAAGAATCAGGAACATTTATATTACATTGTGAAACAGATTTTGAAAATGGAAAAATAATCCCTATTCCAAAAGGAACCGGCTGGTACATATGCGCCAGCCGATTTCCCTATGAAATATATTTATCTTTACTCCTCAGCCTTGCCATTGCCCGTGCAAGGGAAGCCCGTGATACATGATATTCCATAATACTCTGCTTATGCTGCATCTGTTCCCTTGCGCGCTCTGCTGCCGCCTGCGCGCGGAATGCATCAATTTCCTCCGGCGTCTCTGCTGAATAGACTAATACATCCACCATATTATGGCTTACCTTTAAGAGTCCATCGGAAACGACAGCAACACGATATTCCTGTTCCCCCGGAACCCGGAACCTTATTTCACCAACTTCAACGGCAGTTGTCAACTGTTCATGATTTGCCATAACCGCCATCTCTCCGTCATAGGCAGGAAACACAATAATCTCACATTCCCCATCATAAAATACTCTGTCACACGCAATTATCTTTAAAGAAAAAGTATCCATCCTTTATACCTCTTTGCTATGCTATAGTCTCTGCCTTTTTCTTAACATCCTCAATCGTTCCGACATTAAAAAATGCTGCTTCCGGATAGGAATCCATCTCACCATCCAAAATTGCCTTAAAGCCTTTAATGGTCTCCTGAACCGGCACAAATGCGCCCTTTACGCCGGTAAAATTTTCTGCTACATGGAATGGCTGGGATAAGAAACGCTGAATCTTTCTCGCACGGAATACAATCACCTTATCCTCATCTGAAAGCTCCTCCATACCAAGAATTGCAATAATATCCTGTAAATCCTTATACTTCTGCAAGATCTCCTGCACCCGGCGGGCAACATTATAATGCTCCTCACCTACCACATCCGGTTCCAGAATACGGGAAGTAGACTCTAAAGGATCCACCGCAGGATAGATACCCTGCTCCACAATTTTCCTTGAAAGAACCGTTGTTGCATCCAAATGGGAGAATGTCGTTGCCGGCGCAGGATCCGTCAGGTCATCTGCCGGCACATAAACCGCCTGCACAGAAGTAACCGATCCCTCTTTTGTGGAAGCGATACGTTCCTGAAGCTCGCCTAAATCATTTGCAAGTGTTGGCTGATAACCAACCGCAGACGGCATACGCCCGAGTAGCGCTGACACCTCAGAACCCGCCTGAACAAAACGGAAAATATTATCTATAAACAGCAACACATCCTGCTTTGCCACATCACGGAAATATTCCGCCATTGTAAGTCCGGTTTCTGCCACACGCATACGGGATCCCGGTGGTTCGTTCATCTGACCGAATACCAATGCCGTCTTTTCCAAAACACCGGATTCCTTCATCTCCATCCAGAGATCGTTACCCTCACGGGAACGCTCACCGACTCCGGTAAAAATCGAATAACCACCGCTTTCCGTTGCCACATTGCGGATCAACTCCTGAATCAATACCGTTTTACCAACTCCGGCGCCGCCAAATAATCCAATCTTACCACCCTTCGCATATGGCGCAAGCAAGTCAATTACTTTGATACCGGTCTCTAACATCTCAACAACCGGACTCTGCTGCTCAAATTTAGGGGGTTCCCGATGAATACACCAATGTTCCGCCTCATCCAACGTCTCGCCATTATCAAGTGTCTCACCAAGCACATTAAACAGACGGCCTAATGTCTTTTCACCAACCGGAACCTGAATCCCGGAACCGGTTGCCACAACTTCCATATCCCTGCAAAGCCCTTCACTGGTTGCAAGCATAATACAGCGGACTACATTATGTCCTATATGCTGAGATACTTCCATCACACATTTTTTTCCATTATTCATGACATAAAGCGCATCCTTGATTGCCGGCAGATTATTGCGATCTGCAAATTCTACGTCTACTACAGGCCCTGAAACCTGTACAATTTTACCAATATTTTCCATTGTGTGAATCTCACCTCGCTTGTTTCTTCTTTTTCTTTTTAAGAGCCTTTGCGCCACCAATTACCTCTGTAATCTCCTGCGTAATGGCAGCCTGCCGCACGCGGTTATACTCCACCGACAATTCTGCGAGCATTGCCTGTGCATTATCGGTTGCTGACTGCATTGCCATCATTCTGGCATTTTCCTCACTGGCAGAACCCTCTACCAAAGCGCCATATAAAAATCCTGTCACATAGTTATAAGCCAGCTTCTCCAATACCGTCTTCGGAGACGGATAAATCAAGAACCAGTCATCTGCCTGCTCCGCAGCTTCCTTATCAAAATTACCTGCTCCAAGCTTTGTCTGGTCAAGTAATTCATGCTTGATAAACTCATGCGTCTTTAACGGCAGAAGTTCTTCAATCCCCACCTCTTCCTTCATGCTGTTTATCATACGGGTGTAGATGACATGCACCTCATCTATCTGTCCTTCCTTATAAAGCTCAACGATGCGTTCCGTCATGACCCTTGCGCGATGGAGCGAAGGATTGCCTGCAGAAAAGAGGAAATCCTCCTCCACGTTATATCCAAGATTTGTAAAATAATGCCGTCCGATCTCACCAACCACAAAAAGACGGTATTCCTCCGCAGCATCAATCATTTTCTGCGCCTCTTTTAATACATTGTGGTTATAGGCGCCTGCCATGCCTTTATCACCGGTTATGACAACAAAGCCCTTTTTCTTAACCGTTTCCTTTCTGTCTTCTTCCCGGTTATCAAAATACAGGTGATGCATATCCGGAAAATGAAGCAGAATATCGGATATCTCCTTTTGCAGTCCATAAAAGTATGGCTCTGTATTTTCAAGCTTCTTTCTCGCTTTCCGAAGTTTCATGGATGACATCAGATACATGGCACTGGTTATCTTCATGGTATCCTTAATACTCTTTATCCTGTTTTGAATCTCCTTCGCATTCGCCATATCTATCTCTCCTGATTTTTAAACTCGTTACAAGCCTCCACGATCGCCTCTTTTGTATCCTCATCCAGATTTTTGGATGATTCAATCTGGCTAACCAGATCCGAATGATTCTGCGCAAAATCTTTTAGTAAATCCATTCGGAACTGCCTTATTTCACTGACCGGCAGATCACTGAATATATGGGCATTTGCCGCCACTAAGGTGACAACCTGTTCCACCATGGAAAACGGTCTGCCAAGAGGCTGCTTTAAAAGCTCCATCAAAGCGCGTCCGTGGTCTAACTGTTTCTTTGTACTCTCATCAAGATCAGAAGAAAACTGAGTAAATATCTCCATTTCACGGTACTGTGCCAAATCAATACGAATACTCCCTGCCGCCTTCTTTGTCGCCTTTGTCTGCGCTGCGCCACCTACACGGGATACCGACAGACCAACATTAACTGCCGGTCTCTGCCCTGCATTAAACAACTCACTCTCCAAATAAATCTGCCCATCTGTAATGGAAATAACATTCGTTGGAATGTAGGCAGATACATCCCCTGCCTGTGTCTCAATAATCGGAAGCGCCGTAATCGAACCGCCGCCTGCCTCTGCTGTCAGACGGGATGAACGCTCTAACAATCTGGAATGTAAATAGAACACATCTCCCGGATATGCTTCTCGACCCGGCGAACGCTCAAGCAGCAGCGAAATTGCCCGATAAGCCACTGCATGCTTGGACAAATCATCATATATAATCAAAACATCCTTACCCTGATACATAAAATATTCAGCAAGCGCTGTTCCGGAATATGGCGCAATATACTGAAGCGGTGCCGGATCTGCTGCCGTCGCCGATACGATAATCGTATAATCCATTGCGCCGCCCTTTTTTAAATTACTCACAAGTTTGGCAAGCGTGGATGCCTTTTGCCCAATCGCAACATATACGCAGATCACATCCTTACCCTTCTGGTTTAAAATGGTATCCATTGCAATGGATGTTTTTCCGGTCTGACGATCACCGATAATCAGCTCACGCTGTCCACGTCCAATCGGGAACATGGAATCAATGGAAAGAATACCGGTCTCCATCGGAACAGACACCGACTTACGGTCTACAATACTTGGCGCCGGATTTTCAATTGGACGGTATCCATCTGCCTCAATCTCACCAAGCCCGTCAATCGGCGCGCCTAATGCATCCACGATTCTCCCCTTAAAGTTCTCACCGACTGGTATGCCTGCCATCTTACCGGTACGGACTACACGGCTTCCCTCGTGAATCTCTGTGTCACGTCCAAACAAGATCACTCCGATCTCATCCCGGCGCACATCCTGTACCATCCCCTTTATGCCACAGTCAAACAGAACAATCTCACCATAGCAGGCATGGTCAATGCCATCCACATTTACAATGCCGTCACCAACCCAGTGTACGATACCAATCTCTCGGTTCTTCGCCTCTAATTCAAAATGTTCAATATTGCTTCGTAAGATGGAGATAATATTTTCTTCGCCAAAGCTTCCATCAGAAATCTTTTTCGTAACGGCGCGCTTAAGCTGTTCAATTCTGCCCTGTTCACTCCAATCATACTCCTTCGTTCCAACGCGTAAAATGAAACCGCTCTTTAAGGATGTATCTTCCGTTAAGGAAATCTCCATCTCCTCATTGTGAAATTCCTTTGCCAGGAACTTGCGAATCCCTGCCAATTGTTCTTCACTTGGTGCTGTTACATAGACTAACTCTGCATGTCCTGTATTGCGCAAATCCTGCGCATGATCCATTCCTGCCTGTGTCACGATTCCTCACCTGCTTTATCTAAAAATTCATCATATAAAGATGCATCTATCTCTATATTACTCTGCGCTCCTACTACCTTCGTTGCCGCATTCACTATCATATCAGCAATTTCCTTCTCTGCTTTCCGAATAATCCGGTTCTTTGAAGCCTCTGCTTCCGCCACTGCATCAGCCTTGATCTGCCTGGCCTCTTTTTCCGCACCATCCACAATCTTCTGGTACTCCTTGTCGGCATCCTTCCTTGCCTGCTGCAATGTCTGCTTCTTTTCTTCCTCAATATCTGCAATCGAACCGGTGTATTGCGCCTTCATTTCGTCAGCCTCTGCCTGCTTTGCCGCTGCCTCTGCAAACTGCCTGTCTGCATCTTCCTGTCTTGCAGCAATAATCTCTTGTACCGGTTTGAACAAAAACCGTTTCATTGCAATATACAGCACCAGAAGGTTAACAACGGTTATAATTAAATTAGCCGCACTAATATTAAGCATGTTCCTAACCCGCCTTTCTCTGTTACTTTAACATTACAATAATCATCAAAGCAATAACGAAACCATAAATAGCAGTTGCCTCTGCAAGCGCACAACCAAGAATCAGGGTTGTACGGATTTTACCATCCGCCTCCGGCTGTCTTGCCACTGCCTCTGTTGCCTTACCGGTTGCAATACCGATACCAATACCTGCTCCTACTGCTGCAAAAACTGCGATACCTGCTCCAATTGCGATTAACGTTTCCATAATAGATCTCCTTTTCTTTTCATCATTTTTGACACATTTTCCACTTAAAATCTGTAAATCATGCATTTCGCGCCAGGCAACCTGCCATTCATGATACTAATCCTCAAGCGCTTCACTAATATACAATGAAGTTAAAAATACAAACACATATGCCTGAAGCAGTCCATCAAAAATATCAAAATACAGGCTGAATACTGCCGGCAGAAAGACCGGAACGACCATCTTAATCAATTCCATAATAACGAATGCTCCCAGCACATTACCAAAAAGCCGCATACAAAGTGATAACGGTCTGGTAAATACCTCAAGGATATTAATCGGTGTCACAACAGCTATTGGCTGTGTAAACTTGCGAAGCCATTTTTTCACGCCATGCTGATAGATACCTGCTGCCTCTACTAAGATGATACTCATCAAAGCCAAAGCAATTGTAACGGTTAAATCCTTTGTCGGCGATTTGAAACCAAACAATCCAATCGTATTGGCAAAACCGATATAAATCAAAATGGTTGTCAGATATGGAACATATGCTCCACCTTCCGACCCGATCATGCCTTCCACCAAACCTGTTAATTTGGTGACAATCAGCTCTGCCACCGCCTGACGCCTGCTGATATGATGAATCTTCAAATCTCTTGTAAGAATAAACGCTGCAAGTATCAGTACTGCCATAATAATCCACGTTACCACAACAGACTCTGCAATATCAATTCCACCAAAGAGAGGAATCGTGAAGACGGTCTCACATTCCAGCTCCTCCATCAGACGCTTTGCCAATGAATCCAAAAAATCATCTCCTTCTTTCTTGTTCTAATTCACCAAGGTCAATCTTATACCTCTATTGTTTAAGATTCAAGTGAATAAAGTGCCGAATTTCGCAGTCGAATTTGACTTTTTTTTGTCAAAAAACACACTTGATTTTTTTTGCAAGAGATTTCTTCATGACACTTTCATCTTCTTCTATATATTATCCAACAAAAGCCAAATAAATGTTTAATATTCAACCTTAAATAAAACCAGCCAGAACATTCTGTCTTTTCATCAAAACAGTAGTTTCTGACTGGTCTTTCATAAATGCTGTGCAATTGATATTCAAAAGAAGTTTTCATTATCCCTCAATCGCAATATATTTTGCTTCCTCTACTTCCGGTTTTTGCTCCTTCTTCGGAACGGTAATCTTTAAGGTTCCATCCTCAAATTTTGCCTTGATATCCTCCTGTGTGACAGCTTCTCCAATATAAAAGCTTCTGCTGCAAGAACCACTGTAACGTTCCTTTCGGATATATGTTCCGTTGTCATCCTTTTCCTCGCGGCTGGTATTCGTTGATGCATTGATCGTGAGATAGCCATCCTTAAGTTCGGCTTTTACATCCTCCTTCTTGAAGCCCGGAAGATTCATAACCAGGGAAAAGTTGTCATCACTCTCAGAAATATCTGTCTGCATCAGACCTGTATTATTTGTTTTCACATAACGTTCTTTTGGGAATCCAAAGAAATCATCCAATAAAGTTTCTCCAAAAATACTAGGCATTAACATAAGTCATCGTCTCCTTTCAAAATCAGTTATGATGCTCTCTATTATTTACCGCATCAAATAACTTATCCTGTTAAATGTTACCTAGAACTGGGAATCTATTTTGCTGTTCCTTCGTTCTGATTATGTTATACCACTATTGTTAGCACTCGTCAAGAGTGAGTGCTAACAATTTCTGTGAACTTTTTGTGAACGTGCTGCTTCTAATACTGACAGTATCTCCTCCGGCATCCTTACCATTTTCTTTGCTCCCTGTGACAGCAGGTATTCCCTGTTCCGAAATCCCCATTCCACTGACACCTGATCCACTCCCGCATGGTCGGCTGTCTGGATGTCCACCTCCGAATCTCCGACATACAGCGCCTTTTCTTTTTCAACATGCAGCTGTTCTAATACTTCAAGCACACTGTCCGGAGCCGGTTTCCTTCGGATGCCCTCCCGTTCTCCAACCACAAAATCAAACAGTCCAAAAAAATAATCCTCGCATAACTGCTGCACGGCAAAATCCGCCTTATTCGATACCACCGCTGTCCGATATCCCTGATGCTTCAATTTTTGAATCAGTTCCGGTATCCCATGATAGGGTTTGGTTTTGTCCGCACAATGCGCAGCATAGTACACTTTAAAATCTGCCAGCACCTTTTCTACAACCGTAACATCCGTACCTTCCGGCACAGCCCGCTTAATCAGTTTTCCAATTCCATTGCCAACAAAACTTCTGATCTCCTCGATCGTCCGTTCCGGAAAGCCGTGCATGCGCAATGCATAATTTGTGCTGTCTGCCAGATCCTCCAACGTATCCAGAATCGTTCCATCCAGATCAAAAATAACTAATTCATACATTATTATGCTCTCCTGTATTTTCTATGATATCTTTTGTAACAGCTTTTTCTTAATCTGGCAGGTCTTATCCTTGCAATTTTCACATTGCAGGGTGTCATTGGAACCTGCCCAGAACCGTTCCGGGTGACGGATGTATTTTATCTCCCAGTGGATCAATACTACACAGGCGGTAAAGAACAGACTCCAGCTATAAAAATTCCGTATAAATAACATCGGGGTAAACATCATAAAATGACCCCAGTCATATATACGACAGTTCACGCAGCATTTATTCTTCATGATATGGGTTTGAAACGGACAGTAAAACAAAATACAGATATAGTCACACAGAAAATAAGTGATTGACAACATAATCAAATCCATATCGTCCAGTATGTGAAGCAGGTAAAGCAATCCCCAAACGGCATTAAAACTAAGCCACAGGAGCATAACCTTCCACGCCTTTTCATTCTGATCCTGAATGAAACGGTACATCTCAAGTTCAGAATAGCCCTGTGTCCGGACAAAATTCTCCTCCTCCGCCTTTAAGAGCGCCATAGTTGCTTTCCCCCAGGGAATCAGATGTTTCACCATCATCACCATGAAAACAAGCCATAGCACATGCATTGGGGTTACTCCCATCGTAATCGGCTGTTTTGCAAAAGCAATCATCCAGTCCTTATGCCAGATGTAAAGGACAAATGCTGCCAGAAAAATCACAATCCGAAACGCCAGCTTAAACAAATACATGTTCATCATTTTCGTCTTTAACATATGCATTTCTCCATTTTTATCCTGTTACTGCTTATAATACTGCAAGAAATCACCCAGTTTGTTCACTGCATCACCCAGCACTTCCATACGGGGCAGATAGACCACACGGAAATGATCCGGCTGTCCCCAGTTAAATCCTCCGCCATGTATAATCAATATTTTTTTGTCTCTCAACAAGTCAAGCGCAAACTTCTCATCATCCACAATATTGAACTTTTTCGTATCCATTTTCGGGAAAATGTAAAAGGCAGCCTTCGGTTTTACTGCACTGATTCCCGGAATATCATTGAGCGCCTTGTAGATATATTCCCGCTGCTCGTAAATCCGACCTCCCGGAATAATATAATTCTTTACACTCTGATGCCCTCCAAGAGCTGTCTGTACAATGGACTGTGCCGGCACATTGGAGCAAAGCCGCATATTGGACAGCATATTCAACCCCTCAATATAATCCTTAGCAGCCGCCTTATTGCCGCTTAACACCATCCAGCCAATCCGGAATCCTGCAATCATATGGGACTTCGACAGCCCGCTAAAGGTAACACAGAACAGATCCGGCGCCAGAGAAGCAATGGAAATGTGTTCTTCTTCATCCATAACCAGACGATCGTATATTTCATCAGAAAAAATGATAAGCCGGTTCTTACGGGCAAGCTCCACAATCTGCTGCAAAATCTCCCTTGGATATAATGCTCCTGTCGGGTTATTTGGATTAATCAGAACAATCGCCTTCGTTCTGTCATTTATTTTCTTTCTGATATCCTCCAAATCCGGATACCATTCTGCCTGTTCATCACAAATATAATGAACTGCTTTTCCTCCCGCTAAGGTTACGCAGGCTGTCCACAACGGATAATCCGGAGCCGGAACTAAAACCTCATCCCCATCATCAAGCAGGGCTGACATACTCAGATTAATAAGCTCGCTCACACCGTTTCCCGTGTAGATATCTTCGATCGACACATTCGGAATATCCTTAATCTGGGCATACTGCATAATCGCCTTTCTTGCCGAAAAAAGCCCCTTTGCCGCAGAATACCCCTCGCAATCTGTCAATTGCCTCTGCATGTCATATATCACTTCATCCGGTGTTCGGAAACCAAAGGGAGCCGGATTTCCTATATTTAATTTCAAAACATTGACTCCATTTTCCTCCATCCTCATCGCTTCATCAACGACCGGGCCTCTCACATCATATAACACATTATTTAATTTCGATGATTTCTTATATTCCCGCATACTTCTTTTCCTTTCCGTCAACACATTCTCTTTTGAACTTTCTGCTATATTCTCCTTATCATCCGCAGTCAGTTCCGCTTTTTTTCCGTATAACCACTGTATATCCACATGCAATACCGCCGCCAGAAATCTACCGATATTCTCTCTTGGAACACTTTTCCCACTGACATATTGGCTAATCTGGCTCTTTCCAAGCTTGACTCCCTGCGCATCTGCCGCGCGCAGCAGATCCACCTGCTTCATTCCCTGCCTGTTCATCGCTTCTTTGAATCTCTGTGCGAATATATGATCCGTCATATTCTGTCTCCTTTTTGATATTTAAGTTCATTTTCAAAAGCATACCACAATATGGTAAAAAGTTCAAGTTTTATTTTCAGGAGGTTCATTTTTGTGAAAGTTCACTTGCAAAAAAATGAACTTTTGAAGAACTCAACGTTCCTCCGCAATTTTTCTCGCCATATACACAAAAGGCGTATCTAACAGGCTTGTTGCCACAAAAACAGCATAGCTCGACAGACAAATGCTGATCAGCACCGACATATCATACATGCCAAGAAAGGCGCCAAAATTATAGAGTACCGTATTCAGCAATTGGGAAATCAAAGTGGAGCCATTGTTCCGAAGCCAGAGAAACTTTCTCGAATCCCCAAATTTCTTTTTCGTAAACTCCCACCATTTATGGTATGCCCACACATCAAACCTCTGTGACACCGCATAAACCAACAGACTCGCAAAAAGCAGCCTCGGAGTATTTGAAAAAATAGTCTCAAAAGCAGGTCTTGCCCAATCTTCCTTTGAAGGCGTGTAAAGCAGCCACGACTGCGACAGCAAAATGAAAAACGCAGATGTCACAATTCCTATGTGGACTGCCTTTGCCGCATCCTTTTTCCCTGCCGTCTCACTTAAAATATCTGTCACAAGGAATGTGGAAGCAAACAGAATGTTCCCCAGGGTCTGTTCCATTCCAAATGCCCGAACCATAAGCAAAACTTCAATATTTGCCGTAATCGTTGCAAACACAGTCCAGCAATAGAGTCCTGTCTTGCCAAAACACTTATACGCAAGCAATACACCACTATATATTACAAGCAATGATACAACCAGCAGCAATTCATTATTCATCTTTCATCCTTCCTTTCTCTCACGCAAAATACTGTGTTTTCCTTTTAAAAGTCTGCCATCAGGCAATTGTGAAACTCTGTTAATTCTATATCATGGTTGTGTAACATATACAAATCCATAAGCAGGTACTTTGGAACCGTTGGTACTTAGGTGCCGTATTTTGGCACCTTATGTACCATTACGAGTGACAAGTAGCGCAAGCGTGCCTGCGTTGGATTGTATATGTTGTACAACCAAAGAAAGAGAAAAGAGAGTTTCACAATTGTCTCAGGAAATTTTCTATATAAAAAGGAGCACGCTAAGAAATAAGCATACTCCAAATATACAATCCCCTAGTTTTGTTTATAGACAGGATGGTCTCGAACTGTCTTATTTAATTCGTATTCCCATGATAACAGCTTACATCACATTTTAAAAAATCTCTTTCAGTTCCCCCGGCTTTCCCGCAGCAATGCAAAAAAATCCTCCACCGGCATTGGTTTTGCATAGTAATAACCCTGCACCAGATCACAGCCAATTTTCCGAAGAACATCCACCTGTTCCTCTGTTTCCACACCCTCTGCCAAAAGTCCAAGCCCTAAACGGTCTGCCATAGTGACAATCTGTTCTAAGATTAATTTACCCTTGTCAGACACCATCATATTTTCAATAAACTTTTTGTCGAGTTTTATGACATCAAATGGTGTTTCCAACAAAATGTTCAAAGAGGAATACCCGCTTCCAAAGTCATCCATTAAAAGCTTAAATCCCTTTTCCTTTAATTCATAAGCCTTCTGGCTAATCTGCTGATCGTTGACCGTCTCCGTAATCTCAAGTTCTAACAGTTCCTTGTCAATTCCGTTTTCTTCAATCACATTCCTTAACACATCCTTGCAGTCGTCATCCTGCAAATGTACCCTGGACACATTTACGGAAATCGGACAGTCTGTTATTCCCATCCCGGCGCACTGTTTGATAAATGCCGCTGCCTCCGACCAGATAAAATAATCTACCTCTTTGATAAAACCATTCTCCTCAATCGCCGGAATAAACTCATTGGGATAAATCATCCCCCGTTCCGGATGAATCCAACGTACCAGCGCCTCCGCACCTACAATTTGATTCTTGGTAATGGAAAACTTGGGCTGCAAATACATTCTGAACTGGTGGTCTTCAATGGCAGTCTGCATACTCTCTTCAATAAACTTTCTGGAATACAACAGCTCTTTAAACTGCTCCTTATAAAAGAGAATATTCGTCATCACATTATTCTTGGCGGCCTTTCTTGCCATTGCAGCGCGATCCTCCATCTGCCGCAGTTCCATATTCTTATCCTCTACCGAATATACACCGTAGGAAAGTTGCAGCCGGACATTCTTAAAAGAAGATATATTGTCATCCACCATATGAATAAATGTTGTCAAATCTTCCTCGGTCTCATACTCCGTGACAATCATAAACACATCACTTCGGGGGTTCAAATAATACTGTTTTTCATTGCAGATATCCTTTAACTGCTCGATGATAAAATAAAGAATCTCATCCCCAAACCGTTCGCCATATAAATCATTAATAATCTTAAACCTGCGGATATCAAACTGGATAAACGCAATCGGCTTTCTCGAACGGTACACCAGTTCTCCGACATTCCGGCGGAACCGGTGCTTGCGGTTATTTCGTTTCATAACCTCCTGTATTTCATCCTGATCTGCATACTTCTCCAGATTCCATTTATCTGTATCCGTTGTACCGCTGCTTTCCACCAAAGTAGCAGCCTCTTGCTTTTCTCTCTGAAGATCCTGCATTTCCTGCTCATATTCCGCCATCATAGCTGCATTTTCAGCCATTTCCTGCTCGTGTTCTGCAAGCATCTCCTCCAAAATATCAATACTGTGGTTAATGGCGCGAGGACATTTTTTTAGAATCAGTCCTGCCTGCTGAATAATTTTCTGACCTTCCGGTGTTCGGATATCCTGCGCTAAAATATCACGGCAAAGAGTGTCTCCACACATACGCTCCTTAAACTTGTCAATAAATTCCCGCGTTTTTTTGTTGCCGTACATCTCCAATTCCCTGTTCTGAGCATTGTAAAAACCAAATGCCATACCGAGTATCATCAGGGATGCACTGATACAGCCACACACCTCTCCCTGCCGCATACCAGCGCCAAAACAGGTACTCACCTTGAATGCAGTTTTTAAGTCAATATCAAAATCTTCAGCAAATGCGCCAAACAACGCCTGCGAACAATGATACCGCTGGCGCAAAAGCGCATCCGCCTTCTCTTTATGTGTCAAAATGAGCCCCCCTTGTTCAATATGTATCGCATATTGATAATAATATGTGCCTGCTGCACACTGCCAACAAGTCATCTATTAGGTATTTTACCATACACTGCCTTATTTTGTGAAGTAACTTCCTTATATTTCTTTCAAAAATACAGAAAATACTTACTCCCTGATGAAATTGGTTGACACCACTTTCTGGGATTTTGGCAATTCTACTCCACTGTTTTTTCCCGCCTCAAAACACTTTAACATCCAGGAGAGGTTATAGCCGATATTTCGCATGGTCTGTAATCCCTCCGCATCCTTTAATACTTCCTCCGGCCGGTTGCCATGCACCATATTCCAATAAGTGGAACCTACTGTCGGCATCTGGGAAATTCCAAAATATTTCTGTAAAACATCTAAGGATGCCGTTGTTCCTGCCCGTCTTGCAGAAGCAACAACCGCTGCCGGCTTAAAGCGGAAAGCAGCCCCACTGCTGTAAAATACCCTGTCTAAGAAGGAGAGTATGCGTCCGCTTGGATGTGCATAATATACCGGTGTTCCGAATACAAAACCGTCTGCCTCCTTTGCCTTTTTCACAAATTCATTTACCGCATCATCCGAAAACACACACCCTTCCGGCGTACACTGCCCACATCCGATACAGTCCCGCACCGCTGCTGCGCCAATCTGGAAAATTTCATAAGCAATTCCTTCAGCCTCCAATACCGTACCAATCTCTTTTAATGCCGTATAGGTACAGCCTGCCCGATTTGAACTTCCATTTAACATTAATACTTTCATCTTTATACCTCCTTTGGCGGGTTCGCTGCATTTTTTTCATCCCCCATAAATCGTATGCACGTTTTCATCTATTCATAACAGTTTATCCAAAAGTCCCTGTATTCCCTGGTCTTCAAAAATCTTCTTGTAATAGGCTACCTCATCCTTAATCAGCTCATCAATCACCTTCATGCCTAAAAGCTCTACCGGCGCCTTATCATCGGTCATGATATATTCTCCTGCCTCATACGCCAGAAGATTGTCAGAAACCATTGTCATCATCTCCGCAAAATCTGCCTCCTCCAGATTTTGTATGTGCGCTTTCAGATTTGCCGTCATATCCTTATTATCAGAAGCAAACAGCTCCCTGTTCGTAGAATATGTTACGTCTACCGTATACACTTCATCAAAGACAGAGGAAATGGTATCTGCCAGATACTGGTTGATATTTCCCTCTGCATTTCCTTTCATGTTCATATTTACAACCATAACGCCGCCCCCATTCAAATGTTCCTTGACAAGAGTGAAAAATTCAACGGACGACATCTGAAAGGGAATGGTAATGTCCTGATAGGCATCCACCATAATCACATCATATTTTTTATCTGTTGCATTTAAAAATGCCCTGCCATCATAAGTTGTAACCCCAACCTCCTCCGGCAGCTCAAAATATTCCCGTGCCAGTCCTGTAATGCGTTCATCAATCTCCACACCATCTATCGGCATTTCGCCAAAATAACGGCTGCACTGGGTTGCATAAGTTCCGGTTCCCATTCCGAGAATCAGCATCTCGCAATCCCGGGGATTCTCCTTTTGTGTCATAAGCGGTGCCGCCATCGCATAATCGTAGTACATTCCCGTAAGCGAATCATTCTTCATCAACACGGACTGCACGCCAAATAAAACATTGGTCGAAAGCACTACCTGCTGTTCGTCCTCCTTGACCTGTAAATAATTATATACCGACTCCCCCTCATAGGTTAAGTCTGAATCCCAAAAAGCAAAATGGCTGGAATACCCCAAAACACAGCACATGAGAAACACCACTGCCGCCACTGTTATTTTCGCCTTCCTCCGCTTCACACTAAGAAAATAACAGATGGATAACACAAGTAAAACACCGGCAAATATTAAAAAGGTGATGGAAGTTCCCACTGCCGGAATCGTCACAAAAGTTGGGATAAATGTCCCAATAATCGAACCAATTGTATTAAATGCCCCCAGCGTTCCCACCGTCTTGCCGCTTTCATCCAGGCTGTCTACCGAATATTTTGCCAAAGACGGCGTCACTGTTCCAAGCAAAAACAGTGGATAGACAAAGACCAGCACACAGGCGGCAAATGCTGCCCAAATCAGAAAATTACTGTTGACAGTAAAAATCAGCAATGCCGAAACACCTAAAATAATATATTTTCCCACTACCGGAATCAAGGCAATCCAAATCCCCGCCACAATCATTCTCCCGTAAAGCTTGTCCGGATCCGGCGTCTTATCCGCGCTCTTTCCGCCATAAATATTCCCCAGCGCCATTGCAATCATGATGGTTCCTATGATAATTGTCCACACAATCTGGGAAGAACTGAAATATGGGGCTAACAGCCTGCTGGCCCCGAGTTCCACTGCCATCACCGACATTCCCGCAAAAAACTCTGTGATATACAAAAAATATTTATTCTTCAATATTGCTGGTTTTTCCATTCCGTTTCCCTGCGTTGCAGTCTCTGCCCCTGGCAAAACTGCATGCATTTTCCTTTTCCTAAATTCTTTCCTATATTATGTTACAGGAATTCTCCTTTCTTTACAAGACCCAGTTTTTCCAAAACATACCCCACTTTACTGCCTCCTGGTATATCGCCGATTTTTTTATCGCCGTAAAAAAACAAACGCCATATGGAAAAAACTCCTTTCACATAGCGTTTGCTTTCTGTATACGGCTGCCCGGATAGAGCGATTCTACCTCTATTCCTCTACCGTTTTCTTCAATACGCCTAACAAAACTGCGCTGACAACTGTACCAATCACTAAGGAGAGCAGGTAGAAGATTGCATTTCCCACTACCGGAAATACGAAGATTCCACCATGCGGCGCCATTAAGGTACAATTAAATGCCATAGACAGTCCACCCGAAGCGGCAGAGCCGACAATGCAGGCCGGCAGTACGTGCAGCGGATCGGAAGCTGCAAACGGAATCGCGCCCTCTGTAATGAATGCCAGACCCATGACAAAATTCGTGGAACCGGACTTTCTCTCCTCTGCCGTAAACTTTTTCTTAAACAGTAAGGTTGCAAGAGCGATTGCACAAGGAGGAACCATGCCGCCAATCATAACCGCTGCCATGATATTATAATTGCCCGCTGCAATGGATGCTATTCCGAATGCATATGCCGCCTTGTTGAACGGGCCTCCCATGTCAATTGCCATCATTCCCGCTACAATCACGCCAAGCAATACGCTGCTGACGCCGCTCATAGATGCCAGACCATTATTTAACGCTGTATTAATCACCCCTACAATTGGTTCAATCACATAATTCATCGCCAGCCCACAGATTAAGATACCAAATACCGGATAAATCAGAACCGGTTTAATGCCATCCAAAGACTTTGGAAGCTTTTCACAAGCCTTCATCAACAGCTTTACAATATAGCCTGCCAGAAAACCTGCTGCCAATGCGCCTAAGAAACCGGATTTGCCGCCTGCCGCAATCGCACCGCCTAAAATACCAACGGCAAGACCCGGACGGTCTGCAATACTCATGGCAATAAAACCTGCCAAAATCGGCAGCATATAATTAAATGCCGTGCCGCCAATGCCCTTAAACAATGCGGCAGCCGGTGTGATCGTACCAAAGTTGGCACGCTCTGCCTCACTCAGTGCGTTGATATCTACCAAAAGACCATCCAACAGGAAAGAAATGGCAATCAGGATACCGCCGCCTACCACAAACGGAAGCATATGGGATACACCATTCATCAAATGTTTATAGAGTTGGTGACCTACACTGCCACTCGCAGCAGCACTGCTTTGCTCCCCGTCACCTGCGCCGTGATACAGCGGAGCATCTCCTGCCATTGCCCTCTCAATCAACTGATCCGCTTTGCTGATTCCATCCGAAACAGGCACCTCAATCAGTTTCTTGCCATCAAAACGTCCCATCGGAACTTTTGTATCCGCAGCTACAATAATGCAGTCTGCCTCTGCGATCTCCTCTGCCGTCAGCACATTCTTGGCACCGCCGGAGCCTCTGGTCTCCACCTTCACAAAGCAGCCATTTGCCTTCGCACTCTTCTCAATTGCTTCTGCCGCCATAAAGGTGTGGGCAATTCCGGTCGGACAGCCGGTAACCGCCAATATTTTCTTCTGTCCGCTCTCTGCTGCCTGTGTGGTCTGCGCAGTTTCCGTCTCATTTGCATCTTTTTCTTCTTCTGCATCATCAATGACTTTCAAAAATGCTTTTGCTGTTTTTGCAGCCTTCAATGCGCTGGTAAATTCCTCATGCATCAGCATGCCTGATAACTTACTTAAAATATCAATATGCGCAGATCCGCTTTGTGGATTGGCGGCAATCAGGAACAGCAGATTGACCGGTTCGTCATCCAATGCCTCATACTCCACGCCTTCCGGAATCACCATGGCAATCAGGCTCGGCTTGGTTACCGCCCCGCAGCGACCATGCGGAATGGCAATTCCATCCCCGACGCCAGTCGTGCTTTCCTCCTCTCTCGCAAATACCGCTGCCAGATATTCCTCCTTGTCAGTGATTACCCCCTGTTTTGCCATCAAATCAACAGCCTGCCGGAGTACATCCTGCTTATCCGCTGCCTTCACCTGCAGATCCACAGCATTTTCTGATAATAAATCTGTAATCTTCATACGCACTTCCTCCTATCTCTTTTATTGTATTCATGATACGATACATTATCGCTATCGGTAATGCATCAATTGGTGACGTTTTTTGCAAGATTTCGATATACAGCTTCAACTTCTTCTTTCGTTGCAAGATTTTCCGAAAATGCACTTGCGCTTCCGCAGGAAATACCGGTATAGAATGCATTTTCATAATTTTGCTCCGTCAGGTATCCATAGATAAAACCTGCCACCATGGAATCCCCTGCGCCAACGGAATTAACGACTTTGCCCTTTGGCGCCGGACTTTGGTAAGTCGTTCCATCCTCCGCCACTAAAACTGCGCCATCCCCAGCCATGGAAACCAATACATTTCTTGCCCCCCGCTCCTGCAGTTTCTTTGCATAGGTGACAACCTCCTCCCGACTGGTAAGTTCCACGCCGAAAATCTCACCAAGTTCAAAATTGTTTGGTTTGATTACAAACGGATGATACTCCAATACATTGCAAAGCAAATCCTTTGTGGCATCCACGGCAATCATGATATTTTTTCCCTGCAGCCTCTTCATGATATCCCGGTAAATCGTTTCCGGAAGCACCGCCGGAATCGAACCCGCTAACACGAGCACATCCCCATCCTTCAGCAAATCTATCTTTGCCATAAACTGAGAAAGACTTGCCTCATCAAGATCGGGACCGATACCGTTAATCTCGCTTTCCTCATTGGATCGAAGCTTTACATTGATGCGTGACATGCCGTTTCCTGCCATAATAAAATCCGTGTCAATCTCCTGCTCCGCCAGCCTCCGCTTAATCTCTTCCCCGGTAAACCCGGCAACAAAGCCAAGCGCAGTACTTGCCATTCCCAGGTTTTTCAACACAATCGACACATTAATCCCTTTTCCACCCGGCAGCACCAGTTCCTTCTTCGTCCGATTTACTTTGCCAACAGTAAAATCCTGTACCGTCACAATGTAATCCAATGACGGATTAAATGTAACCGTGTAAATCATTTCCATTCCTCCTTTTTGATATTTTTTGAACGTTTTTGATTTATATTGAATATTATATCATGCATTTTCACATCTGTCAATCACTTCCAATCATTTTCATTCAAAAAGAAACAATTTTTTCGTTATTTTATATTCTTATGATACTTCACGACTTCTATGCCCTCATTCATTGACATTTCTGCAAAAAAAGTCTATAATCCCATTCAAAATACGTCACAATCCATCATCCTGTAAAAGTCTAACCGCATTTAATATAAATCATTCAGAAAGGAATCAATTATGTTATCAGAAGAAAGAAAACAACAAATATGCAATTATGTGAATACACAAAATGCAGTTACCGTACAAGAGTTAATGAAAAATCTCGGTGCCTCAGAAGCCACCATCCGGAGGGACTTAAATGAATTGCACAGACGCGGACTGCTTTTTAAGGTACGCGGTGGAGCCGTTGCCCTGACCCAGCAGATTAAATCAGACTATACGATCGCTGCCAGACAGGACATTAACCAGAAAGAGAAGATCAATATTGCCCGTTATGCCGCAACGCTTATTCAGCCAAATGATTTGGTCTTTCTGGATGCCGGAACCACAACGTCCTATCTGATTGACTATCTGGATGTGCCGAATGTCACGTTTGTGACAAATGCCATTGTCCACGCAAAAAAATTAAGCAGCAAGAACTATCCGGTCTATTTAACAGGCGGACAGTTAAAATCCACCACCGAGGCATTAATCGGCTCCCAATGTTACTCTGCCCTCCTACAATACCAGTTCTCCATTGGTTTTTTCGGCACCAATGCCGTCAATCACGCTGACGGCTTTACGACACCCGACCCGGAAGAAGCAAAAATAAAAGAGTGCGCCATTACACACACTCTTTCCCCATATGTTTTATGCGATCACAGCAAATTTGATCTCACCGCCCCGGTGCGTTTTGCCGACTACCAGCAGGCATGCATTATCGCAGCAGGTAATATACCACAGGCATATCGCAAGGATCCAACCATCATCCAGCTGTCTTAGTCTGCCATCCCGGCAGATTGCGGTTAATATTTATAAAACACCCATAAATTGCTGATCTGTTCTTCCAATACACTATAATCCCAAAGCATGTTGCTCCGGCTGATACTGTTCGGATCATTCACCCGGATTTTTCCATCCTCCATTCCTGCCAGTACGATAAAATGTCCCTCTGTGGTAAAATCTCCCGCATGTACACTGCATATAATGGGATGCCCTGCTTCTAATTCAGATACGATATTACTCTCCATCAATGAGATTTCCCGACCGTATACGCCCCATTGCTGTCCGCCCTCCGTCATCAGGCTCCATGCCGTTCCTGTTCCCTCCACATAAAACCCATTTTGCATTGCATAACTCGCTATCACATCCGGTTTGGCAGCCTTATTTCCCGTAAGCCCCACAATAATCATGGACATACAGGTTGGCGCACAGCCGGTAAGCGCAATCATATTGTTTTCTCCGTACGCAGCATATCCCCATCTTTTATCCCATTGCAGCAGATGCGGTATTCCTGCCTGTAACTCCTGCTGTGTCAGTTCCCCTGCTGTCATCCCCGCATTTTCAGGGTAGCCCTTTACAAAGTCTATCATTTCCGGGTTATTACAAAGGGCAGCTAAAAGATCTTCCGGGTATTTGTCCATGTTCTCATATACCTCAGAAAAACCCGGATATTCTCCCGCAAGTTCTGCCAGCCTTTCCTTCATCTCATCTCCTTCAAAAACCTGCGGCGCTTTTATATCGTACCATAGCGTCTTCATATCATCACTTAAAAGTTTTGCCGCAAAACTTCTGCCCGCTCCTGCCTTCGGCATAAATGCCTCCACAGCCAATCCCACTACCTTCAAAATGGCAAATACCATCACTGTCAACAAAACTGCCAAAAGAAGAAGTCTGCCCGCCACTCTTTTGATACGTCTCCACCTTGCAATACGTTTTCTTCTTTTCTTCATCCTGATACGTTCCTCTATACTCACAGGTCTTTTGTAAGTCGGTTTCCTCCTTATCTGTCCTCCCTCTCCATAGACCCCACGCCCCGCAGCATATACTGATTTTACCGGCAGCTGTTCAAAACCCTTCCCTGCTGTCAACTCTATATCCATCTTGTTCATCCCTTTCCCTATGTTCAATTTCATCCACTATGCGATTTGTCTTCCCACCCTCGCAGTTCTTCCCGGAGGTTTCTTTCATTACTTTTATGAAAACATTTTTGTGTATATTCTTTGTAACAGAAACGTATCTTTTTTGTATCATCTGTTTTTGCATATAGAAAAAGGGAAGTTTCCCTACTAAAAAAGCGTTTCGCCCTGATACTGCAATCGTATCAAAACAAAACGCTGATTTTAAAAAATACCCGATTTTATAATCTTTTACCTATTCCTCCAACTGGTCTGCCAATGCCATTGTCTGTTCAAGAATCTCTTTGATATCATTAATACTGTCTCTGTGTTCCTTTGCCACCCCATTTGCCTCTTTGATAGATGCGATAATGGCATGTAAATGTTCCCCGATCACATTAAGAGTTTTCTTGATTTCAGATGCGGAACTTCCACTTTCATTGGCAAGTTTTCCCATCTCTGTTGCCACCACTGCAAACCCACGTCCTGCCTCACCGCTTCTGGCAGCTTCAATGGATGCATTGAGCGCTAAAATATTAGAACGGGATGCATTGCCGCTGACCTTATTCACAACACCTGCTGCGCCATTTACATCCTTTTCGATATCTGATGTCATATGGTTCATCTCTGTCAGCATATCAAACAGATTTTCTAACCCGCCAACGATATCCTGTAAGGAACTGTTCACCTCACCAACTGACTTCTGGAACTGTGTGGCAATCTCATGTACCTTCTCCTTGTCATCCACAGAATAGGTGCTGATCACACAGCCTACTATCTCTGTACCGTCCTTAATCGGAACCAGATTTCCCTCCATTGCCATTCCAACCGCTTCCTTTGGAAGAATATTGTGTTTGGGTCTCCCGGTTCTCATCACTTCATCAAAGGCGCCTGTCGGATCTATAAATTTACTTCCAACCTCCAACGATGGCGGAATGGATGGTGGCATTGAAAAGCCCCGTATAATGCCATCTCTGTCTATTACGGACACCACTGTATCTCTATCACCCAAAAGACGAATAACTTCTAAATTATCAATAATCTCCTGTAACTTATCATTCATGTCTGTATCCCTCCATTGTTTTTTACTTGAACATGCCGAAAAGCTTAGCCAAATACATCACGCAAAGTATTTAACAACACCGTAACATCAATCGGTTTTGCTATATGTCCATTCATGCCACACCTTAAAGCTTCCTGCCGGTCTTCTTCAAAGGCATTTGCAGACATGGCAAAAATTGGTATGGAGGACACTTCCGGATTTTCCAGCCTCCGAATTGCTTTCGTTGCTTCATAACCATCCATCACCGGCATCTGAATATCCATAAGCACCAGTTGATAATAACCTGGTTCTGCCTCATTTAACATATCCAAAGCAACCTTGCCATTCTCGGCAACCTCCACCGAAAATCCTGCTTCTGTCAAAATCGCCACTGCAATTTCCTGGTTTATTTCAATATCTTCCACCAGCAAAATATGCCCCTTATAAATTTTTTCCGGCTTCCTTGTTTCCTGTTCTTTCTCATCCTCCTTATGTATGACGGATTCCAGGCAATCCCGTAACTCCGGTAAAATTGGCAGTACACTGCAAAATGTATCCACACCTGCTTTTTGTGCCTCAGTCCGTATATCAGACCAGTCATATGCAGTCATAACAATAACCGATTCCTTCTCACCCAGCTCCTTTTTAATTCTTCGCACAACCTCAATACCGTTCCGGTCATCCACCTGCCACTCAATAATGTATGTATGGTAACCGTCTCCTTCCCCGCTCGCCTGACGGGTACGAAGTACCGCTTCCTCTCCGGACGATGCCTGCTCCGGATGCATGCCAAGCTGCCGAAGCATACTGGATACATTCTCACAAATTCCGGCATTTGCTGACACGACCAGCGCCTTTTTATTCTCAAGTTCCGGTATCGCTAACGATTTTCTTCCCTCTTCATGCAAACGGAACGTAAAGGCAACTTTGATTTCCGTTCCTTTGCCCTTCTCACTTTCCACCCCAATCGTCCCGTGCATCATCTCGATGATATTCTTTGTAATTGCCATCCCCAAACCTGTTCCCTGAATCTTGCTGATTGTGGAATTTCGTTCTCTCTCAAAAGGTTCAAATATATGAGATACAAATTCTTTGCTCATGCCGATACCCGTATCTTTGATACAAATTTCATAATTTGCATACCCCTCCGGCGCTCCGGGCTTCTCTACAGCAGTTAAGTTGACACTTCCACCTGCTTCCGTATATTTGACTGCATTGCTTAAAAGATTCAACAGCACCTGATTCAGCCGCAGCTGGTCACAGTAAATATACTCATTTGAAATATTCTCCATATCACAATATAATTCAAGCTGTTTTTCACGAATATCAACCTGTACGATATTATACACGCCATATAAAATATCCAATAAACTACATGGTTTTTCTTCCAGCTGTATTTTACCGCTTTCAATACGGCTCATATCTAAAATATCATTAATCAAATGCAGTAAATGTTTGCCTGATACTTTAATTTTCTCAAGATATTCCTTAACCTGTTCCTGACAGTCTATATGCTCGCTCGCCAAATTCGTAAAACCGACAATTGCATTCATTGGCGTACGGATATCATGGGACATATTAGACAGAAATGTACTCTTTGCCCTATTGGCTTTCTGGGCTTGTAAAAGCGCCTCCTCCAACATGCTCTTCTTCTCCATCTCATCCCGGATTTCCTCATCTACACTGCGGATTCCTATTACAACACCCTGATTCTCATCCCATTTACCGACATATGCCGCTTTCATTTGGAAATATTTGATCTCACCTTCGCAAATTGTACGGTAATTAATATGATACGTCTTTTTTCCCGGCAATTCTTTTCTCAATCGCTCCTGTGAAACGGCATCTTTGACCATCTGCCGGTCATCCGGATAAACACAGTTTTCAATATAACGCCCCAAACCCTCTTCTAATAAAATATCTTTGGAAAACACAGATTCCATTACATGATTTGTACAATTTACCATACGGAGTGTATTTCCCATACCGGTTTCCAGATCAAAGAAACAGACAATATTGTAATCCATACCCAGCGTCTGAATCAGTTCCATCTGACGTTTCTCTCGCTTCATATTCTCCTTTCTTTCCTGAATTTTCTGCGTTGTGCAATCCAAGAGAAAACGCTGATAGTACAATTCGCCATTTTCTTTTAACAGCTTCACATTGCCCATTACATAGAGAATTTCGCCATCCGGATGCTGTACACGATACTCCACACTGACACTATCCCCTTCGTTTTTCAGCCTTTTGATGCTTGTCCGAAGTTTCTCCTTATCCTCATCCATAACAGATGGGGCAATCGTGTCAAAGTTTACCATCTCTTCCTTAGACTCATATCCCAAAATTTTTAACGCAGCATTGTTAATACTGATAATGCGGGAGCCGTCAATTGTATGGCACAGCATACCACAATCCATCGTAGAAAAAATAGTTTCCAGCGTACGGTTTTTTTCAATTATTTCCTGCTCGTAGGCACGCTCCTTTGTGATATCAATTGCCACGCCCACCGTTCCCATTACACTCCCATCCAGATTATATAATGGTGACTTATAGGTTGTCAGCAGCTTCATGCCCTCACCGCTTTTTACCTCCTCCTCGGAGATACAGGTCTGCCGCTTACGCATAACCTCCTGTTCGGATTCTATGCAGACAGGATCATCATATTCCGTATCCCAGATATAAGCATGCCTGCGTCCTTCCACCTGTTCCTTCGTCTTATTGACGGTTTTGCAGAAGCTGTCATTCACTACTTCATGTACTCCATCTTTGTCCTTATACCAGATAAGATTCGGAGTACTGTTCATCATTGCCTCCCAAAAATGGTTGGTCTGCCAAAAGTCTTTGCTCATCTTGTATGTCTGCTGCCATCTCAAAAAACGGAATTTTATTTCCTCATCTGACATTGGCATCATCCAAACATCTTTTATTTGTGATAAGTCCGCTGTAATTTCTACAACCTGTTCCCGATTAGCAATCAAAATACATTCCGCATCTGCGCTCTTGCCCGCAGCTATCGTTTGAATCACTGCCTCTCCATCTAAATCGGATAAATCAACTAAAATCACATCCGCCTTTGCCAACAACCCCTCATCAATTTTGGTATCTTCCCAAAATTCATGCGTGAAATTCTCAAGTGGATTCATTTCCTTTATTGTATGAAATGCCTTGTTGCCAGCACCAATCAAATAAAAATGGATATAACAATGATACATAGCGATCCCCCTTACACTTTTATCGTTTGCATACATAACAATGATAGGATTAAAAAGATTAGATCGGATACCTGTATCCTATCTATTCCTGCTATCGTTCTTCTGAAATCACAGCAATGACTTATAAAGCGCTGTAATATCCTCAATATTGGTATCCTTCGGATTACCTGGACGACACGCATCATCATATGCCGACTGTGCAAGAAATGGAATATCTTCTTCTTTAACAATCTCTTTCAAATCTGCCGGGATTCCAACATCCACGGACAACTGTTTCACTGCATCAATAGCTGCCTTTCTTGCATCCTCAATGTTCATTGCATCAACATTCTCCACACCCATTGCCTTTGCAATATCACGGTACTTCTCACCGGTCGCCGGCGCATTATATTCCATAACAGTTGGCAGAATAATTGCATTTGCAACACCATGTGGCGTATCATAAAGCGCTCCTAACGGATGTGCCATAGAATGAACCAGTCCAAGACCTACATTTGAAAATCCCATACCGGCTATATACTGTCCAAGCGCCATTCCCTCTCTGCCTTCCTTCGTATTCTCCACTGCTCCGCGAAGATTCTTTGCAATAATCTCAATCGCCTTTAAGTGGAACATATCTGACATTTCCCATGCGCCAAGCGTAATATACCCCTCGATCGCATGTGTCAAAGCATCCATACCGGTTGCCGCAGTAAGTCCTTTTGGCATAGAACTCATCATATCCGAATCAACAACTGCCACCACCGGAATGTCGTGTACATCTACACATACCATTTTGCGATTCTTCTCTGAGTCGGTAATGACATAATTGATCGTAACCTCTGCTGCTGTACCTGCGGTAGTCGGAACTGCAATAATCGGAACACATTTATTCTTGGTCGGCGCAACACCCTCTAAACTTCGGATATCCGCAAACTCCGGATTCTTGATTACAATACCAATTGCCTTTGCAGTATCCATAGAGGAACCTCCGCCAATTGCCACAATACAGTCTGCGCCGGATTTCTTAAATGCCTCTACACCTGTCTGCACATTCTCAATTGTCGGATTCGGTTTGATATTGGAATATATCTCATATGGAATCTTTGCCTGCTCTAATACATCTGTAACCTTTTTTGTAACCTCAAACCTGATAAGGTCTGGATCCGAACAAACAAATGCCTTTTGGAATCCTCTCCCTGTTATCTCCTCCGCAATCGCTGAAATTGCTCCTGCCCCGTGGTAACTTGTCTCATTCAATACAAATCTGTTTGCCATAAATACAATAACCTCCTAAATCCATATTTTGCAGCTATGAGCAAAACTCTGTTCCGGCAACTGTCCGTTGTACAATCTGCGTTTTTATCATCTCTACATACCTTGTCCGGCTTATGCCAGACCGCTCCTTAGCAAAGGCGCATAAACACACCTTCACTTCATTCATAAAACCTCCCACAAAACACTAACCAGATCTTTCTTAAGAGCAGCTTAATACTTTGTCTATATATGCAATCAACATCTCTAAAGTCTTTTCTACTCCTAACGTAGAGCTGTTGATACAAATATCATAGCTTCTGGAATCTCCCCATTTGCCATCCGCATAAAAATTATGATATGTTTTACGCATCTTATCCTCTTTTCGCATAAAGGTAAGCGCTGATTTCTCATCTAAATCATATTTTTCCATAACCCGCTGGCATTTTTTATCCGTATCCCCTAAAATGAAAACACTAATCATATTGGGATTATCCCGTAATACATACTCTGCGCATCTTCCGACAATTACAAATGACTGCTTTTCCTGATCACCCTTCAGACGGATGAAATTGAAAATATGGTTTGCTACAGTCTGCTCCAGTGGCAGATTTGCACTGTCTGTCATAATCGGATAGAAAATCGGGCTGACCGGCTTCTCATCAAAAAATTGTGCTACCTCTGCACTGATGGATTCATTCTCTTCAATATGTTCAAAGATCTCCTTATCAAAAAGCGGAATATTATAATGCTTTGCCAAACCTTCCGCAATCTCATGGCCCCCACTGCCAAATTCTCTGCCGACTGAAATAATAATCTGTTTTCCCATAAGCCATCCCCTCTTTCTCTGCCTGCAAGCAGCCATGATAATATGTTATATCATTCGCAATTGCCGCACTCCGTGCTTTCATAATTCGCATTTGCTCGCACTTCGTGCTTCCGCAACTGCCAAACAACCATTCGCTTTCCGGACTATCGTCCTACAAGCTCATGTTTGTTTATCCAGCAAATAAACAGCTATCTTTGTCTGCTAGCAGCCACGATAGCTGTTTGCTTGCTGGAATTATTCTATCATTATATCATAATTCGTACGGAACAGAAAGCAAAATCTAATTATTTTTTACACATTTTTAACGAAAATACGACTCTGAAATTTTTATGATTTCTTCATAAGTGATTTACATTCCATGTAATAACGTTTTTCATTTGCTTCACCCATAGAAAAAGTCTTCCTCGGCAGAACTCCGTCTACGATAACTCCTCTAAACAAATCCTCTTTATGAATATCCGGCAGTATAAAACCTATATTGCCGCTCTGGGAACCCAGAGACTCCACTACATCCCTGCCATGAATATAGTCAATCCTGCATTCTTTATGCCTGCTTAAGAATTCGTCCAGAAAGTTCTGTAATGTTGCCACTGCAATTCCCCATGCGGGTTGGCTCACCTTAATTGCTCCGACACCGCTATTATCAAAAAAGCCAAAGCAATGCACTGCTTCATTGGCATATGGTTCAACAAACTTCCCCTCTTCCACAGTAAACTCACAGCCCTTTCCTTCATAATAAGCCCTTGCTTCCTGTAACAAATCCGCTTTCTCCACGCCGAATATCACACGATGGATCGGTTCTATTTCCAGACTTGCATCCTGCACATTTACAATCTCACAGAGACAGAATCTTGCCGGATGATCTGCCATTTCCTCCTCTGACAAATTCTGCTTAATATTCTCCCAAGCTGCCTTTGCAGTAGCCATAGAATGGTTGCCGTCACCCACTGCGAGGTTGAGAAGCGGATATTCCTTCTTTAAATTATATTTTTCTTTAAATATATCCGGATTAGCAAGCTTTTCAATGAGCTTTGTAATCCGTTCCGTCTCCTCTCCTTTCGGGATAAACCACCCCGTAATATGTCCTCCCTTTTGCATAAGATTTGTATCATATATTTTTTCAAAAATATCCTTATGCTCCAGCAATGGCTCAATTACCGTATGCTCCGGATCATCAATCAACAGCATAATATGTGGCAGTTCCAACGCAGCCGTCTGCCGTACCCGCAAACGTGGTGGAATACGTTCCTCCACCGTCATCTCTGTAGGACGTATCAGGGAATGTGAGCCTTTCTTATACTCATAGGTTTCCAAGTCGATTTCCACCACAAGCCCAAAACGGGAAAGCTCCTTTCCGTAACTCCGCTCTACCAATACAAATCCAGCCGGCATTTCCTGCAGGGTTCCATCTTCCATGTACTGCTTCATCGTATCGTGAATACGATCCACACGCTGTTTTTCATCCTCGCCCTCTAAATATACCTCCGGGAGAATCATTCTCAAAGTCGATGGCGCATCTTCAACCGTTTTTTCTGTTTCTAACCAGTATTCCGGCTGAGAGGTATACTGGTCACAGGCAATCACAGACCATTTGTATAAGTCTGTTCCTTCTTTTGGCATCATAATCTTTGGCACATGTAAACAATTCATCTTTTGGTCTCCTTTCTGACCGCTAAATTTTAGGTAATGGCGAAACTCCCAATTTTCTATTGTTAAATTCCCTCCTAATTATTATCAATTTTGTATATTTCGTTAGAGATTCCGTTTTCCCAACCGCATTGCTTTCATCATAACACAAATATTTCATTTTGTAACCTTTTCGTTTGCCGACCGCCATGAATCTGTTTACAGTTTATAAATGATTTGTTTCACGATAATTCCTTTTTGCTTGATTTTTCCACTCGACACTTGACATTTCTTATTTTTACGTTATAATAAGTATTGTTAATTTCCAATCTTCATTTCGACTGTCTCAGACAACTTAGTCTGGGGCAGTTACTTTTATATATCAATATTATTTATTATATCGTTCATATACAACAAGTGATAGTATGAATCGGTTATTTTTTACGAATATTAATTAACTTGTTTTTGATACATACTATAACGGTCATTTTCTTTTTCGTTTCTTCTTTTAGTATGTAGAATTTTTTGATTTTCTTTCTTCCATTATCTTCCTCCTTTTGTAATCTTTTACCAGAATACAAAAGAGGCCATTAAATGATTACGGAAGAATTGCAGGGGATCTCTAAGATATGCATAGATTATTTTGTCTTTGATTTGACATGATTATTTATTCAGATTATACTTATAGAATATATTTTATAATATGCTTAACCAGGCATCCGGGGGATGGCTCTACCTGATCCGAGTCTTGCGGAAAGGGGAAATGCTT
>JAMPFS010000026.1 GCA_023664325.1 Clostridium sp.
AAAAACATTTCGTAATTTTGGCAGGCTATAAACAAAGTTTTCCTTTCAGAGCTGTTTGTTTGAAAGAATATTTGCACTTCTTGAAAAAATTTAATATAATAGGACTATATGTTTTCATGTCAGGTCGAAAACGTATAGTCCTATTTTAGAGCAGTTACAAATTTATATACAGGAAAGAGGCAGGTGTAAGCATGAAATTTATACATATGGCAGATGCACATTTGGGTGTTCAGCCGGATAAAGGAAGACCCTGGAGTCAGGATAGAGAGAGAGAGATTAAGGAAACTTTCGTAAAGGTTGTGGAAGATGCAGAAGAAAAGCAGGTAGATTTGTTGCTGATTGCAGGAGATTTATTTCACATGCCGCCGTCAGAGGGGATGATTCGGGACGTAGATTATATTCTTTCAAAGCTGACACGCACGAAAACAATTATGATTGCGGGCAACCATGATTATATGAAACCGGATAGTCCGCTTGCAAATTACAAATTCTCCTCTAAAACAATTTGCCTTGCTTCCGATAAGATTAGTAATGTCTATATGAAGGATTTGAACGTCTGTGTGACGGGATTTTCCTACAGCAGTAAGGAAAATGATGATGATATTCTGGATCATATCAAACCGGCAAAGCAGGGCGCATTTAATATTTTGCTTGCTCATGGCGGAGATGCAAAACATCTGCCATTTACAAGAAAGAATATCAGGGAGTCTAATTTTGATTATGTGGCGTTAGGCCATATCCATAAGCCGGAGGTTATTAAGGAAAATGCTGTGATTATGGCAGGTTCCTTAGAACCGATTGACTTTACGGATACAGGCGCGAGAGGCTATATCTACGGTCGGGTGGAGGATGGAAACATTAAGACGGAATTTGTTCCGGTTGCACAAAGATGTTACATGAATCTGCTGATTAACATCAAGCCGGATCACACGCCGGGGATGATTCTTGACCTGGTAGACCGGCAGATCCGCCAGCTTGGAACCCAGCATATATACCGGATTTTGGTAAAAGGACATAACCATAATCATGATGTGTTTGATTTCACACCGCTTACCCAGAAATTTAATATATATGAAGTTGTATCAGAGATTGCCGGAGAATATGATTTGAATAAGCTGCTGGCAGAGAACCAGGGAAATCTGATTGGACGCTTTATCGGACACCTTTCAGATGATTATTATAGTGATGAGGTTTGCAAGAAGGCAATGCATTATGGATTAGATGTATTATTAAAGACAGGAGAACAGTAGGATGAGAATTGACAAGCTGCACTTACAGGATTTCGGACAATTTCACAACAAGGATCTTTCACTGGCTCCTGGCATTAATCTGGTATATGGAGCGAATGAAGCCGGAAAGACTACGACAAAGGATTTCATTGTGGACATGCTTTATGGAATTGATAAGGCAAGGGGAACGGCTGCCCGTTTTGACCACTATGAGCAGAAAAAGCCGATAAATGGTTCTGCATTTTCCGGCGCGATGGAGGTTACGACAGAGAATGGACAATATCTGATTGAACGGAATTTTGCCCGCTCCGAGAAGAAAACCACGGTCAGGGATCTGGATACCGGCAGGGAGCTTCCGCTAAAGCAGCCAAATGATTTGCAGGGAACCCTGATCCATACGGATAAGAATACATATCTGAATACGCTGTGTATCGGGCAGTTAGGCGCTGCAACGGACAAGGAGATTGCAGACCGGCTGAATAACTATATTGTAAATATGGCATCCACAAAGACTGGTGATATTGATGCCGTAAGCGCCATTATGGAGCTTAAAAACAAAAAGAAAGAGTTTTCAAACCGTGATTTAGAGGCGGCAGAACAGGAGCTTACAGCAAAGCTTTCATTAGATCGGGATTTTGATGCAGAGATTGCAGCGGTGAAGGATGAGTACAAAAAGATAGAGGATTCCATGAGTGAAAAGAAGGAAGATTCCCTTAAGTTTGCTCCGATTAATGGCAGCCGCAGTAAAACAGAAGCATCAAATCGTATGCAGCAGAAGGAAGAGGAACTGACAAAGGAGGAGCGGCAGCGTAAGATGCTTCGCAATATGGGGCCAAAGAGTTTTTTAGACAATCCGGTTATTATTTTGTTTCTTGGGTTGTTATGCATTGCGCTGTTTGATCTGATTGCTTTTCTGATTCCATTAAATGAGCCAAGAATCAAAATGGGCATCATGGGATTTGGTATTGTGTTTGCGCTGCTTACCGTAATACAGATTTTTGCCAAACGTGCGAAAATGTATAAGCTGCTAGAAGAGATTGAGATTGAAAAGGGATTTGAGGAGGCAAAAACACAGCGGTCGCTTGATGGTGAGAGCCAGAAGGAGTATGTAAATAAACTGTCCGACCTGAAAGTAAAAGAAGAACGTATTATAAATGAGCGCGCGGCGCAGGAACAGTATTTAAAGGAGCTTACAGAAATTAAAGAAAAGAAAGCGGAAAATGAAGCCGAGCTTGCAGCGATTGACCTTGCCATTGAGACGATTCAGGATTTATCGGAGGAGATTTACGATTCCTTTGGAAGTGTATTAAATGACAAGGTGTCCCAGATCGTCAGCAAGATTACAGACAATAAGTATACAGAAGTAAAAATAGATGACCAGCTTCGTGTTATGGTTAAAAAGGGTAACTCGTTTGTAAATATGGAGTATTTGAGTACCGGTACCGTGGAACAGATTTATTTAGCTCTCCGGCTGACGATTGCGGATGTATTAATGACAGAGGAACTGCCGATTGTCATGGATGACATTTTTGTCACTTATGATTATCATAGATTAAATGGAACATTAAGCTGTTTAGGTGATTATAGTAACAGGCAAATCATTATATTTGCGACGAATCCTGGTATTAAGGATATGTTTGCAAATATGGGAATTGGATGTAATTACATTGCGCTTTAAGATCACCAAAGGAATGATACAGCTGGAAACGAGGGATTATTATGGCTGATAAGAAGAAGTCTACGACAGATGAAAAGAAGCCCAGCCAGACAAAAAGTAATGCAGCTTCGGGCAATACGAAAGAGAAGAAAAAATCTCCTGAGGAGTTGGAGAAGCAGAAGAAAAGAAGAGAAAAGAAAGAGAGAAGAAGAAAGAGGCGGAGAGTCCGCAGGATTATTGTAACCTATCTTCTGACTATTTTTTTGTTAGTGTGTGTGATTGGCGGATATACCGTTTATCAGAAATTTGGGAAAAATGTACTCGAATACAGGGATCAGGCAATTGAGACGGTCAGCAATTCTTCTATTGATGATTTCCGCCGTGATGAAACCTCTACCATGTATGATTGCAATGGCAAGAAAATCCGGGAAATCAAAGGTGAGAAAGAGGTGTATTATAAGACCTATGATGAGATTCCGGCGCCGTTTGTCGAGGCAATGGTTGCTGTGGAGGATCGCCGGTTCTATGAGCATAATGGTGTGGATTACGAGGGTATCATGCGCGCTGCATATATTTTATTCCAAAACAGTGGAAATATTACACAGGGAGCCAGCACGATTACCCAGCAGCTTGCAAGAGGCATTTTCCTTACCAGTGAGGTAAGTGAAGAGAAGACGGATTCTGATAAATATAAAAGAAAGTTCAAAGAGATTTTTATTGCATGGGAACTGGAAAAGAAATATACGAAACAGCAGATTTTGGAGTTTTATCTGAATAATATCTTTTTTGCAAATGGATATTATGGTATCGGTGCAGCGGCGAAGGGTTACTTTAACAAGGATTTGGATGAGGTTACAACATCCGAGGCGGCATTTTTGTGTGCGATTCCGAACAGTCCGTCTTACTATGATCCACGGGTAAATTATGACCATACGATAGAACGCCGTGATAAAATCTTAAATGATATGTATGAGCAGGGCTGTATTAATGATCTGGAACTGGACATGGCATTAAATGAAAAGATTGAGCTGGCAGATGTGAAAAAGGAAAGCCATGACTATGTGGAAACCTTTGCAAACTTCTGTGCGACAGAAGCATTGATGGAAGCTTCCGGTTTCAAATTCCAGTATAAGTTTGACAATATTGACGAGCAGCATGAGTATAACAAACAATACCGTGAAGCCTATGACGAGTTTTACCAGTCTTTGTATACCGGTGGATATCAGATCTATACATCCATTGATCCTTCCAAGCAGAAGGCATTGCAGAAGACGATTAATGACACGTTAGCCGTAGACGAGGAAAAGAATGAGGAAACGGGAATCTATAATTTGCAGGGTTCGGCAACCTGTATTGACAATTCAAATGGCCGTGTTGTGGCGATTGTAGGCGGACGTACCCAGAGTGAGCTTGAGGGATACAGCTTGAACCGGGCTTATCAGAGCGCAAGACAGCCGGGCAGTACGATTAAACCACTGGTTGTATATACGCCACAGTTGGAGCGGGGATATACTCCGGCAACGCGTGTGGATGATAACAAATTTGAACAGGCAAATATGCCGGAAAATTCCGGGCTTTCCTATTCCGGTATGATTTCGCTGGCACAGGCTGTAGCTGCATCCAAGAACGTTGTGGCATATCGGCTGTTCGGGCAGTTGACGCCGGAGGTTGGCGTTGGTTATTTGTTGGATATGAACTTTAACTATTTAACGATTGAAGATCGTCAGAATATGGCAGCCTGCTTAGGCGGTCTGACCTATGGGGCAACCACGGTCGAGATGGCATCCGGTTACGCTACCATTGAGAATGATGGCGAGTACCGGAAACCGACCTGTATCGTGTCGATTACGGATTCACAGGGAAATGCGATTGTGGAGGATAAAGTGAAATCCAAAGAGGTCTATGAGATGAATGCATGCCGCATGATGACGTCTATGCTACAGGGTGTATTTCAGGGAGGTACGGCAAGCGGCTTAGGTCTTTCCGGTATGTCCTGCGCAGGTAAAACCGGTACGACAGATAATAACACAGATGGATGGTTTTGTGCATTTACGCCGTATTATACAACCAGCGTATGGGTAGGGTATGATACACCGCAGTCCACCAGAGGATTATGGGGTTCTACTTATCCTGGAAGAATCTGGCATGATTTTATGGCGGAGATACACGAAGGTCTTAAAGACATTAAGTTCCCTGACTATGAGTGGGTTCGTTCCACAAAGGATTGGAAGGATACCCGTTCCAGCTCTGAGACGGAAGAGGATAAGAAGAAAAAGAAAAAGACAACAGAGGAAAAAACGACACAGGCACCTCGGACAACGGAGGGTACAACGCAGCTTCCGACCATAACCGAGGCACCGACAACCGAAGCGCCGACCACGGAGGCGCCGGCAACGACAGAAGCGCCGACAACAACGGAAGCGCCGACCACGCAGTCGCCATCGGCAGGTCAGTAAAGCCTGAGGTTTTGCAATAATAAAAAGAGTCTGTCACACATATCCGTGTGACGGACTCCTTTTTATTACCTCTATATTAAAAATTTTCGCGTATCGTATGTTTTTGCCGATATTCGTTAATCCGATCCTGGATCCGGTCGGTCGGATCAAGTATATCCGAGATGGAAGCATCATGGTTCAAGTGGTCAATCAGTAAAGCGATATATTTGCTCATATCAGCGCTGATATACCAGTCACGGGAAAGCAGATCCGGTGTCTGATACGTCAGATTCGTCGTGATTACTTTTTCGATAATACCATTTTTGTTTGCATCATCAAATACATCCAGACCATTGGTGAAAAGACCGAAAGTTGAGATGCAATATACACGCCGCGCATTTCGTTTCTTAAGCTGCTTTGCCACATCAATCATACTCTCGCCGGAAGAAATCATATCATCAATGATGATAACATCCTTGCCGTCTACGGAATCGCCAAGAAATTCGTGGGCAACAATTGGGTTGCGGCCGTTTACGACTGTGGAATAATCACGGCGCTTATAGAACATTCCTACATCTACGCCTAAGATATTTGCAAAGTATATGGCACGGTTCATTGCCCCCTCATCCGGGCTGATTACCATTAAATGTTCACTGTCTAATTCCAGATCATGTTCTGAAAAAAGCAATGCCTTCAAAAACTGATAGGTAGGACGGATGTTTTCAAATCCGTGAAGCGGAATTGCGTTCTGTACCCGTGGGTCATGTGCATCAAAGGTAATAATATTATCCACACCCCAATCTACAAGCTCCTGTAAAGCCAGGGCGCAGTCGAGGGATTCCCTGCCGCTCCTCTTGTGCTGGCGGCCTTCATAAAGGAATGGCATAATCACTGTGATTTTACGGGCTTTGCCGCCACATGCCGCAATGATGCGTTTCACATCAGAATAGTGGTCGTCCGGAGACATTGGGGATTTTCTGCCGCATACAGTGTATTCAATACTATAATTTGTCACATCTACTAAGATATAGAGATCCTTTCCTCTTACAGATTCCTGTAGCTCACCCTTTGCTTCACCGGAACCAAAACGCGGGCATAGAGACTTGACAAGGTAGGAGTCTTTTTCGTATCCGTTAAATGCAATCGTTGACTTTTCTGCATTGTTACGCGCCACTCTCCATTTTGAAAGGTAGGAATCTACACGGTTCCCTAAAGCGGTACAGCTTTCTAAGGCAATAATGCCTAATGGCCCTACTGGGATAGTTGATAATAAATTACTGTCGTTTGGCATGATTTTTCCTCCGTTAAAATGATTCACTTATTATTTTGTTGTATTGTTTGACTTCGTTTGGCTAAGCGGATGTTGCTGCCGTAGAAGTTACATACCTTGTACTCTGCAAAAATCCGGGTTGCAGTCCGGCTGGAGTAACGCTCGTTTAATTCCTGCAGATTCAGATTTGTTGAAATCAATGTAGATTTCCGTGTGCGTAAACGCGTATTCAGTATATCATAAAGTTCAGAAGATACAAATGAATTTGTATATTCTGTTCCCAAATCATCAATAATCAGAAGGTCGCAGTCATATAGATAGCGATAAGTTTCCTGACTGTTTGGAAGCTGTCCTTTTTTCATGATAACGTCTGCGCATACATCCTCAAACAGATGCACCGAAGACTGATAGAGGACAGTGTAACCAGAGTCTAACAGCTCCTTTGCGATACAGTGGGACAAAAAGGTTTTACCAAGTCCAGTATCTCCATAAAATAGAAAATTATCACTGTTTTGTTCAAAGGTTTCGATAAATTGCCTGGCGTCGTCGAGAATTTTTTGCATGTTTTCGTGCGGAGTAGGCTCGTCAGGGTGCTTTTTATCTGGAAGATCCGGATAAAAAGACAGATTAAAATGCTCAAAATTTTCGGTCTCTAACATATGGTCTAATGTTGACTGCTTATATAAGAAAGAAATGGATGCCTGTTTAAAACAGGTGCAATAACCATCCGCTGTTTTTGCAGTATCCCTGCAAAGCGGGCAGGTATAGATTGGCTTCAGATAATCTTCCGGATAGCCGTGTGCTTTTAACAGGCTGGTTTTCTCCAAAGCCAGCTGCTTGTTCTGTTCTTTAATGGAAGCGGTGTTATCTTTTTTCTGTCTAAGCTTTGTTCTTGCGGCATCAATGGAGGACATGGCAATGAGCCGGTCGATTTCCCTGATCCGTGGAATGGCAGCATAGACTTCTTCCTTTCTGGCATTTGCAAGCGCCTGATTATTGATTTGATTTTGATAGTATGTCTGCATTAATTCATCATACTGGGAATTGGTAAATGCCATGTCTATTGTTTCCTCTCCTGCAGGAATAACTTTTCAAATTCATTTGCAATATTTTCATCTGTCGAATTTTCGTAGTTATTAAACTGGTTCTTTGCTGCTTTGCCATTTGTCTGGTTCTTTTTCTTTTCTGCCGCCCACTTCCGGTCTAACTCTTCAATGTCCGAGAGTTTATGTACATTTTGTTTGTGCCAGCTTTCCAGTATGCCGTTGACGTAATGGAAATTGGCGGAGTGCGGGTTGGCAGTGATTGCCCGCTTGCAGGCTTCTATAATAATGTTTTTGTTAAAGGAATAGGTATTGTACCAGGTATCAATAAATGAGGTCTCGGTTGGGGTTGGCACCCGTCTTGGGATTCCAAGCTGCTTTAATACGGCAACATAGATGGAATTATAATTTTTGGATGCAACCTTTGCGTCCTCCACAGAGGTAATGCCGTTCTTGTACCAGTCAATGGCAACGGTCTCAATATAACGGCAGCTCTTTTTGCCGATTGATACACAGTATTCCACTAAGTATTCCAGAAGCTCCGGAGAAAATGATAATGTATCATATATATATAAGAGAGAATTCATATCACTCTGAGTCAGCGGTTTCCCAAAATAAATCTCTGTCTGGTACAGCAGATTGCCGAAATCCTCATCCTGTTGCTTTTCTTCCAGGACAGAAGCCTTGTAGGATTTTTTCTTTGGTACGGTTGTGATTTCCCTGACTGTGTCGGACTCTGTTGCAACGGCATTGACTTCAGGGAAATTGATAATGTGCTTGTCTTCCGTAACGGCAGCATCCGGTTTTGCATCGGTCAAAGTCTGCTCATCGGCTGTATCAACGCTTGGAGAATTGTCATGGTCTTCCTCCACGCCCAGCATTGCCAGCAGAGATGCATTCTTTCCGTCTGTGGCATTTTTGGCAGACAGCGGCAGCATGGTAATGCCGGTAAGGAGCTTGCCCTTTGTGTATTCCAATTGAAGGACTCCTTCCTTAATCCAGTAGCGGATGGCACGGCAGATATCTTTTTCGGTCAGGTTAAAATGATCTGCAATGTCCGCAACGGTAACGGCACGGCCGCTGTTGAGCAGGCGTACCAGATATAGATAAACCTTCACAAATTCGCCATTTGCTTCTGTCATATAATAATCAATAAAGAAGTTAGAAATTGCGGAATATGTCTCATGGTTTTCAGTTGATATCGTAATTGTTTCCACGTTTCCCCCTCCTTTTTGATATCTTCATAGCAAAATGGATTATAGCACAGCATTAAAAAAAAGAAAATGGAACATGCGTTCATTTTCTGGTACGGAGGAAAAATGTGGAAAATGTGGAAAGTGTGGAAAAACAGTTGACATAAAATGAACTTTAAAAGCTGAAAGTGTGAAAGAGAGGTGTCCGGCATTTTGTACCAATAAATTATGTAAATAAAAATATCCACAATCTATTCCTGTCAAGCAACATTTTATAGACTGTGGATAATGTGCATAACTATTTTCCGAGCAGCTCTTCACCAATCAAATAGACGTCTCCGGCTCCCATGGTTATCAACAAATCATTTTTTTTGCAATTTAATAATAAATAATTTTCAACTGCGCAGAAAGAACTGAAATATTTTGCATCTGTGCCATATTCCTTGATGCGCTTTGCCAGATCCTTAGAATGGACAAGACCTGTATCTGCTTCCCTGGCAGCGTAGATATCCACCAGAATAACGTGGTCAAAGCCCTTTAAGGCATCTGCAAATTCCTCAAACAGCGCATGGGTTCTGCTGTAAGTATGCGGCTGGAATACAACCCACAGCTCATTGTGGGGAGTATCGGATGCAGTTGCAAGGGTTGCTTTGATCTCTGTTGGGTGGTGCGCATAGTCATCAATGACGGTCACATTGCCGAGACTTCCTTTTAACTCGAAACGCCTGTGGGCGCCGCCAAAGCTTTTTAGACCAAGCAATGTATATTCTCTGTCGATTCCCAGCAAATCAGCTACCGCAATGGTGGCAAGGGAATTGCAGACGTTATGGATCCCGCCAATATTTAAGTGTATCCGTTCGCAGGCTTTGCCATCTATCATCAGAGTGTAATTCATATGCCCTTTCTCATCTGCTTCGATTTCTGCCGGGTAATAGCGGTTGGTATCCTTCATGCCAAAGGTTAAGATGTTGCAGGTTAAGTCTCTCGTCACACGATCAAGGCAGTCCATGTCACCATTTACAATTAATGTGCCGTTGTCCGGCAGATTGGCAGCAAAGGTGTGGAAGCTCTCGATTATCTCATCTATACCGCTAAAAAAATCCAAGTGGTCGGCATCTACATTTAAAATGATACTAATATAAGGATAGAATGCGTGGAAGCTGTTTGTATATTCACATGCTTCTGTTACAAAATAGTCTGACTTTCCAACCCGGATATTGCCGCCAATGGAATCGAGTATTCCGCCTACGCTGATGGTCGGATCGGTATCGGCTTCCATAAAAATCTGGCTCAGCATGGAAGTAGTAGTGGTTTTCCCGTGTGTTCCGGATACCGCAACAGAATATTTGTAATTATTCATGATCTGTCCAAGAAGCTGTGCTCTGGTAAGCATGGGAATATTCTTAGCTTTGCATGCCGCAAACTCTTCATTATCCTCATGGATGGCGGCTGTATAGACCACCAAATCAATATCGTCTGTGATATTAGCCGCACACTGTCCGATGTTGACAATCGCTCCCATAGCGATTAACTTATCCACGATATCGGAATTTTTGGCATCGGAGCCGCTGATTTTAAAATTCTCCTTTAGCAAAATTTCCGCTAATCCACTCATACTGATACCACCGATTCCGATAAAATGAATATGAATCGGTTTGGTGAAGTCAATTTGATACATATCTATATCCCTCTTTCTTCTTATTAAATAGGCGATTGTGAAACCCCTGATTTCACAAATCCGGTTGTGTAACAGACAGCTGCGAAAACAGAGTTTCTTATGTACATAACTATTCATATTATAGTATAGAAGCGATGAATTGACAAGAAAATCATAAATCCCTTGACTTTTTCAATAGATTCTGATATTGTATGAAAGCAACGTCTCGTTGGGGCTTTTTTTTTGTGTGCAAATTTTCGGATTAACGCTTGAGTTTGCAGAGAAAAGAGAGTCCGCCGCAAGGCATTAAAATAAATATGGAGGTGGAAGTTGTGCGAGTTAAGATTACATTGGCATGTACAGATTGCAAACAGCGTAATTACAATCTGACAAAAGACAAAAGAGTTCACACAGAACGTATGGAAACGAAGAAGTTTTGCCCGTTCTGTAGAACACACACATTACACAAGGAGACCAAATAATCTTGATATGGATCATTTGTGTTTGATGAACAAAGCGGTTGCTGTCTAGGCGGTATGGAACACGCAAGACAGTCAGCACAATCAGAGAGATTGTGGTTTGGAGGTTATGATCATGGGAAATGAGAATGAATCAACATTTAAGAGAAGCTTTTTCACTGAACTCAAAGGTGAATTTCATAAGATTGTATGGCCTGACAAGAAGCTTCTCGGAAAACAGTCTGTAGCAGTTATTATCGCTGCAATCGTCATTGGTTGTATTATTGCAGCGGTTGACTGGGTAATGCAGGTTGGTCTTTCATTCATTGTAGGATAAGGTTGGTGATTATATGTCAGAAGCAGTAGAAAACGAAGCAAGATGGTATGTAGTCCATACTTATTCCGGATATGAGAATAAGGTAAAGACGGACATTGAGAAGACAATTGAGAACAGGAATCTTCAGGATCAGATATTTGAGGTGCTTGTTCCACTTCAGGATGTGGTGGAGCTTAAGAACGGTACGAAGAAACAGGTTTCAAAGAAAATGTTTCCGGGTTATGTACTCCTTAACATGATTATGAATGATGCCACATGGTATGTTGTTCGTAATACAAGAGGCGTAACCGGATTTGTAGGGCCTGGATCAAAGCCGGTACCGCTTACCGAATCTGAAATGAAGAATCTTGGTATCCGGGTTCCAGAGATGGAGATTGATGTTGAGTTAGGAGATACGGTTAAGGTTGTTGCAGGCGCCTGGGAGGGTACTGTTGGAACCATTACTGATATCAATACCGGCAAACAGTCCGTAACGATTGAGGTAGATATCTTTGGTCGTGCCACATCTGTGGAGATTAGTTTTATGGATGTCACTAAGATTGAGTGATAAGCAGTCCGATAAGGATGAAGCGGTATTGACCGCATTTCAATTTGCAGTGCAAATTACAAATCGTGGGAGGGTATTACCCGTTTGACCACATGAATATGGAGGAAATTAAAATGGCTAAGAAAGTAGAAGGATATATTAAATTACAGATTCCTGCAGGAAAGGCAACCCCTGCACCGCCGGTTGGACCAGCTTTAGGTCAGCACGGTGTGAACATCGTAGAATTTACGAAACAGTTTAATGCTCAGACAGCAGATCAGGATGGAATGATTATCCCTGTTGTTATTACTGTGTATGCTGATAGAAGTTTCAGTTTCATTACAAAGACTCCACCGGCTGCGGTGTTATTAAAGAAAGCCTGTAAGATTGAAAAAGGTTCAGGCGTTCCTAATAAGACAAAGGTTGCTACTATTTCAAAAGCTGAGGTTCAGAAAATCGCAGAGCTTAAGATGAAGGATTTGAACGCAGGTAGCATTGAGGCAGCAATCAGCATGATTTCCGGAACAGCCCGTTCTATGGGAATCGTGGTGGAAGGTTGAGTTTAGTACGAAAGTCCATCCCGATACTTAACGAGGGCGAAGCCGGAGTTTAGTAGAGTGGGTGAAAGCAGAGAACTTGGTGAAACCGAGCGGAAGCGAAGGTTGAGTTTAGAAAATTTAGTGGGAGGGTCGCTCCCGATAATACCACAGGAGGTTTATGAAATATGAAAAAAGGTAAAAGATATGTTGAAGCTGCAAAGCTTGTAGACAGGACTCAGGTTTATGATATTCCGGAAGCGGTTGCCATTGTTAAGAAGGCAGCCAGTGCAAAATTTGATGAGACAGTTGAGGCTCATTTAAGAATGGGACTTGACGGACGTCATGCCGATCAGCAGATCCGTGGCGCAGTAGTGCTTCCTCATGGAACAGGTAAGACTGTTAAGGTTTTGGTGTTCGCAAAGGGCGATAAGATTGATGAGGCTACCGCAGCAGGCGCTGACTATGTAGGCGGTGAGGAGTTAATTCCAAAGATTCAGAATGATGGATGGTTAGACTTTGACGTTGTTGTTGCAACTCCAGATATGATGGGTGTTGTTGGACGTCTTGGTCGTGTACTCGGTCCAAAGGGCTTAATGCCAAATCCAAAGGCGGGTACGGTAACTCCTGACGTAACAAAGGCTGTACAGGATATCAAGGCTGGTAAGATTGAATACAGACTTGACAAGAACAACATTGTACATGTGCCAGTTGGAAAGGCTTCCTTCTCAGAGGAGCAGTTAGCAGACAACTTCCAAGCGTTAATAGATGAGATTAATAAGGTAAAACCGGCTGCTGCAAAAGGACAGTATATTAAGAGCGCAACCCTTACTTCTACAATGGGTCCTGGCGTCAAGCTTAATACTGTTAAGCTTGCATAAGCAGAGGGTTTGCTGAAACAAACAAATATGAAACGTGATAAGGCGGGAATTCCTTTTTGGGGTTCCTGTCTTTTTTGGCCGTATTATTTTCACTGAAAATGCAATAAATGCAACCTTTTGCTGTTTTGTTGAGTATTAATAGATGAAATATATATGAGGAGATGTCATGAAACGAAAGATAGCAATAAAAATGTTTAGAATAATATATATACTCATATTAATTGTAATTATTTTTTTAATTGTATTCTGTAATACTAATAGAATGAAAGGGAAATTATTTGTAACTGTGGATGGAGAAAAATATTTACCGGATTTGTTGGAGTGTAACTACGAGGAAAGAAAAGAAGAAAAAATACAATATAAGAATCATTCGTCTGTTTTATATTTTAAAAATAGTGGATCAGCTTATGGTATGTATGAATATTCTTTTTCTATTAAAAATGAAGAAATTGATACAATGCCGAAGGTTTCTGTGTTCAAAACAAGTTGGTGGAAAATATATAATATTAATATAGATATTAATGTATATAGGGATGGTGAGATCTGGAATGCAGATATTTCCGCTGAAGTAAATGGCGGTACTTATCATAAGACATTTTATGATATTCAAAACAATGCGATAGAGTATCGGATAGAATAGTAAATATTTGAATGAATGAAAGGAATCTGCTATGAAACGAATATTAAAAGTAACAGGTGCAATATGTCTGGGGATTTTTATCTGGGTGCTGCTGATGGTATGTCTTTTGCTTATCTGGAAGACGAAGGCGGGCAGTTTTTTTCCGATGCAGGGCTTAGGGCAAGAGGAGATTTATTTTGATAGTATGCAGGAGGCAATAAACGCCAATTACCTTAACTTTGATGAAGAAGATTTATATCAATGTAATCTTGAAAATGTTATCAAAGAATTTGAAATCAATAATTATATAATTTTGTGTTATAGTGCCATAAAAAATCCTAGAGAAGAAGCTTTTATAATAGCATATTTTAAAACTAAGGGAGAAGGGGAAGATAAAAAATATGCCTATGTTTGGAATGAGATACAAGAGCTGGAATATAGTAAAAAACGAAAAATTGAGCTGGAGGAATTGATCAAAAACCAAATAGAAGGTTCAAATTTCCGAATGATGAATTCTATAAATGATGAAAAAAGATTTGTTTATGGAACGATAGCTGAAATCTATTTTGAAGAGGAAGAAAATGTATATAATTTGAACATTGAAGGGCAAAAGCCGGATGAAATCATAGAGTTCAACTCTCTGGGTGGTAAGCGCTACTTCTGGTATTTCAACAATTTTCAAAGCGATAAGTCTATTACCGAACTGGAAATTGCTTTAGAAAAATAGATTTTTATTCTGAGGAGTGTGATTAGAATAAAAACAAAAAGGATGTTGACGGTGCTGTTTGTTATATTTGCAGTGGTCAATTTAACATGGGTAGGGAAAACTCTGTTATTTAACCACATTTTTCACAAGGAGAATGCAAGAGCAGAAGCCGTTTCTTATCTAAAAGCATTAGCAAAAGTATATACAGAGGATGACTATTATATTGTTTACCTCAAAAAAAGTTTTTTTGATGATATTGCAACAACATACTATTTTGACGGAAAAAAGAGGAACCCTGTTATTTTGACGGGGAGAGATCCTTTTGATATGCACAGTGGAAATGGTAATGCAGCAATATTTTGCGGATCAGCAGACAATCAATTCTTAGTGAAGGGAAAAATTGAGGAACAATATAAAGATATTGTTGAGGAAACAGTAATCAAGGTAGAATCATGGGATATCATTTATCCTATCAAAAGAGCTTATATAGATGAATATGACCACCGATATCTATATCCGAAAAATTTTATAGATGATTATGATGTGGAACGAGGAGACTTTATTCCAGATACCATAGGAGATAAGGCACTGTACTATTTTGAGGCAGAGTATTATTTAAATCATGAAGCAGGGTATATACTTGTCTCACCAAAGAAAGAAAATGGAGAAACTCACTGGTATATATGTGAAGATGGTATACCAGATGATTTAGAGGTATTAACGAAACAAGTTGAATTAGCTGGAAATTATCCGGGGAAGGATTATGATAAGTTTTTGGATGAGATAGTGTATGAGGATGAGGCAGGCGAAGATGGTTATCGGCATTATCGTAACTTTCTGTTGATAAAGGGTAAGTACGAGAGCGAAATATTTAATGTAGCAAGCTGGAGATTTGTTAAGGCAATTTATCGAATGTATGATGAGAATAAAGGGAAACATACAGTATATTATTTAGATGAAAGGGATTTTAAATAAGGTTTTATTAATTGAACGAGAAAAAACCTGAAAGATGGAATGAAAGAAAATTGGGAAGAAATGAAAAGAAAGAAGATATTTATAAGTATTATAATAATTAGTATAATGTGTTTTATTATTTTATGTAGTTGTTATTTATATTATAAAAAACATTTATTCAATACAGAAAATCAAATTTGTATTTTTGCTGAAAATGTTGATGAATGGATTGATACATATAAGTATAGTGCATACCCATTCTATGTAACGGTGACAGACTTAAACAAAGATGGAAAATTAGAACTGATAACTGCAACAATTGATGGAACTGCTAAATATTCACATAATAATTATTATGTTGTGAAAAGGGGAAAAGGTGAGTTGATACAATTGCAAACCAATATAAGGCAGGGGCAAAGTTCGGCTGATATAATTTACAATATAATGTATGAAGAAAATGAAAAAGAAAATGTTCCTGTATATTATGATGTTAGAAATAATATGTATTATTCTATTCATAAAGATTACATTGCAAGTCCAGAAGGACAAGTGCAGAGTATTGTGGGATTAACATTAAATGGTGATATGATACAAGAAGAACGAATAGTATATGCATATTATGAACATGATGAAAAATTAAAGGCTAGCTATTGGAATTATGAGGGGGAAAAGTTATCAGCAGAAAATTACAAAGTGGTAGTGGGAAATCCATATCCTGATTTAGAAAGAATGGAAATGACATGGAAATGGCGCAAGGTAACTTGGGAAGAAATATCCAATATGGATCAAAATAAATTAAAAACTCTTTTAGATGAGTTATATAATGATTTTGCAATAGAGAAAGCTAAGTTACCTGACTAATCGTGCCAGGAGGCGTGATGTGGCTGTCAGGTAATGCAGGAGAGTGCGGCATGATTATTTAAGAAAGGAAGCAGGATGGGAAAAAGAATAAAAAGAATAGCGAAAAAAATAGGAAAAGGATTTCTCTGGCTGCTAAAATTAGTGTTTGTATTATTATGCCTGCGGATATGGTGGGAACTTTGTATACCAATGGCGGAGACAATTATACCAGCCGTTTATGATCAATGTGTATATCATGAATTTGCAGAGGAATTTTTGGAGGAAAAGTATGGGGAACACATAAATGTACATAATAAGAGACTGCCCTTAACAGAGATGAACTCCGCAAACTTTTATGATTATGAATATAGTTTCAATATGAATGGGAAAACATATCAATTCATATATCATATAGGAAATTATGGAAATGGTGCTGTTTTTTATGGGGATAATGCGCAATATGATGAGATAGATCAGCTTGTGGCTAAGGCAATTGATAAAGTGCGGTATAACCGTACACTTTCCGATTTTGATCGGATTGACTGGAGATTTTCGGAGGAGATAAAGAACCCGAGTTTTACGATGTTCCAGTCTAAGTATACGGGAGATAATCTTCACGAGTTTCCTGTTCGTATATATTTATATTGGGACAAAAAAACTGTCTTTTATTGTAATCGAGAAATATTAGAAGAACTGTATACAAGTGTGACTGAGGATTTGGCATTATATGATATAGACTGTAAAGAGATACATATTTACTGTGTGGAACAAACGGATTATTACTATATTACAAAAACTTCAGAGGGCATTAAGGTAGAGGATAAGAAATACTAAGAAGATAGACGAAAGGAAGCGGGATGGGAAAAAGAATAGCAAAGAAAACAGGAAAAGGATTTCTCTGGCTGATAAAATTAGGGTTTGTACTATTATGTCTGGGAATATGGTGGGGACTTTGTATACCGCTGGCGCAGTCCATTCTGCCAGCTTTTTATGAGCAATGTGTATATCATGAATTTGCAAAGAACTTTTTGAGGGAAAAATATGGGGAAAATGTACTTGTGTATAATCAAAGATTGCCTTTGTCAGAAATGAATGCTGCTAATTTCATGGATTATAAATATAGTTTTAGATTGCATGGTAAAACATATCAATTTCTATATGCAAAATATGGGATTGATGATCGTGTTTTTTATGGAGATAATGTACAATCGGATGAACTGTATCAGCTTGTGAGTGAGGCAGTTGATAAAATTCTATATAACAATACAATGACGGATTTTGATCAATATAGTTGGATATTTTCTGAAGAAGTTCATCCTGATTCTATAAGTTGGTGGCTGGAAATAGCTGATACAATATTTGCACATAAGTACACAGGGGATAATCTCCATGAATTTCCTATTTGTATCGTTTTATATTGGGATAAAGAGGATCCATTTGATTGTAATCGAGAAACATTAGTAGAAATATATACAAGTGTGAGTGGAGATTTGGCATTATATGATGTAGACTGTAAAGAGATACATATTGTGTGTACGGAAACAAAGGATTACTATTATATTACAAAAACTTCGGAGGGCATCAAGGTGGAGGATAAGGACTATGCTAATCGTCCTTATTTTACTATATCCCAATAAAAGGAGATATTTAGTGCCACATTTACATTGTCCTTGTGAGGAAGCCCCGCTTATCGTATTGCAGAAACCAAAAATGGAATCATTATAGAAGGAGAGGAAGAAATGTTTATTTTATTATCATATTTTGGTACATACACGCTTGTGGTTTATATTGTAGTAAGATTTATCTGGCAGATTGTGAAAAGAAAAAAATACTCTTTTTGGAAAGATAAGTGGATTGTGGTATGTGGGATTATTACGTTTATATCCAGTTTTTTAGCAGTGTCGCTGTGAGGTGAGTTATGAAGAAATATTATAATATGATTACGCTTATCTGTACATTCCTTTTAGGGAGTGCTGCCGGGAGCTGGATCTTATACGATAAGATAAGTCGTACAAAATATTGGAATAGGAGTATGGATTTTATAATTCATAGCGAGCCGGTTACCTATCTGGTATATGGTTTTTTGGGAGGCTGGTTTGTCGCGGGAGTACTGGCGGTACTTACAATATGGCTGGATGGTTTTTCCAAACAAATGAAAAAGGGAAATGTGTATGGTGCTGTAGCATCCATTGGCGGTGCATTGGTCGTTGGAATTTTCGGATTTGTGCCATATGCGATTCTTAATACGAAGCAGTATGGATTACATATATTTGCAGACCGAAAACGGGAAAAGGACAATTCGGAAATGAAAAAAGATATAGCAGGTGTTGTATTTATTATTTGCAGTACAATTATGCTGCTTGTCGTAATGATAAGAACTTATTACCGCGCCTATAAATATTTGTGGGGTGGGTTGATATTGTGTGGTTTGGTAATTTTTGAGGGTGTGAGAAAAATGTATGAGTTAGAGGTCTTTGACAGTACAGATGTGGGCGATGAGTTTGAACCCCGGAAAGCAGAACGGGATGGTAAGTGGGATTTGATGCAGAGCAGCATGGATGGCTTGAGTGAGGAGGAAAGGATTACCCGTATGTGTGAGCATCTTTCCGCCTATATTCCGTATTACATGGAAGCAAGAGAAGGATTCGGTGTCATGATAGAGGGAGGATTCTTTTTGGAAGAACGTGAGGATGGTGTAAAGGAATACCTCTATATTTTGCGTGGCAGGGATAATGAGGGTTATATAAGTGAAAAACACAGGGATGTATGGGAATATTGGATTCTTTTGGGATATCATTCTCCGGAGGATAGTCTGCTTGAAGATTTAACGGAGGAGTGGATGCATGAGTTTATGGATGAATTTTATGAAAAACTATCTGATTTATACCATAGGAAGAATCGAAAAGCGGCGCAGGGAACGGGGCGTGAGCTTTCTGATATGAAAATATATATGTGTTGATACCATAAATAAAAAATATACAAATATTTTTTGTTTTGATGAAGATAGTAAAACTGTATATTATAATTGGTGAGGTGGGTTGATTTGAAAAAAATAGAAGTGTTCTTATGTTGTGTTATTTTATGTATGAATTTAGGAGGATGTATAAGACCAATGAGTCGAGGAGAACAATTAACAAAGGAATTAGGCTCGGAACAGCAAATGGCAGATCAGATGATGGAGGATATAGCAGCCGCTTTGGATGCTGGGGATGCAGATGCATTAAAGGCATTATTTTCGGAAACTGCACTGGAAGAAGCGACAGATATAGACCAACAAATATCTGACCTTTTAGAATTTTATCAGGGAAAAAAACAAAGCTTTGAAGGTGACGCAAGTTCATCAACTAGTACTGAATACGGTACAACTACAAAGAAACAACTCATTGGGCAATATCTATTAACTACAGATAAAGAATCATATCGGGTTATATATGATTATAATGTCATTGATAAGGAAAATCCTGACAAGGTTGGACTAAGTCAATTAGAGCTTGTGCCAGATGAACTGTATCAGAAGGATGATTTCGATTTCTTATGTGGAAATGAAGGATATGAAGGACCGGGGGTATATATGCAGGAATGAATTGGTATGAGTTAAAGATATTTTTTATCAAACAGGTATATTTCACACATCCCAAGATTGCTGGCAACAGTATATGGGATACTGCGATTTGTATGACTGGATATTTGATGAAGCAACAGATATGAAGAAAAACAAATATCCAGTAACAGTGTGAGATGAGCAGTACTGCATCATAAATTTGGATAAAAAATAGTAAATGATTATTAGATACAAAATTGCTTATAAAGTTATCAAAGAACACAATAGATTAATGGACGAAAGGAATCTGCTATGAAACGAGTATTAAAAGTAACAGGTGCAATATGTCTGGGGATTTTTATCTGGGTGCTGCTGATGGTATGTCTTTTGCTTATCTGGAAGACGAAGGCGGGGAGTGTGATAGAAGGCTTAGGTGCCATTCCAACAGAAGCTCCGTCCGATTTGACTGGTAACAAGGTGGAAGAAGATAGTGAAGAAAATACGAACCTGACGATCAATGTGACTGGAAATCCTTTCTCCACACAGGAAAGTGAGGAGGACAATATTTATTATGGCAGTATGCAGGAAGCATTGCTGAAGTCAAACATTTCCTTAGACTTAGAAGAACAGTACCGGCGAAATATTGATGAAGAAATCAAAGTATTTGAAAATGATAAATATGCATTGCTTTTTTATCGTTCGATAAAAGATAAAAAGGAAGAAGCGTTTAATTATGTTCGGTTTAATGTAGATACAAGAAATGGGGACAAAATGTATCAATTTGAGCAGATGAGAGGTACAACTGCCCAATATGATTCTCTTTACCTGAGTAATGCAAAAGAAGTGATAGAAAACTTTATCATTGGTTCAGAAATAATGGGGAGTATAGGGATAAATCCTGAGACAGAGCGTTTTATTTATGGAGAAGTAAGGGGGGATTTTTTTGAGGAAGGAGAAAGCATAGAAAGCTTAAAAATTGAAGGACAGAAACCGGATGAAATCATAGAATATGAGTCGTTTGGCAAGACATGGTATTTCTGGTATTATAACGATTTGCAGAGTGATAAGAAGTATGACGAATTAGAGTTCACAATTAAAGAGAATTAATAATTGGGGGTTAAAAATGCTCTTTTTGAGAAGTGCAAAAAAATCTGTTGTTTTGCAATCACTTGGTATACTTAAAAACTATTTGGAGGGATCACATGGATAATAATATGAATAATGAGTTACAAGAACCTATAACACAGGTGGAAAATCAAAAAAAGGGATTTCATCATATATGCGCAGCTGCTTTGATGTATGTTTTATCCATCTATCTGGTGCCGATTATTGTTTCTGCTTTTTTAACTTTAGTGGATAAAGATATGATAGTGTATAGTTTATTTTTAATACCGGTTATACTGGGAATTGTAAATATTATAGTTTCCGTGAAATGCTGTAAACCGGGAAACCGCATCATGCTGTTAAATGCAGCCGTACTGGTTAAATATTCCTTAATTCCATTTTTTATATTTAACGGATTTGCAAGTGCGCTTTTTTTATTGCTTACCTTTTCTCCGGTTCCTTTTATGATATTTGTAGCACCTGGCGCCAGTGTTATGCTATGGATTGTGGGCTGGTTTGTAATGGCGTTAGGCATGCCATATACCATTTCCTATTTGTGTGTATCTGCCAGGGAAAAGCTGCGTTCCAAAGGTATGGTAATCATACATTCCCTGACGCAGTTTTTCTTTGTTGTTGATGTGATTGATGTGATGGTATTGACCATGAAAGAACATAAATGGAAAAAGCTGACAATCACTGTTATGATTTTACTGGCAATTTTGACTTTGCTACTGCTGGTTCTTTTGGTATCGGAAGTTATGAGAATTATAAAATCGTAGGGGTGCAGGACACAACAGTTTGGGCTATGAGATTATTTTGCTTTTTGACGTTGGTTTAGGTTTACTTGAGCATGAAGTTTATAACACAAAGACAAAAGAAGACATAAATTATCGGGAACATGTTCCTGGAAAACGATATACTGAAACCAACATCAGGGAGGCGTGTTACATGGATTGGATGAAAGCCATCCTATTATCCATTTTTGCAAAAATATTGATTTTGGATAATTGATGTGGTATCATGTGATTGCGAGGTGATTTGCCATGAAACTAATTGAACGAAAACAATATTTAGACAAAATGATACATGTTATCGGTACACCAGATATCAAAGTTATTACCGGCGTCCGCCGTAGCGGAAAATCAAAATTACTTGATGCTTTTAAAGAATACATTGAAGAAAATATACCCAATAGCAATATTATTCATATCAACTTTAATCTGCCTGAATATGAGCATCTGCTTGACTATCACCAGTTGTATGATTACATTAATGCCCATTATATGAAGGGAAAAGAAAATTTTGTATTGATAGATGAAGTGCAGATGTGTGCCGGTTTTGAAAAAGCAATAAACGGTCTGCATACAATGGAGAAGTATGATATTTATATCACCGGCTCGAATGCTTTTTTGTTAAGTTCTGACCTTGCAACCTTATTTACCGGAAGAACATTTGAAATAAAGGTGTACCCTTTTTCGTTCAAAGAATATACACAGTACTTCGGCTATACTGACCGATACGCTGCATTTGATAAATATATGCTTGAGGGCGGCATGTCGGGTTCCTATCTTTATAAAGACCAGGAAGCAAAATATGACTACATTGCAGAAGTATTTGATACATTAATCGTTCGTGATATTCGCAAAAAATATAAAATCCGCAATCCCCAGCTTATGGAGCGGATTGTAGATTTTCTGATGGATAATATATCCAACCTTTCCTCTGCAAGAAATATTACAGACACATTATGTGGGGCAAAGGAGAAGATACACCATAAAACGGTCGGCTCGTATATGCAGTATCTCTGCAACGCTTTTGCTTTTTACAAAATTCGCAGATACGATATTAAGGGGAAAAAATATCTGTCCACGAATGACAAGTATTATTTGAGTGACCATACTTTCCGCTATGCAAAACTCGGTACAAAGAATATGGACTATGGCAGAATTCTGGAAAACATTGTTGCTATGGAACTGCTGCGCAGGGGATATGAAGTATATGTCGGAGTCTTATATAAAAAAGAAATCGATTTTGTTGCAATAAAACGTAATGAAAAAATCTATATTCAGGTATCCGATAATATTAGTGATGACAGGACATTTGAACGGGAAGTATCCCCATTTTTCAAAATCAATGATGCCTATCCTAAAATGATAATTGCCCGTACGCACCACGATGCCTATCAATATGAAGGTGTCAAAATAATGGATATAGCAGATTGGTTAATGGACTAATGTTATGGGCTTTCACAAAACGTGTCCTGCACCCGAATCGTTTGCCCTGCCAGAACATGACAGGGCAAATGACTACAGTTTATGATGAAATTTTTTTGGTTTTTTTGGTCTTATAGGTATATTTGTATGTGCCAGAACTGCACCAGTAAACACAATATTTTGAGGTTACTTTCTGCACAATAAGCTGGTCATATTCATTCTTGGTCTTGAGTGTTGCTATTTTCTTTTTGCCGGTTCCATTCAGATTGCAGCGATAAAGCTCAGCGGTTGTCATTAAATAATAATCATAATCCTCGCTTTTTATCGGATAATTGGTATAGTAAAATTTATTTCCCACAAAGCCGTTTGCCCAGCCGTAGTCGCTGAGTTTTTTGATCTTCTTCAGCCCGGAAGATGTGAATTTATAAAGGAAAATCGGACTGCCTGACACATCCGTGCGGTAAGCCGGTTCCGATATGGCATACTTGCCTTTTGCCATCACAATATTACAATCTTTGATTTTTTTGGTGACCTTCTTTTTTGAAATGTTATATACATATGTGTCATAGCGCCAGTATTCTTCGCCACCGCAGCTGATATAAATATTTTTGCCGTGGATCGCGCGAATCTGCGCATAAAGGTCTTTTTTGTTGCTTAGTATCCTCTTTATCTTTTTTGACTTTCTTGTTTGAAAGTTATATTGATAGAGTATCTTTCCCGATGCATTTAAGTAATAGGACTGGCTTTTGTTGCCATATGCATTATAGTCCAAAGGGGTTTTGACATATGCGCCGTTTTTGGACTGACTCATATAGACGTTGCCGGAAACAAGTTTAAAATAATATTTTCCGTGTTTGACAATTTCACCGTAACTGTATGTGGCTGGAAATATTTTTTGGTAGCTGGAAGCCGCAGATGCAACTTTCCCGTTCGCAACGGTCATGCAGCATAACAGACAAAGTAAAAAGAATATCTTTTTAAGCTGGCAATCCCTGCGGTTGTCCGCACGGACAGTTTCGTGAAAAGGATTTGACCGTGTGCGGTGCAACTGGGTATCTTTTGAGTTGTGTATGGTATTCATTGTATTCCTCCTCCATGTATAATTGATAATATTATACCATTTTAAGGTGAGAAGTAAATCAATTTTTCCGGGCGGTCAGCAGGGAATCCGGAATATCGTATAATCTGCTTGCGGTTCGGAAGTAATCTGGGTATAATAAGTAACATGTGAAAAGAATTTTGCAAATCTTTTAAAGGAGATAGTAACATTATGAGTATCAGAATTGGTATATACGGATACGGCAATTTAGGTCGTGGAATTGAATGTGCCGTGAAGCAAAATGATGATTTGGAACTGGCAGCGGTATTTACAAGAAGGGATCCGGCAACGGTCAAGGTTTTGACGGACAGTGCAGAGGTTTTGAATGTCTCAGAGGTCGGGCAGTGGAAGGACAGGATTGATGTTATGATTATGTGCGGCGGCAGCGCAACGGATTTACCGGAGCAGACACCACAGCTTGCAAAAATGTTTAGCGTGGTAGACAGCTTTGATACCCATGCCAAAATCCCGGAGCATTTTGCAAATGTGGACGCATCTGCAAAAGAAGCAGGTAAGGTCGGTATTATTTCTGTGGGCTGGGATCCGGGAATGTTCTCCCTGAACAGGATGTATGCGGGAGCAATTCTGCCACAGGGCAGGGATTACACATTCTGGGGAAAGGGTGTGAGCCAGGGTCATTCTGATGCAGTCCGCCGTATTGAGGGCGTTAAGGATGCAAAGCAGTATACGATTCCGGTAGAGGCAGCGCTTGCATCTGTAAGAAACGGAGAGAATCCGGAACTCACAACCAGGCAGAAGCATACGAGGGAATGTTTTGTTGTATTGGAGGAAGGAGCAGATGCGGCAAAAGTGGAGGCAGAGATTAAGGAGATGCCGAATTATTTTGCCGATTATGATACGACAGTGCATTTTATTGATGAGGAGGAGCTTAAGAGGAATCACAGTGGGATTCCGCATGGCGGCTTTGTGATTCGTTCCGGGAAGACCGGATGGGAAGAGGAGAACAGCCATGTGATTGAGTACAGCCTGAAACTGGATTCCAATCCGGAATTTACCGCAAGCGTGCTGGTGGCTTATGCAAGGGCAGCCTATAGACTCTCCAAAGAAGGGCAGACCGGATGTAAGACGGTGCTGGATGTTGCGCCGGCATATCTGAGCGCAAGAAGTGGGGAGCAGTTAAGGGCAGACTTGCTGTAAATGTTCTGCCGGATGCAGGCAGTATTTGTCCACAAACGTCTGGCGCAGCGAATGGACAGATGACGGGGGTTGGGGCAGGAAAGATGCAGTTTCAAGAAAGGGTAAGGGTGAAAATGGATGCAGGATACAACATTAGTCGTGATGGCGGCAGGAATTGGATCACGTTTTGGAGGAGGAATTAAACAGCTTACGCCAGTCGGGCCAAATGGAGAGATTATCATTGATTATTCGATTCATGATGCATTGGAAGCAGGATTTAATAAAGTTGTATTTATTATCCGCAGGGATATAGAGGAAGAATTTCGCAAGGTCATTGGCGATCGCATGGAGAAGAAGTGCAAGGTGGAATATGCATTTCAGGAAAAGGAGAATCTTCCGGAGGGATATTGTGTACCGGAGGGAAGAGTGAAGCCGTGGGGAACCGGTCAGGCAGTGCTTGCCTGCAAAGGTATTGTGAAGGAACCGTTTGTGGTAATTAATGCGGATGATTATTATGGCAAAGAAGCTTTCTCAAAGCTTCATGACTATCTGGTAGAGCATGCGGAGGATCAATATAATTATTGCATGGCAGGATTTATTCTGGAGAATACCTTAAGTGAAAATGGCGGTGTAACCCGTGGTGTGTGCCAGGTGGATGAAAACGGGCATTTAGTGGATGTGAATGAAACCTCTGACATTATCAAGACTGCTGATGGGGCAGCAATTGAGGGATCCGATCAGCCGATAGATGCAAAGTCCCATGTTTCCATGAATATGTGGGGGCTGACACCGGAGTTTATTGATATTTTAGAGAAAGGGTTTTCTGAGTTTTTGGACAATCTGGGAGATAATCCGTTGAAGGCAGAATATCTGCTCCCGATTATCATTGACAAGCTCATCAAAGAGGACAGGGCTTCCGTAACGGTATTAGAGACGAAAGACAAGTGGTTTGGTGTCACCTATGCGGAGGATAAGCAGTATGTGATAGATTCCTTTCAGAAGCTTGTGGAGGAAGGTGTCTACCACTCACCGCTATAGAAGATAGGGGAAGTGCGTAACGCTTTCTTCGGTTGACATTTCAAATTTTTCCTATTACAATAATGGTGCAATTGCATATATGAAATATTGCTCTGTATGAGGACATGCCTTGCAATCACAAAGGAGCGTCCTCATACGGATTAGAGGGAAATTCGGTGAGAATCCGGTGCAACCGCCATTACTGTGTTAAGGAGCTGCAAACCAGCTGCCTTTCAGTCAGATTACTCGCATATTTCAAAGATTTTTCGCTTTTGGGTCAGGGAAAAGCTATGCTTTTTCATTCCGGCAAGTCCGGGATGTCTTTTTGGTGTACGTTTTGCTTTGAACAGTGGGCAAAGCGTTTTTTTAATAGGCAATTACCGATTGTTTTTACAGTGAGAAGGAGACAGCTTGATGAAATTAACAAAAGAAGATTGCATATTACTGCTTCAGAGAAAACAGATGGAGGTTGAACGCTATCCAAAGAAATCTGATTTTTCAGAGAAAGAGGTCGCAATGATTAAATCCTTTTTTGGTCCGTGGCCGCGGGCATTAGAAGCTGCGGGGGTAAAAGAACCGAGGGAGGTTGATAAAAAAGCACAGCGGCAGCAGAAACGCATTGCAGCAAAAAGGATCAGAAACGAAAGACGAAAAGAAATAAAAAAGATGAATGTGGCGGAGAAGAAAGGAAAGGTGGAAAAATGAGACAGACGAAGACAAGAGTATTTTCCTGGGTATTGACACTGGTTATGGTGTTTACCTTAATTTCTCCAGGATGCAGCAGGACGGTAGAAGCAGCGCAAAGCTATGATGGTTATGTGTATGTGACCGTGGAACGGTTTACCTTAGGACAGGGGTTTGCCGAGGAGCCGGTAAAGGTTGGCTACTATGAAAAAGAAAGTTTGGAAGATGTTTTAAAGAGAAGTTTTGGGAACAAAATGATCTTTACGGCAAGCAGTTGGGGAGGCGATTATCTCTCTGCTTATGCAGACGGTGGAGAGCCGAAGGACTGGACAACAGCAAAGATTCCGGCAAAAATCCGTGAAGCGCTTGGAAGTTACCTTACAAAGGATGCCAAACGTGCCAAGAGTGACACATTGACGGAAAATGACTATGTAAACTATTCAGGTTTTATGTGTGCTGTGGATAATGCATTTCCAAATGTGGGAATGAGCCAGGTTGCATACAGCGACAAAAATGCGGCAGACACTTATCATGACGGCTCGGTTATCCGGGTACAGTTTACTTTAAGCTATGGGGATTTGAATATTGCCCCTTCGGAATATGCGACACCATTTATCACATTTGCAGATAAAGATGAGCTGATTAAGTCTGTGGCAGATTACATTGGAAGTGACGCAGATGCGGCATATCAGACAGCCGTTTTGACATTGGAAGATTGGGATGCTACTGCGGCAGAGGTAGAAACTGCACAGAAGGCATTGGAGAAATCGGAAACGGAATTGAAGAAGAACCCAAAGGCGACCAGCATCAAGAGTGTGAAATCGCCAAAGAAAAAGCAGATTCGTGTTACATGGAAAAAGAAAAGCGGTGTTACCGGTTATCAGATTCAGGTCAGCACATCTTCCAAGTTCAAGAAGTCAGCGACGAAAACATATACGGTAAAGGGCGCAAAGACAACCGCTAAAACAATTAAGAAGTCTTTAAAGTCGAAGAAGAAGTATTATGTCCGTGTGCGTACTTACAAGAAAGTTAAGATAAGCGGAAAAAATGTGACAAAGTATAGCAGTTGGACAAAGAAGAAATCTGTAAAAGTGCAGTAGAATTGTGATACTCTGTGTTTGCAACTGGATTTTGGAACTTAGGGGTTTCGCAATTGTCTGACTTTACAGACATAGAAAGGAAAAAACAGTGAGATTGCATGATAAAAGGGGAATAACATTTTTGATATTGGTTTTATTTCTGCCTTTTGTTTTGCGGGAGGGAACGGTTACTGCCGCTGGTGTCAGGATGGATACATCAGATGAAACACGGATGGCAGTAGCCGTTTCGTCTGATATTCAGGGAATGCTGGATAAGGGAACAAAAGGTGCTGTGTCCTATTTGCAGAAGGAATATCCCGATACCTTTCAGTATGGATACGAATGGATTTTGTATACGTTGCTGCGGTCGCAACAGACGGTTTCCCAGGCACAGATTAATTCCTATTATTACGCAGCGGTGAGTGAGATAAAGACATGGAACAGCAGCAAAAAACCGACAGATATCGAGCGGGCAGCGCTTGCGTTTTCCATTCTGGGAGAGGATATTACCAATATAGAGGGTGTGAATCTGGCGTCCATGATATATAACAGCCCGAAACTGGACAGCGGATCGAATGAACTGATCTATGCGCTGCTGGCACTGGATGCGGGAAAGACGGAGATTCCAGCCGGAGCGAAATGGTCACGGGAGCAAATCATAACCAAGTTGCTGACATACCAAAGTGAGAACGGTGGGTTTGGGCTTACGGATAATCAGACGGTCAGTGTTGATATCACGGCAATGGCGCTTCAGGCATTGGCAGGGTATGAAAAAACGGACGAGAAGGTACAGGATGCAGTTGCGAAAGGAATTGCATATCTTAAAAATGTCCAGAAGGCAGATTTTGGTTTCGGGTCACCGGAGGCAACAGCGCAGGTATTGCTTGCGTTGACAGCGCTGAACAGAGATGCGCTGGATGAGGAAGAAGGTTTTGGTGATGCCGGAGGGAACATTATTACGAATCTGAATCGGTATTATATGGAACAGCCGGCGGGATTTGTACATAAATTGGGAGACAAGAACCCTGGCAGCATGACGACGATACAGGTTTTGCAGGCATATACGGCATATCAGAGGTATCGGGCAGGAAGCAGCTCCTACTGGGATCTGACAGCTCAGAAGGGTGTGATTCTGGTAAAACCGCTTACCATCTCTTTTGAAAAAAGCAGCTATAGCATTTATGCGACGGAAAAATCGGTGTTAAAAGTTCGGTTTGAGGATGAGAAGGATCGAATTATACAGTATGCCAGTTCGGATCCGGAGATTCTTACCGTGTCACAGCAGGGGGCAATTGAGGGCAAAAAAGCGGGTACAGCGCAGATAACGGCACAGTCTGCCGGTGGAGCGAGCGCGACAGTGTCGGTCGCTGTAAAAATGCCAAAAGTCAGGCTGAGCGTGACAAAGGGGAAACTTCAGGCTGGAAAGTCAACCACGGCGCTTAAGGTGGTGGAAAAACTTGACACCGACAAGGTGTCAAAATGGACATCCTCTAAAAAGAAGGTTGTGACCGTCGATAAGAAAGGTAAGCTTACGGCAAAGAAGACAGGAACCGCAACGATTACGGTTGTCATGAAGAGTGGGGCAACAGCGAAATGCAAAGTGACGGTGCAAAAGAAACCGGTGAAAAATGGCGTGCGGTTTAAAAAGAGTTCGTATACGCTGTATGCATCGACAACACTTGCCACAAAATGCACACTTCTCAATACATTTGATGCAGTGAAGAGTTACAGCAGTTCCAATAAAAAGATTGTGACAGTATCGAAACAGGGTGTATTAAAAGGCAAGAAACCGGGAAAAGCCAGGATTACAGTGAAAACAAAAAATGGGGCAAAGGCAACGGTGAAGGTAACTGTGAAAAAATCTTCCGCCAAACTTAACAGGAAGAGCGCAGGGCTTGCATTTTAGAAAACTGCGCAATGACTTACCAAAAGGAGGGATGCCGGAATGGAACGGAAAAAATGGAAAAAAATAGTGTGCGCATGCGTTGTTTTGATGCTGCTGGTTTTTACGTTCTGGTATGGCGGCGGCGCAGATTCCCTGCATGGTTTTTCGATATCCGGCACAGACAATCAGGTACAGTCCAAACAGACCGTTGATGAGAGCAAAACGGCAGATGAAGAAGAGGCGGAGCCGGAAGACGGCAGCACACAGCAGGTAGAGAACGAGGAGCCGGAAAAAAATCTGTTTTCTGAAATCGTCATGCATATCCGAAAGAAGAAGAACAGTTCCAACAGCGCTTCCAATCTGCAAAACAACAAAAAAGCACAGAAGAATGCAAATAAGGCGGCGGATAAGGCAGAAAAGGGCAGCAAAAAACAGTCGGAAAAGGTCTCCGAAAAAAATGAAAAATCCGCAGACAAAAATAAAAACCAGACGGAAGACATACGGGAAAAGGATGCCGGCAAGGATGGAGAGGAGCCTGCACAGGCAGATACCGTAAGCTGCCAGATCTCTATTTCCTGTGCGGTACTGCTTGACCATATGGACGAGTTAAAGGAAAATAAGAGGAAACTGGTTCCGGCAGATGGAATCCTGCTAAAACCCACGACCGTAAAGGTAAAGGCGGGAAGTTCGGTCTTTGATGTGCTTTGCAATGTGACAAAGACAAATAAGGTTCATTTGGAGTATAGCTTTACACCGGCATATAAAAGTTATTATATTGAAGGAATCGGCAATCTTTATAACTTTGATGGCGGGGAATTGTCCGGCTGGATGTACAGTGTCAATGATGAGTTTATGGGATATAGCTGTTCTTCCCATACCGTAGAGGATGGAGATGTGATAAAATGGCTCTATACCTGTGACTACGGAAAAGATATCGGAGACTATTTTGAGGAATAGAGATAGAGTGGAGAGGCAGATATGGAGCAGTATCATCCGGTTGTAAATTTCATATTTTTTTGTGCCGTAATCGGATTTGGAATGTTTTGGAACCATCCGCTGTGCCTGATTATCAGCTTGGTGAGTGCGGGAATCTATACGGTTTTATTGTTTGGATGGAAAAGGGCAGGCAGGGGAATGTCCGGACTGTTGGGGCTGATGGCGTTTACGGCTTTACTAAATCCGGCATTTAGCCATCAGGGCGTTACCGTTCTTGCTTATCTGCCAACCGGAAATGTACTGACGTTGGAGTCGGTCTGCTATGGAATTGGCGCTGGCTGTATGTTAGGAGCCGTACTGCTCTGGTTCCGCTGCATGAATGAGGTAATAACCAGTGACAAGATTGTGTATCTGTTTGGGCGGACATTTCCGGTGCTGGGCTTGCTGCTGTCCACGGTGCTTGGATTTATCCCCAAAATGCAGCGAAAGCTTTCGGAAATCCGATCTGCCAGACGGTATTCCTCCCGGCAGGAGCAGGGTATGTTTCAATCGCGGATGCAGAGAATCAAACATGGCATGGAAAACCTGTCGCTTCTGGTTACATGGGCATTGGAGGATGCAGTGGAAACTGCTGACAGCATGAAGGGAAGGGGATATGGATTAGAGGGCAGGACTGTATTTGCGGTCTATCGTTTTTCAAGGCGGGATCGGAGAATGTGCGCCGTTCTTGGCATCGAGTTTTTTTATCTGGCGGCTGCCGGCATTTTTGGCGGTGTGGAATGGAATTATTATCCATATATGGAGGGAGCCGGGTTTGGCATATATTCTATAAGTGTCTATTTGGTGTATTTTGTGATGTGCCTGACTCCGGTTTTTATGGAGCTGTTTGAGGAGAGAAGATGGAACAGGTTAAAGTCCGCAATTTAACATTTGCATATGGTGAATCGACAGGATTCGGCTTGAAAAATTTGTCTTTCGATGTACACAGGGGAGAGATTCTTTTAATAATTGGGCAGTCGGGATGTGGCAAGACGACATTGCTGAGACATTTGAAGCCGGAGTATTTCCCACAGGGCTTTCGGAGTGGAAAGACAGAGATTTTCTATGGAGATACCCGTTTGGAGGATATGCCGCCACGGGATCAGGCGGCAAAAATTGGTTATGTCGGGCAGAATCCGGAGTCAGCGGCAGCAACGGATAAGGTCTGGCATGAACTGGCATTTGGCTTGGAAAGCCTGGGTTATCCACAAAAGGTTATGCAGCAAAAAATAGCAGAAGTGACGGAATATTTTGGATTGTCCGGTATTTATCAGGAATCCGTTTCTGCATTGTCGGGAGGTCAGAAACAGTTGGTTAATCTGGCGTCTGTCATGGTAATGAATCCGGAACTTTTGATTTTGGATGAACCGTCCAGTCAGCTTGATCCGATTGCAGCCGCTTCCTTTTTTTTCATGATTCAGAAAATCAACAGGGAACTTGGCACGACGATTGTGATGACAGAACATCGGTTGGAGGAGGTGTTTTCCCTTTGTGACCGTGTGATTGTTATGAATCGAGGGGAGTTTGTGTTTATGGGTGCGCCTCGTGAGGCAGTGCGCTATCTATATGAGAAGCGGCAGCCTATGTATCAGGCGCTTCCTGCTTCGGCAAAACTGTTTTGTGAGCTTGGGGGAATGGGGCAGATACCGCTCAATGTAAAAGAGGGCAGTCAGTGGATGGCGGAATTTTATGAGAAGCCGGATGCAAAACTTAAGGAGACTTATACCACAAAGGCAGAACCGGAACATCATTCGGACAAAAAAGCAGAGGAACGGGCAGGTGCTGTCTTATCCGGCTCAGAGTTGCATTTCCGGTATGAGAGGGATGGCAGGGATATCTTAAAGGAATGTGATATTGCATTGGAGCAGGGGAAAATTACAGCCATTCTTGGTGGAAATGGCGCCGGAAAGTCCACTCTTTTGAAGGTGCTTGCCGGGGTATGTATTCCATACCGTGGCAAAGTCAGCAATACGGGTCTGAAGGTTGGATGGATGCCGCAAAATCCGCAGGTGATGTTTGCCGCAAAAACGGTACAGGAGGAATTGGAGACGGCAGCCGCAATACCGGATTTGGAGAGTATTGGCAATCGGGAACAGGCAGGAAAGGCGGATATGCAGCGGGATGCAAAATTAGAATCCGTCATCAGGGCATGCGGGTTGGAGGAGGTTTGCCTGCGGCATCCCTTCGATTTATCCGGTGGCGAGCTGCAGCGGCTTGCTTTGGCAAAACTCTGGCTGGAGGATGCGGATGTCCTGTTGCTTGACGAGCCGGGAAAGGGGCTTGACTATGCCGCAAAGGAGGAGCTGGGGGATATTCTGCGATTTTTTGCCGGACAGGGGAAGACGATTTGTTTTGTCAGTCATGACGTGGAGTTTGCAGCCCGGTATGCGGATATCTGTGGAATGTTTTTTGATGGATATGTATCTGCATTACAGGATAAACGTGCCTTTTTGATGCAGAATATGTTCTATACCACCAGTGTTCACAGAATATGCAAAGCATATATTCCACATGCGGTGGTGATGGAGGATGTGATAGAGCCGGAGAAACGAGAATGTGGGAGTGGGTTGGAAGGTGGCTTGGAACAGCCAGTGCAGAGGAGTGAGTTGGAGAATGGCTTGGAAAAGCTGATGCAAAGGAGCAGGTCAGAGGATGATTCGGAAAAGCTGGGGCAGGGAATTGGACAGGAAGACAAATCGGCACAGCAGGAACAAAGGAGCGAGTTGGAGAATGCATCCGGGAAATGTGCAGATGGAAAATGGATGCACACAACGGGAAATCTGCGAAAGAGGACATGGCTGCCTTTTCTCATTTTTTTTATTGCAATGCCGGTTACTATTTATATGGGAGAAACTTTTTTGCAGCAGCGGAAGTATTATTTTATTGCCATGCTGCTCCTGTTAGAAGCGCTTGCCGCATTTTTTCTGGGGTTTGAAAAACGCAGTCCCAGAACCCGTGAGATTATGGTTGTGGCGGTGCTGTCGGCAATTACGGTGGCAGCAAGGGCAGCTTTTTATATGGTTCCGAATGTGAAGCCAATGGCAGCGCTCGTCATTCTATCAGGGGTGGCTTTCGGTGGGGAGACAGGATTTTTGGTCGGTGCCATATCCATGATGGTATCGAATATTTTCTTTGAACAGGGACCCTGGACACCGTGGCAGATGTTTGCAATGGGAATGCTCGGTCTGGTGGCAGGGATTTTCTTCCAGTACAGCACACCGCTTACATGGCAGAAAAAAGCGGCGCTTTGCCTGTTTGGTTTTTTGGCAGTGGTTATCCTATATGGCGGGATTATGAATCCTGCCTCCGTTATTATGTATCAGGATCATGTCACTTTCAAGATGCTGGCTGCTGCCTGTGCTGCGGGATTGCCATTTGATGCGGTGCATGGTATATCCACGGCAGTCTTTTTGCTGGTTGGCGCAGAGCCGGTTCTGGAAAAACTCTCCCGTGTGAAGCGAAAATTTGGTTGGCTGGATCCTCAAAGCAAACTCATATAGACATTTTCTTGAAAAATGGATATACTATGAGTAATATAAAATGGGTTTACTTCAGGAAGTGGCATTATAAAACTAACAAATGTTGCTTCTGGCACAACACCAATTATAATGATATATAGGATAAGGAAAGGTGTGATGGTATGGTAACAGCAAGAGATATAAATGATATTCAGGCATTAGAGCCGGATGAACAAGTGCTAGTGTTGAGTCTTGTTAAAAGTTTCATAAATTCAAAAGGTAGAAAGAGTGAAGAACAGATAAGGCTGGCTGAAATGCGAGAAAAATATGTAAAAAACAACCCGATGACTATGGAAGAAATAGATAAAGTTATACATGAGGAATAATATTATGCAGGTTGTGATAGATACGAATATAATTGTTTCAGCTCTGTTGAATCCGAATGGTGTATGCTATCTGTTTTTGGATCGTGTGTTGGCTGGAGTATATGATGTAGTTGTTTCTGAGGCAATTATGTCGGAATATGATGATGTGCTTAGAAGACCACAATTTGGCTTTAATGATGAAGATATAAATTATCTGATGGATTGGTTTTTTACAAATGCTTTGATAGTTGAAGTAAATGGACAAGACTATCTCGAAGAAAATATGGTGGATGAAAAAGATATTCCATTCTATGTTACTGCAAAGGCAACAAAGTCAAGGTTGGTTACAGGGAATATAAAACATTATCCAGTTGAAGAGATGCGTACAATGATTTGGGAATTAGGTTAGCACATAATTATAAATAAAAATACTAATTTATGAAGGAGGAGTTGGAATGGAACCAGTAAAACGTTTGAAAAGGGAAGTCAGGGCAAAGGGTACGGTGCTTACCCTTTATAAGGATACAGTGGTTGCGAATGGAATTGAAGAGGAATGGGATTACATACATCATGACGGCGCTGCTGCTGTAGTGGCTGTGAACGAGGAAGGTAAGCTTTTGATGGTGCGGCAGTACAGGAACGCTTTAGACCGTTTTACCTTAGAGCTTCCAGCCGGCAAGCTGGATGCGCCGGGCGAGCCGACTTTAAAGTGTGCGAAACGGGAACTGGAGGAGGAGACAGGGTATTTTACCGAGGATTTTGAGTATCTGCTCACGATTAATACAACGGTCGCATTTTGTAATGAGAAGATTGATTTATATCTTGCAAAGAACCTCACAAAGACACAGCAGAATCTGGATCCGGATGAGGAAGTGGATGTGGAGGTCTGGGATATTGAGGACTTAAAGCAGTTAATCTATGAGGGAAAAATGACGGATGCTAAGACGGTAGCCGGGATTTTAACCTATGCATCGAAATATTTATAGGATGATATGTGTGGAGATGAGACGGAAATGAATAAATACAATACCGTGTATTTTCATATTGATGTAAATAACGCCTTCCTGAGCTGGGAGGCGTTATATCGTATGCGTGAATTAGGGGAGACGGAGGATATCCGCATGCAGGATGCGATTATCGGAGGGGATATTTCCAAACGGCATGGCGTGGTACTGGCAAAATCCCAATCTGCGAAAAAATACGGCATACGAACCGGGGAACCGGTGGTGTCTGCCATGAAAAAATGCCCGACTCTGGTATCCTATGCCCCGCATCATGATTATTACCGGCAGTGTTCCCGCGAATTGATGGTGCTGTTTTCAAAATATGCGCCGGTGGTGGATCAGTATTCTATTGATGAAGCGTTTCTGGATATGTCGGGAACCTATGCCCTGTATGGGGAGCCGGTGGCATTTGCCCATAAGCTGAAAGATGAGATTAAGGATGCGCTGGGATTTACAGTCAATATAGGTATTTCCTCCAATCGGCTGCTGGCAAAAATGGCAAGTGATTTTACGAAGCCGGACAAGGTACACACCCTGTTCCCGGAGGAAATCCGCGACAAAATGTGGCCGCTTCCGGTGGAGGATTTGTTTTATGTAGGGCATTCCACCGCAGACAGGCTGCATGATTTGGGGATTCACACGATCGGAGATCTTGCAGTATGCGATCTGACGGTCTTAAAATCCCATTTGAAAAGCCACGGAGAGGTTATTTATAATTTTGCAAATGGTATTGACCTGACATTAGGAGACCATACAGAGAGTGTGCAGAAGGGATATGGAAATTCTACCACGATTCCTTATGATATCAAGGATGCGGAGGATGCCTATCATACGATTATGAGTCTGTGTGAATCGGTATGCAAAAGAATGAGGAAGGATGAGGTGCAGGCAGTTGTGTTGTCTGTGGAATTAAAGGACAGTAATTTTGTCGTAAAGAGGCATCAGAGAACGCTGCTGTCACCGACCGATGTGACGGACGAGTGTTTCAAAACGGCATGTGAGCTGTTTGATGAACTCTGGGACGGTTCACCAATCCGGTTGATTGGCGTAACTGCAAATAAGGTGACAGATGCCGGTGTGCGCCAATTGAATCTCTTTGATATGGAAAGCCATGAGAAGCTTCAGAATCTGGATCATGCATTGGATTCCATACGGGAGCGTTTTGGAAGTGATGCGGTACAGAGAGGCAGTTTCTATAAGAAATAGCTGTGCGAAAGGAATGTTGTTTTAAACGGCTGTGGCGAGTGCGGAAGTTATAGTCATTGTTATAAATTGACAGTGTAGATACCGTTATTCTGAAAGTCTTTTAGCTTGTCAATGATAACGGCATGGTATTTCTGGTATTTTGCAAACCGTGCCTCATCCCGTTGTGTCGGAAATGGAATACGGTCACGGTTTAAATTATCTTCGATGTCATACAGCTTGATCTGGGCAGCCAGTGGATTCGTCAACACCCGGTCGATAAAATGTCCGTATTCTTCCCCTTTTTCTTTGGTAATACAGGAGAGGGCGGATAATACCTCTGAGGAAAAGCCTTCTTTTTGAAGCATTTCAATGGTGATGGGGGTATCCTCTATTACGTCATGTAAAATTCCGACAATCTGTTCCGTCTCATTCTGTCCTCGCAGCATGACGCGCATAGGATGCAGAATATAGATTTTCCCAGCCTTGTCAATCTGTCCTCTATGTGCTTCTACGGCAATCTCGATGGCTTTTTCAAGCATAAGGATAACCTCCCTGTCTATTTGAATTTAGCTACGGCAATACTCTGTTTTTGCAATCGGGTTTTGATAATCAGGCGTTTTGCTCGTGACTAATTTGAATTAACTATACTATATTTTGTAGAAAATGACAATTAAAAATATGAGGTATCCCCCTTTGTTGAATCGTAAGAGAATATTTAGTTGTTGCGTTTGAAAATCCGTGATAAAATAGTTTATATGGTTTTGGCGTGACAGCCCGACAAAAGATTGTTTAAGGAGAATGATTTGTAATGAAGCAGATTCGATATGTATTTGGAACGTTGATATTATTACTGGTTGTAGTGTTCAATCTGGCATATACGGCGAATGCATATACAGAGGAGGAAAAGCAGCAGGCGAAGGCATGGCTTTCGGCACATGGATATTCACCGGATATGGGTGGAGCAAACCAGGCATATGAAGACTACCTGAATGGAAAATTTGATGAGGAGCTTGGGTACGATACGAATGGAGACGGCATTCCGGCTTCGACAACTGAAACTACGGAGACATCTTCCGAGGATAGCAGCACGGAGGCTGCCGTCAAACCGGAACAGGGAACATCCACGGAGAAAGTACCATCAGATGAGGAAAAGCCGACAAAGGGCAATACGAAAAATGGTACGGCATCTGGTGAGGAAGATGCCGCTGTTCCGCAAACGGAGCCGGAGCAGCAGACAGAGGAGAGCGAACCGCAGCAGGCTGCGGAGGAAATACCTGCAAAAGACAAATCGGCAACACAAAAAAATATCAGGCAATCCGAAACAAAAGGCGGAAATATAGCATGGTATAATCCCCAAAACAAAGGAACATATCAGGATGCACTGATTGTAATCACATTAGCGGTTCTGGCGCTGATTGTGATAAGCGTATTTGTACGTTAGGCGTATAAAGAGGATGCCCGGTATTCATTTTTCATTTGTTAAGCGCATTTTGTGGCACATATCATTGGCATGTGAATATAGTAATGTATAAGGAAAATTCGTCTTTGACGGACCTACAAAATAGCTTACTTTCCGGGATGAAACTTCTGTTTTGAGAGGAATGTGCAGGGTATTTCCCGTCAGGCTGCGGGATCTTTGTAAGATACATGTATGCGGTGCATTGTGGTCAAAGGCTTTATATAAGAGAAAACGGGTGAGAAAATGAAGGATGCGGCATACACTTATATGGTGGAATGTGGTGATGGAAGTTTATATACCGGATGGACGAAGGAGTTAAAGCAGCGTATAAAGCGTCATAATGAAGGAAAAGGCGCAAAATATACAAGGTCGCGGCTGCCTGTGAAACTCGTATATTTTGAGGTTTTTGCTACGAAGCAGGAGGCTATGAAAAGAGAGTATGCACTAAAGCAGATGAATCGGAAGGACAAGCTTAGGCTGCTTCATGACATGCCGGAGAAAGTAAAGCAGGAATGTGGAAGGATTATGGATGAGTTGCAGGGAACATCCGATGGAGTTACATGATGAAACAGCAGTACAGCAGATTTTATAACAATACAAATGAAAAGAGAAATATAAGAAACAGAAGTTTAAATGAAAAAAGAAAAAAAGAACGAAAAAAAAGGCTTGTAACGGTAGGGATATTTGGTATTTCCTGCCTGCTTGTGCTGGTGGCAGTTGTGTTTTCATTCCGGTATTTTTATTTGCAGACAAAGCAGATAGACGAGTCGGCTAAGGAAGAACCATTGCCGGAGCCGGATCCCATTATAGGGGCAGCGGCATTGTTTCCTGATTTGCCGATTTCCGAAGAATTTTTGACGGTGAATGAGTATTCCAGACCGGGACTTGCCCTGACAACGACACCGCAGTATATTGTGATACACTATACTGCAAATCCGGGCTCCACTGCGCACGATAACCGCAACTATTTTGAAAATCTGAAGGACACGAAGCAGACTTATGCCAGTGCTCAGTTTGTGATTGGTTTGGAGGGTGAGATTGTGCAGTGTGTACCTTGCAATGAAATAGCATATTGCTCGAACAGCTATAATGAATTTTGTATTTCAATTGAAATGTGCCATCAGGATGATACAGGCAATTTCAATGATGCAACCTATAACAACTGTGTCTATTTAGTGGCGCAGCTTATGAATTATTATCATTTGGATATGGATCATTTAATCAGGCATTATGATGTAACCGGTAAAAATTGTCCCAAATATTTTGTGGAGCATGAAGACCGTTGGGAGGTTTTTAAAGGTTTTGTGGAGGAATATCGGGAAAAGTATCGGAGTCAGGAGAAATGAGAGTCTAAAATCTTGCATACTTTTTATATTGTATGTTAAAATAATAACGGGGTGCGTAGTATGGATAATATGGATGCGTTTAATGGATTTCATTTGTGCGAAATAATAGACTGTAAATTAAACAGGGATAATATATGTTCCGTTAATGCTAATTTTGATAATGCAGATTGTAAACAATATAGAGTTTTACCTGAAAATCCTATACGAAAGAATTACGATGGTTTATTTCATAAAAAAGATTGTATAGCACTAGATTTACAATCCTCATCAAAAGGCGCACAGAGAAAGTGGTTATCTGGTGATAAAAAGTTTTTAATCAAGGAACAGTTTTATTATCAGTTAAGATATTGGAATGATGATTTAGTGGAAGTAATTGCTTCAAGTATAGGTAAACAGCTTCATATTAACTGCATGGAACAATGGCTTGGCAATATCAGTGGGCAGGATGTTTATTATAAGAGCCTGACATTTGAGCAATGTTTGGCGAAGATGAGTAAAAAGCCTTTTCATGATTGGGATAAGGCGTTGAATTATTTTGCAGCTATTGCAGTATTGCCTGAAGCCACCGAAGTAAAAATTTCTAAAAAGCTGTTGCCTAATTTATTGGCAGAGCCTTATTTGGTCTATAGTTTTAAACAGTTAGGGATAGGAGTATGCTTATGCGATTAGGGAGTTTATCTGGCATAATTATGTACCGTGATACAGAATTATGCAGTTTTGAGGTGAAAAATGATGTACTTATTTCTTATAAACCTCTTGGGGTAAGTGACAAATATACTCCGTGGGAATTTAGAAATGGGTATACAGCAGCAACGGTTTTGGATTGGTTAAAGGATCGGCTGCCGGAAGATAACCGTCAGGGATTGTATGAAAGTTGTTGTGCATATGGAATTCATATGATAGGTTCTGAGATTTTAAAAATAAGCAATGGACGGGAGATTGGAGACCGCTGTTGGATTAAATTTCCTACCGGCCCTCAAACAAGTAAGGAGGTATTTGCTATATTAGATGGGGAAAATGCTTCTTAAATGGGCTGCTGCCTGTTTTTTGGCGGGAGAGCTTTCGGTATCGCCTCAAATAGTAAAAGAGGAAAGTAAGTTTTTATATTGTATGTTATGATAATAATAAATTGGAAGGAGAATAATCTCATGTTTTCAAAGAAGATCATTGGATTAGATGCGAATGATATGAATGAAGATTTTTTAGATTTCCTTTTGGAAAGATTCAAGATTGAAAAAGAAAAATTTGATAGATCAGGCGTCTATGCTTATACTCAACGTTTACTTGCGTATAATTCAAATAAAATTGAAGGAAGTACATTAACAGAGGAGCAAACAGCTTCTTTATTTGATAATGGAACTTTGCCAAAATCTGATGATTATTATAGAACAAAAGATGTTGAGGAAATGAATGGACATTTCCTAATGTTCAATAAAATGTTGGATACTTTGGACGGGGCATTGACGCAGGAATTGATAAAGCAGTTCCATTATGAATTGAAGGCTGGCGTATTTGAGGATCGTGCCAACGGATACGCTATTGGTGATTACAAAAAGCGTCCTAATATGATAGGTATGTATCAAACTATAAAACCAGAGGATGTGGCTCAGGAAATGTATCTGCTAATGGATTGGTATAACAATCAGACAGCAGATATTTCTATATTGGCTGAATTCCATGCAAGATATGAGAGTATCCATCCATTTCAAGACGGTAATGGTAGGACGGGTAGACTAATTCTTTTTAGGGAGTGTTTAAAGAAAGGAATTGTGCCAGTTGTGATAGAGGATGCTAATAGAAATGACTATTTGGAAGCATTGAAAGAATATAGGGAGGAAAGAAAGCTGGATAAATTAGTCAAGCTTTTTGAAAGAGAACAGCAATTTTATTTTGAAAAATGTAAGTATTTTATGTAAGGTGGATCGGGCATATACCAGTTATTCAGACAAGTGATATGAAACCTGTTGCGAAAGATTGTGCAGAAGTAGGGTGTAGATATGAATTTTATAAGTGAAAAAATTGAAAATGCAGAGGATATCCAATCTATTAATTCGCTTGGGTTTCAAGACAGCACGGGAAAAGAATATACACCGTCATGGTGGGTGATCGACAGGACTTCCGGTGCTTTTCTGTTTTTTTGCGGCGGGAGAGCTTCCAGTAAGCTACAAAAGTACGGATTAATATATTATTTTATAAGGAAGAAAGATAAGTGATGCATGTCAAAATATATTTGAGAAAGGAAGGATTCAAAAGATGACAGTATGGCTAATAATGTTAGTTTTTATGCTTGTTTTATCAGTTCAGTTTATGTCATTGATAAAAGAAATAAAGGCAATAAAGAAAATAAAGGCAACCTTACATGATGGAACAATAAGGGCAGTTGTTATTGATACTGTTTCCCAGATATCAACTTCAGATATCAAACCAATCTTACAATATACTGTTGCGGGAATAGATAAAAAGTACATATATCATTTTTATTATAGTCGAAAGCAATATCCGATCGGAAAGGAAGTGACATTAAGGCTTTCAGAGAGTAGTGGGTTAGCATATGATCGAACTGATTTGATCAAAGCATTTATTTATGAATTAGGGTTAACAATGTTCTCGGCTTTTTGTGTAATTGTTTGTATTATTGGATTGATTTTGGGGAAATACAATCTGGCAGTGGAAGAAGATATGATTAAGAGCTATTTCTTGTTTTTTGGCAGTTGTCTTGCTTTATTAGTAATTTTAAAAGGGTTAGTAGAAGCGATAAAGAAGTTTTTGAAAATTAGCGCAGATGATACGGAGATAAAGGCTACCGTTGTAAGCATTGTTACTGTTGTAACAGGAGATATTCAACCCATATTGCTATATAATATAGATGGAGTTGCAAAAACATATACATATCATTCTTCTTTTCCGATAGACAAATATTCGGTCGGTGATGAAGTAACCTTAAAGTTTTCTGAAAAAAATGGTTTTGCATACGATAAAGAGGATTTAATTAAGGAATTGCGAACGCATCTCATTGTAACAATTATGATGGTGTTGTTAGCATTATTGTTTGCCAGTAATATTTGGCTTTAATCTTATTGCCAATGCAGATTATACACTAATAAAAAGTTGTAGATAACAAGATGGAACATATCAAGTAATTGCGAATAATAATGAGGAAACCTACTGGAATAAAGCAGTTGAAAAACAGGTTGGTCTATGTTAGGATTATGGTATAGAAAATAAGGAAAAGCAGGTAGGCGAACCATTTGGGAAAGAGAAAAACCGTAGAACAAAAACATGAAGAAATATTGCAGCGAATCAAAGGATTTCGTTTATTAGATGACGATTTTATGACGAAATGTTTTGAGGAAAATAAGGAAGCAACGGAACTGGTACTTCGTATTGTGCTGGAAAAAATGGACATTCAGGTTGAGAAGGTTATTACGCAGTACAGCATGAAAAACATAAAAGGAAGGTCAGTCAGGCTCGACATTTATGCTACTGATTCCCATAAGAAAAAGTACAATATTGAATTACAGCGTGCTGAGAAAGGTGCTGGGGCAAAACGGGCAAGGTATAACAGCAGTCTTATTGACAGTGACATTTTGCCTTCTGGCGTGGAGGTAGAGAATCTGGCAGAGACGTATGTTATTTTTATAACGGAAACTGATGTAATCGGGAAAAATAAGCCGATTTACCATATTGACCGGTATATTCGAGAAGCAGGAGAATTTTTTGACGATGGCTCCCATATAATATATGTGAATGCATCCTATCAGGACAACTCGGAACTGGGAAAGCTGATGCACGATTTTTCCTGTGTCAATCCTTCGGATATGAATTATCCTGTGCTTGCGGATACTGCGAGATACTATAAAGAAGATAAGGAGGGATTATTTACGATGTGTAAAGCAGTGGAAGATATGATAACAGATGAAAAAAGGGAAATTGCATTGAGGATGCTTGAAAAAGGCAAGCTGCCGATGGAAGAAATTGCAGAATATTCTGACCTGTCACTAGAAGAAGTAAAAAAACTCGCAGATGAGGAATTGCAACCGGCATAAGTTATTACAAAATAAATCGTGAAAAGTAAGGCAGTAATTCCAAAGAGAATTGCTGCTTTTTTGGAATGGGTGTGATTTTGGGGATAATAGCAGTATTTTTATATAGTAAATAAAAAGAGAGATGAAAAGATGACAAATGATGAACTGTATCTACTGACGCAAAAGGCAGTAAAAGAACATGAAATAGTTGATTTGCTACAGGGCAAAGGAATATATCAATGTCCACCGAACAAATATCTGCCAGCATATATTCCGACTGACTTTGAAAGAGTATTGCATCAGGGTATTTATCTATATTATACTAATACGAGAGATGAAACAGTGGTAAATGGCTTAGAGGCGGCAATACAATCGTTATGTCATGGAGACGTGGTTCAAATATGGATAGCGTATACATATCATTGGTTTTTAGTTTATTCAAAAATAGGAAATAAATTACCATTTAAGTATCATGATAGAGAAGTGGGAAATGTTATAGCAACAGCCATTCTTTCACACGAGAAAGAATTAAAAATATGTAAAGAGTGGAATGGTTGGAATGAACCGGATGGTTTATGGCAGGATATTATCCGGTCTGAAGCATCTTTAACAAAGAGCTGTCATTATAAAATAATCAAAAATCGTAAATGAAACTTAATGCTTGCCAATAGAGAAGCTGTAAAAAGATTGTATATTCTGTTGCGAAAGATTGTGCAAAAGTAAGGGTGAAAGTATGGATTTTATAAGCGAAAAAATTGAAAATGCAGAGGATATCCAATTTATCCATTCGCTTGGGCTTCAAGGCAGCACGGGAAAAGAATATACACCGTCATGGTGGGTGATTGACAGGGCTTCCGGTGCTTTTTTGTTTTTTTGTGGCGGGAAAGTTTCTGGTAAGCTGCAAAAGTACGGATTATGCATAGACAAAGAAATGGTGAAGATAGAGGCATTATGCAAAACGGAAGGAGACAACTCAAACTCCGGTTTCATTGTATATTGGATGATTAGTAGGATTGAGATACCGATCAGCCTGATCCAAAAGGGGTATGTGGAAGAAGATATAGTGTATATGCTCGAACAGGCATTTACTGCGTTGGGTATTTGGGGTATGGATCGGAAGGATATTGCAAATGTTTTTGTAGAGATAGCGGTATCGCCTCAAATAGTGAAAGTAGAGAGTAAGAAGGAAGAACGTGAATATTTAGAAATAAGGGGAGAGGATGATGAGAAAACTAGTTTTATTGAAGAATTAAAAAAAGGTTTTAAAAGAGAATATGCAGAAGTTGCGAGTATAGAAACAACATTTGCAGTGCTCATGATGGCAATTTGGATTATTTTGAGTGTAGTGGCTAAGGTTATAGAGGCAGTTTACAATATGAAAATGAACTCTATGGTTATGTTTTTTGACAAAGTTTTATTGATCATCATGGGTATTTTAACAGCAATCTATTGGATTCCCCGAATCATTTTTATATTCATAAAATGTATTTTAGAACGTGTGTTTAAAGACTAAACGGAGGGCGGAATGGCGAAATCATATAAGAAAGAGGCAGTAAAACTTATATTGGGAGGACTGGGAGCTACAGTGTTTGGCTCTTTGCTTTTGGTTCAGCGCTTGCAAAAAATAAAGGAAATAAATTGGAGTTCTGATGATGATTTTATAAAAGCAACAGTTGTTGATTGGCATTATATTTATGCAGGAGATATCCAACCTATCGTATCTTACTGGGTGGATGGTGAAGAAAAAAAGTATGAATATATATATTTTTATAATCGCAAAGATTTTCCTATTGGAAAAGAAATATCTTTAAAATTTTCAAAAAGGAGTGGATTAGCATATGATAAAAAAGATTTAATAAAAGGGTTATTATGGATGATATTTGGAATACTCTTTTTTGGAATGGGTGTGATTTTGGGGATAATAGCAGTATTTGTATTATAGTAAATAAACGAATGGTGAGAAATAGAAAGGAATAATGATAATGAGTATTTATGAGAAACTATTTAACACGTTTTACAATACATGTACGACTTTTCTAAGCTCTTTAGGTACATATTCGCAGGAAGCAGAGAAGGTATATACAAAAATATTGGAAGAACTTATAAATGAAGGATTCCCAAAGGGAAATATAAAAGCATTGTGTGATGCACAGGATGTTTCGCAGATATTTTTAGAAGTGGATGAACTGGCAGAAGCAGGATATAAAATTGATAAACAGTCAGTGGCATTATATAAATTGTATGGAATGATATATAATAAGGTTACAGGATTAGAATTTGACGTAAGCAGTTTATCAACGAGCAATATAAATGCTTTTGCAACATTTTCAAAATTTTTATCAAAATCTGAAGGAATCACAGCTGTTGCTGGCGCATGTGGCGTTGCAATTGAGAGTGCAATATTAATTAGTGAGGGAAAGGAAGATGAAGCAGGGGTAAAGCTGCGACAATATGGGTATGGATTGTTGGGAGGATTAGCACTTGGAATTTGGGCTAAGATGGTTGTTGTGCCTCTTTTAGTATCAAACCCATTTAGTGCAATAGTAGTAATGGTTGTTTGTTCAATGGGTGGTACAGAAATAGGTAAGATAGTTGGTATGGTAATGGATGTAACCTTCGGCTTATACGACGATGCCGGAGCTTACACCTATCCGGTAGACCCATTAATCT
>JAMPFS010000027.1 GCA_023664325.1 Clostridium sp.
CATCCTCAATGCATTTCACCGTCCCATCAGCGAACTTCTCATAATGCAAATTATCTATAGAAGATCAATTCGCTTATACTAACATTATAGGGTCTTAAGAAACTTTTCCTAACCAGTCGCATTTTTAACTTGTCTGACAAAATGCGTATCTGGCAATGTTTCCTGTTTTACACCATTTTGTACACCAAAAACGCCTTAGATTTACACCACTTTTACACCATTTCACTAAAAAAATATGCAAAATTATGAGAAAATAACTGGCACCCATCACATTCCTAACCCCAGTAATTATAAGGGTTTTAACAACTTTTACAAAAATACTCTAAACATCCAATTCTTACAAAATCGTAAGAAAACTTCCTCCCAAAGTCACTTGACAGTCATTTTCATAATGTATACTATGCATAGTCAAAAAAAGGGCTATGACAAATTCAAAAGAAATGAGGGTGGGAGGATGACAGATTACAAAATGCTGGCAGTATATTATTTGCGGCACAACAAAAAAAGAAGCCTCACAACGATATTAGGCGTTGTGATAGCAGTTGTCGTGTTGTTTGTACTGCTGAATATTTCATTGGATTATTTTTTGGATCAGAGAGCTGCGGCGAGGAAGGAGTCGGATTATGATTTTGTACTGTATACCGAGTCGCAAAGCCAGATTGATGAAATTATCAGCAGGGAAGATATCAAGAGCGCCTATGTAGGAGAGGGTTACAATTATGAGAAGGATGCAGTATGTAAGAGTGCCTTATATGTAAATCTTACGAATCCATATAAGATGAGTGAGACCTTGCGGGAGCTGCAAGATGCATATGACCTTACAGGGGAACTGAATCCGGATATTGCGCTATATTATTTCAATGATGGCGACACTAATATGATATTTATAGTGGTCTTGCTGGTCATCCTGATTGCGTATATATTTGCAATATTCGGAGTTGGAATTATCAGAAATTCCATTCAGTTATCTTTATTGGAGCAGATTAAGGATTATGGGATTCTCCGCTGTATTGGCGCAACAAGAGGGCAGCTTCGGACTTTTATCTATATTATGGGAGCTATTTTAGAAATGATCGGGCTGATGATTGGTGTGGTTTTGGGATATCTGCTGTCAGTGATTTTAGGGCTTTTGTTCCATAATTCCATTGGATTCCATATTCTGCCGGCGCTGGTTATTGCGGGTGTTTTTCTGTTTGATTTGTATTTTGTCATGCAGGAGAATTGCAAATTTATCAATAGAATGACGCCAATCAGCGCAGTACGGGGTGAGTTCCGTATTAAGAAGGAAAAGATTAAAGTCAGGGGAAAAGGGATTCTCGGAAGAATGTTTGGCATGGAGGGCGAGTATGCCTATAAGAGTCTGATGCGGAATCCGGGAAGATTCTGGAAAAGCGTGTTTGCGATTGGAATCGGCGTGGCAGCATTTGTTGCCATGATGAGCTGCATAGGGATCACAGGTCGCGTGCTGAAGGATGCGCAGGGGTATTTTGGAAAGTATCAGTTGTATTATTACGGGTCTATATCTCCGACCGATGATGCGGAATCAGTCATGGCAGGTCTTCCATCTATGGACATTTTAGAGAAAATTGCTGCGGAGCAAAGTATTACAGCAGTAAAACAGGTATATGTGTATTCTTTAACTGCAACCGCTCCGGAGGCAGTTGTAGGAAGGCTCACGGAGGAATTTTGCAATGGCACGGCAATGGGGAATGCGGGGAAAGATCTGTATGATAAATATAGAGGGGAGAAGGAAAACGATTCTGACTACAGGGTAGAGAACTTTTCACAGTTTTTGACAGAGATATCTTTGTCGGGATATGATGAGGAGGACTATCAGGATTTAGAGGGCTCGCTGATAGATGGAACGCTGGATGTCAGTGCAAATGGTCTGGTTTTAATTGGGGCAGCAGATGCGATAAGCAAAACGGAGGATGATACCTTAGTAGACGCTATTACTTTTGATCACTATACCATGTGCGATTATAAGGTAGGAGATACCATTGATATTGTAGATCCGCAAAAGATGATGACAATGGTACAGGAATTGACGGCAGCGGCAGAGAAAGAAGAGGAGGCGGGAAAGGATCCGTGGAAGAAGTACAATGGGCTTTCTATTTTTGAATTTTGCCGGAGAGAACTGATCGAGGCGGGAGAATATACAACCTATACGGTGGAAGGAATTGTCGATACGGAGGGAGCCGGACAAGTAAGCGGTTATGGATTCCTTCAGGCGATTGTTCCGCTCGATCATTATTTTGCCATTACAGGTTTGAGCGAAGATGAAATTTCCGGAGTAAAGTATCATATGGAAAATAACCGGATTCGTTCAAGTACCCTGGAGATGTTAATTTCCGGTGAAGGATCCTTTGCAAGTTCAGGGTATGAGAGCATATTATACACATGTGAATTGTTTCGGAAGTCGATTGGTTATGTAGCTTTTGCGATACTTTTTGTGGTGACGTTAAGCAGTGTGAATATTGTCAATACCACTGCCAGCAATCTGCACCTGAGAAGAAAGGAGTTTGCCCAGCTGCGAGTGATAGGTTTGTCGAAGAAGAGGTTGATTTACACGGTTATGTTAGAGGGAATTGCAACGACTGTTGGCGCCAATATCATAGGAATTATCATTGGAACGGGAATTGCCTATTATATGTATTTTATTGTTAATATGATTTACCCGGTGAAATTTACGGTGCCGTGGCTTGCCATACTATGTGGTTTCATTGCTTCCGGCTTACTGTTATGTGGCGCAGTTTATATGCCGCTTACGGGTCTGCCGATGGATATGGCATCTGATCTGACGACAGATGGCGATTGACAGGAGAAAAAGGGATCAAATAAAATAGGAGTATAACAGGAGGAAGGTACGATGGAAATTGTAAGATTAGAGCATGTGACGAAAATATATGGGGAAGGAGATACAAGAGTCTGGGGTCTTGATGATGTGAATTTAACGATACAAAAAGGCGAGACAGTGGCGGTAGTTGGTGCCTCCGGTTCCGGCAAATCGACGCTTTTGCATGTTATGGGTGGCGTGGATACACCGAACAGCGGCAAGATCGTCATTGATGATAAGGATATCACGAGATTAAATGACGAGGAGATGTCTGTGTTCCGAAGAAGAAAGATTGGGTTTGTATTTCAGGCATATCATTTGATTCCGGTGTTGACTGTGGAGGAAAATATTCAGATGCCAATCCTTTTAGATCACAGAAAACCGGACAGGGAGTACATGGAACACATTTTAGAAATGCTGGGCTTGAAGGATCGCCGGAAACATCTGCCGAATCAGCTATCAGGCGGACAGCAGCAGCGGGCTGCGATTGCGAGAGCGCTGGCAAACCGTCCGTCCTTAATTTTAGCTGATGAGCCAACGGGAGCATTGGATTCTAAAAATGGTAACGAGGTTATTACGCTTTTGCAGGATTCCGTTAAGAAATTGAATCAGACACTGGTACTGATTACCCATAATGTTGACCTTGCAAGAGAGGCGGATCGGATTGTAAAGATCGCAGATGGCAGGATTGAGGAATAGTACAGAAACGGAGGAGAGTATCGTGGTAAAGATTTATAGGTGGTTATTGGCTGTATGTTTTTTGGTGACAGTACTGGCTGTGCCTGCAAAGGCGGCAGAGCCGAAAGTAATGGTGACAGATTATAAAGTAAAAGAAGAAACCATTACTGCCGGGGAGGAGTTTGAACTTTCCGTAACGCTTTACAATACAGCTAAGAAGAATGTAAAAAACATGAAAGTGGCGGTTATTTCGGAGGCAGGTGAGCTTTTACCGGCAAAAGGCGCAGGAACAGCCTATATAGAGCAGTTGGATGCACAGACAGAGGAAACGCTGGTTTTTCAGATGGTGGCGGCAAACGGTTTGGAGGAGAAATCCTATAAACTTATGATTAAGCTGAACTATGAGGATAATTATGGTTCGCCATATACGGTGGAGGATGCCGTTTATCTTCCCATTCAACTGGAACAGAGATATTCCTTGACCGACCTGGTGATAGACGGTGAGTTTATATTAGGAGAGGATCTGGAAATCACCGGCATGGTGAATAATCTGGGAAAAGGAACACTCTATAATGTTACGGTTCAAACATCCGGAGACAATATTTCGGAACAGAAAAGCTATATTGGAAATATTGAACCGGGTAAAAGCGGCAGCCTGGATCTGATTGTAGAGGCAAATCATTTATCATATGGAACCCAGAGAATGAATTATATTACAGTAATTTATGAGGATGCACAGGGGAATCAGCAGGAGAAACAGGAAAAATTAGAGCAGTTGGGTTCCGGAAGTGAAAATGCGATTACACCTCCCGTCTATGCCAATCTTGAAAAAGTAAAGGAGGAGACGGAGCATACCGGCATAGGGAAAATTGTTCTGATTGTGGCGATTGTGTTTGCAGTGGCGGCGCTGATTTTCTGGCTGAGCTACAAGAAATGGAAACGTAAGAAGAAAATTCTGGAGGAGTTCTGATGGGTTGGATTTTTCGGCTGTGTATTATGAATATGAAAAGAAGAAAGACTCGAACCATTTTGACTGTGCTTGGAGTGTCCATTGGCGTGATTTCCATTGTCTCTCTGTTATCCCTGGGAATCGGTGTTAAGGAAGTTATGCTGAAGGATTATGAGAGCGGAGATACGGTGAGACGGATTGTGGTGTACGGTGTGGAAAATGGAAAGCGGAAGGATAAAATGCTGACAGACCGAACCATTGAAAATCTTCGCAAGATTTCACATGTGGAAACCGTTTATCCGACGTATGAAGTGTATACGATAATGAAAATGGACAAATATATCGGCTATGTTCCGGTGTGCGGTATTCCCTCTGAACGGTTAGAACAATTTGCATTAGAGGCAGGGTCAGATATCAGCCGGGCAGGTTCAAAGCCGAAACTGGTTTTTGGAAATCTGATGGGGCGGTTTTTCTATAATGATGCGACAGGCAGCAGCTATATGGAGGAGGAGAATAAAAAGACAAAAGACATGCTCGGAAAAAAGCTTGCGGTAACGATTGGCTTCGGCGAGGACGGAATTTCCGATAAGCTTGCAGTGGATGGGGTGCTGATGGGGGATGACAATACCTATACGATGGAAGCCCAAACTACTTACTGTGATTTGGATGTGCTGCTTCGGTATCTGCGAAAAAAAAGTCCGGATGGGACGGTTACCGGACAGCCGACGGATTCCGAGGGGAATGCGTATAAGGACTTTATTTACAGCAATGCAGTTGTGATTGTGGATGAAGTGGATGAGGTGGATGATGTTGTCAAGAAGCTTCAGGATATGGGATTTCAGACCGAAAATGAGAAAGAATACCTGGATTCCGTGAGAAAGAGTTTGAAGGTGGTTCAGCTTCTGCTTGGCGGCATTGGGATGATTGCGTTAGTGGTGGCTGTCATTGGAATCAGCAATACCATGATGACGGCTGTGTATGACCGTATCAATGAAATTGGCATTTTGAAGGTGCTTGGATGTGATTTGGATGAATTGTTATACCTGTTTTTGCTGGAGGCAGGAATTTTAGGTATCGCAGGAGGCATGATTGGAGTTGTTGCCTCCTATGGGATTCGGGGCATTTTAAATAGGGTTGGCGTGGCGCTTTTGGAGTTTGAAAAGGGAACACAGCTTGCGGTCATACCGTGGTGGCTGGTGCTGGCGGCAGTAGTATTTTCTACGGTACTGGGTGTTTTGGCAGGTTATTTTCCGGCACGGTGGGCAGTGAAATTACGGCCGATTGATGCCGTGAGAAAACAATAAAAGTGTGTGTGGGGGGAACCGGCATAACGCAATCGGCAGATGAATACAATGGGATAAGGCGGCACGGTTTTGCTGTGAGTCTGATGTCCTGCCGTTTGCGGCGGAGGACTTATCTGACTGTGTGAAGAAAGGAAAAATCCATGACGAAGAGGAAAGATCGAATCAGTATACGGATCATATTTGTGCTTGCAGGTATCATGGCAGGTTTTCATCAGGTGGCTTTTGCAACGGGGCTTGAGGAGAAAAAAGCTGCCGTTGAAAATCCGGGGATGATTATTGCATTAGACCCCGGTCATGGTGGGGAGGAAAATGGCGCATGGTATTATGGGCGGAAGGAAAAAGATGTGAATTACCGGATTGCAGAGCTTGTGAAAGAGGAGCTTTCGGCTTATCCGAATATTACGGTTGTGCTAACCCGGGATGGTGATGAGGAAATTGGCTTACAGGGAAGGGTAATACGGGCGGCAGATGCAGGCGCGGATGTATTTGTAAGCCTTCATCTAAATGCCAGTGTGTCTCACCGGTCAGACGGAGCGACCGTGTACATTTCAACCGCAGAACGTTACCGGGAACAGCTTCTTGACATGGCAGATTGTCTGCTTGGAGAATTTGAGGCATTGGGGCTTAGAAACAACGGAACCATTGCCCGTGTCACTCAGATGGGGGGACGAAGGGGTGATGGGAGCTTTGATGATTATTATGGTGTTTTGCGCCACAGTTATAATTATGGCATGCCGGGGCTTTTGATTGAGCATTGTTTTATGGATTCCGGGAAAGACTGCTCCTTTCTGGAAAAGGAGGAGGAACTTTATAAGCTGGCGAAAGCGGATGCCAACGGAATTGCCGCTTATTATGGGCTCACTAAGGAGGACGGAACAAAACCGGAACAAAAGCATGCGAAGGTCAGGGGCGGAACAACGGGAGCAATTGCGCTGAATAGCTTTGAACCGCCAAATGTCAATGGGATCAGGCTGCTGGAATATGACGGAAAGACTCCGGGGATTGCAACGTACGAGGTGGAGGTAACAGATGAAAATTCTGTGGCATCTTTATACCTGGTATATAAGAACGCAGATGGCAGTTCCTTTACGGTTTCTCTTAATGCAGGCGAGGAACTAACGACGGGCAGGCATGAAGTGAAGGCATACATTCCGGCTTTTTTGGAGGGATCGGATTATATCCTGTCCTATATTGGAGCTTCCAATGAAGCGGGATATGATGCGGGTTATAACTATGCAGGAGGGCAAATGATTGGATTTGGGAAATGTCAGTGGCTTAATTCTTTTGCGTATGAAGGGGAAGCGGATCTCACGGTATTAGAGGCTGGCAGCATTTCAACTGCGCATGCAAGATGGTTCGAATATGAGGTGCAAACCGGTTTAAGAGACAAAAGGGAGCGTTATCCGGTCATTTATTATCCCGATTGACTTGGAACGGAGATAGCTGTCATAATAGAGAACCCGGCAAAATCTTATATTTTGCCGGGTTCTCTATTCGTTATTCGCCGATGGCTTTGGCATATTGCTCAAAGACAAAATCGAAAATGCTTGCCATACCGACAAATTCACAACCATAACGGTAGGTATGATCGGGCTGTTCCATTCTTCTTAAAATCTTTACTACGGTAAGGATTTTCTGGTCAGTGTGTTCCATTAAAATCGTTGCATTGAAGTAGTAACCTTCCGGAAGCACAGATGAAGTGCGAAAACCGATTCCGGCTTTGGAAATATCAAATACTTCAATTTCTGCATTCAAGTTGGGAATGATGTCATTATCCTGCTTAAATACTTCCGAGACCTCTAAAGCCAGTTTGATTGGCAATCTCTTATAGCGTCTTTTTTCTACCATGGCAATCTCCTCCATTTATCAAAATATATGTTCGCATTTGGATGCAGTTTTTTATTAAATAAAGATAAGATTTTATAGATGTTCCTATTATAGCATATGTTAAAAAAAATAACAAATAAAATAGAGGAATCCATTGACAGTTTTATGAAAAAAGTTTACGATGTAAACGGTCATTTACACTGGGATATTATAAACAGCAGTGTACAAAAATGTCAAACAGGATAAATGTTAGGAGACTTACATGAGCGAGATAATGGATAGCTTTATTGAGGAGGACACATTGCATGAAGAGTGTGGTGTGTTTGGGATGTATGATTTTGACGGCAATGATGTTGCGCCGACTATATATTATGGCTTGTTTGCGCTTCAGCACAGAGGACAGGAAAGCTGTGGTATTGCGGTTTCTGATACCGAAGGCCCGAAGGGTAAGGTATTATCCGCTAAGGGAATGGGTCTGGTAAACGAAGTGTTTACACCGGACGATTTGGAAAAGCTGAAAGGAAATATTGGCGTGGGGCATGTCCGCTATTCCACTGCGGGAGCTTCTACGAGGGAAAATGCCCAGCCGCTTGTTCTGAATTATGTCAAGGGAACGCTTGGACTTGCCCATAACGGAAATCTGGTAAATGCGCCGGAGCTTCGGAGGGAGTTGGAACTTTCAGGGGCAATTTTTCAGACTACGATTGATTCAGAAGTGATCGCTTACCATATCGCCAGGGAACGTGTCAAGACTGCCACGGTGGAAGAGGCGGTTATGCAGGCGCTTCGCAAGGTAAAAGGGTCGTATTCCTTAATTGTAATGAGTCCGCGTAAATTGATTGGCGCCAGAGATCCATTTGGCTTTCGTCCACTATGTATTGGTAAACGCAATAATGCTTATATGCTGGCTTCAGAATCCTGTGCATTGGATACCGTGGGCGCAGAGTTTATCCGGGATGTTGAGCCTGGTGAAATCGTAACCATCACACCGGAGTGTGGAATTGTCTCCTATAAAGATATGTGCCAGGAAAAGCATGCCAGATGTATCTTTGAATATATTTACTTTGCAAGACCGGACAGTGTTTTAGATCAGATGAGTGTATATGAATCCAGAATGATTGCGGGCCGTTGTCTGGCAAAGGACTCGCCGGTGGAGGCAGATTTGGTGGTCGGTGTACCGGAATCCGGCAATGCAGCAGCGCTTGGCTATTCCTTAGAGTCCGGGATTCCATATGGAACCGCATTTATTAAAAACGGATATGTGGGCAGAACTTTTATTAAGCCCAAGCAGAGCCAGCGGGAGTCCAGCGTGCAGGTGAAGCTTAATGTATTAAAGGATGCGGTAAAAGGAAAGCGTGTGATTATGATTGATGATTCCATCGTGAGGGGAACGACCTCGGATCGCATTGTCAGCATGCTAAAGGAGGCTGGCGCAACCGAGGTTCATGTCCGTATTTCATCACCGCCATTTTTACATCCGTGTTATTTTGGAACGGATATTCCAAGTGAGGAACAGTTGATTGCGCATAACCGCAGTATTGAAGAAATCTGCGAGATTTTAGGGGCGGATTCGCTGGGATATTTAGAGCTTGGACGTTTAAAGGAACTGTCAGCAGGACATCAGTACTGTGACGGATGTTTTACCGGTCATTATCCGATAGAGCCGCCAACAGAGAATATTCGTGGCGAACATGATGCATCCGTGCGTGTGAATAAGAAAAAACAGATATAATTGGAGGAAAGATATGAAAGAAAAGTACGTTAGCCCATTGTCAGAGAGATATGCAAGCAAGGAAATGCAGTATATTTTTTCACCGGATATGAAGTTTTCAACATGGAGAAAATTATGGATTGCACTGGCGGAGACAGAGCAGGAATTAGGGTTAAAGGATGATTTTGGAAATCCCAGAATAACGGATGAGCAGATTGAAGAGCTAAAGGCATTTAGCAATGATATCAATTATGATGTGGCAAAAAAGAGAGAAAAGCAGGTGCGCCATGATGTTATGAGCCATGTATATGCATATGGCAAGCAGTGTCCGGCAGCGGCAGGCATTATTCATCTGGGGGCAACGAGCTGTTATGTTGGCGACAATACGGATGTGATTATCATGACAGAAGCCATGAAGCTTGTCCGCAAAAAATTATTAAATGTCGTGAACGAGCTTTCAAAGTTTGCAATGCAGTATAAGGATTTACCGACACTTGCATTTACGCATTTTCAGCCTGCGCAGCCTACCACGGTAGGAAAACGCGCGACTCTCTGGCTGGAGGAGTTAATGTTGGATTTAGCGGATCTTGATTATATGATCCACCAGCAGAAATTGTTAGGATGCAAGGGAACAACGGGAACCCAGGCAAGCTTTTTGGAACTGTTTGATGGCGACCATGAGACGGTTCGCAAGATTGACGGCATGATTGCAAAAAAAATGGGGTTTGAGGAGTGCTATCCGGTATCGGGGCAGACCTATTCGAGAAAGGTGGATTCGCGGATTCTCAATGTATTGAGCGGTATTGCACAGAGCGCGCACAAGTTTTCCAATGATATCCGTCTCCTTCAGCACTTAAAAGAGGTGGAGGAGCCGTTTGAAAAGAATCAGATTGGTTCATCTGCGATGGCATACAAGAGAAATCCGATGCGTTCGGAACGTATTGCGTCCTTAGCGAACTATGTCATGGTGGATGCTTTAAATCCTGCGATTACGGCAGCAACCCAGTGGTTTGAGCGGACATTAGATGATTCTGCAAATAAGAGAATTTCGGTTCCCGAAGCATTCCTTGCCGTTGATGGGATTTTGGATCTGTATTTGAATATAGTGGATGGTCTGGTTGTATATGATAAGGTGATTTATCAGCATTTTATGAAAGAGATTCCGTTTATGGCAACGGAAAACATCATGATGGATGCGGCAAAGCGTGGCGGTGACCGTCAGGAACTTCACGAGAAGATCCGCCAGTATTCGATGGAAGCCGGCGCAATGGTAAAGAAAGAGGGCAAGGAAAACGATCTGGTAGATCGCATTGCCAAAGATCCTGCGTTTGGTATGTCAAAGGAAATGATTGAGGAGCTGCTTGAGCCTAAGAACTTTGTCGGTCGTGCGCCACAGCAGACGGAGGAGTTTATCAGTGAGGTTGTAAAACCGGTGCTTGCTGCAAGCAGTGATGTACTTGGCATGGTGGCAGAGATTAACGTATAAAAGAACAGACAGGTATGGCTATAACGATTTTGACGAAGAAAGGGTGATTGCGTTGAACAACCACGAAGAAAAGATTAATAAGTATGCAAAGATTACGGAGGAGATTCAGAATTTATCGAAATTATGTCTGGACAATTTTAAGATTGATCCGGAACTTTATACAAAATATGAGGTGAAAAAAGGGCTTAGGGATATTGACGGTAAGGGTGTTTTGGCAGGACTTACGGATGTATCAAAGATTCAGTCTTATGTTGTAGAAGATGGCGATATGATTCCCTGTGAAGGTAAGTTATATTATCAGGGTGTGGATGTAGAGGATATTGTGTCCGGTTTTATCAAAGAGAAACGGTTTGGTTATGAGGAGACGGTATATCTCTTACTGTTTGGCAGGCTGCCCAATAACCATGAGCTGGACAAGATAAAAGGGATATTAGCTGATTACAGGATGTCATTGCCGACCAATTTTGTGCGGGATATCATTTTGCGCGCGCCGAGTAAGGATATGATGAATACATTGCAAAGATGCATATTGACACTGTATGCTTATGACGAAAAGGCAGATGATACCTCCATTCCAAATGTGTTAAGACAGTGTTTGCAGTTGATTGCGGTGGAGCCCTTATTATGCGTATATGGATATCAGGCGTACAGCCACTATCATGACGGCAATAGTTTATATATACATAGTCCGAGACCGGATTTGTCCACTGCGGAGAATCTTTTATATGTACTGCGGTCGGATAATCAATATACAGAGCTCGAAGCAAGAATTTTAGACCTTGCGCTTGTGTTACATGCAGAGCATGGAGGAGGTAATAACTCCACTTTTACAACACATGTGGTAACTTCATCCGGAACCGATACCTATTCTTCGATGGCGGCTTCCTTAGGCTCATTGAAAGGGCCAAAGCATGGAGGCGCCAATATCAAGGTTGCTAAGATGTTTGACGACATGAAAGAAAATATAAAAGATTGGAATGATGAGGACGAGATTCGGGGATACTTAAGAAAACTGCTGAACAAAGAAGCATTCGACAGGGCAGGTCTTATTTATGGTATGGGGCATGCGGTGTATTCCATTTCGGATCCGAGAGCAAAGGTATTCAAAAGTTTTGTACAGAAGCTTTCGGAGGAGAAGGGGTTACAGGATGAATATATCCTGTATTCCAATGTAGAGCGTTTGGCGCCGGAGGTAATCGGGCAGGAACGCAGGATTTATAAGGGTGTCAGTGCAAATGTAGATTTTTATTCCGGTTTTGTTTACGATATGTTAGGGCTGCCACGGGAGCTGTTTACTCCGCTGTTTGCAGTGGCGCGGACAGCAGGATGGAGCGCGCACCGCATTGAGGAGCTGATTAACCAGGGCAAGATTATCCGTCCGGCTTATAAGGCGGTTCGGGCAAAACAGGAGTATGTTCCAATGACTGACAGAAATTGAGAATGTGTCACCAAAGGCTGGTGAACCGGATGCGGCAGATCAGGTTGGATAAGGAGAAAAAGCCATGAATAATGAAGTAATGAATAAATTGAGCTATGGACTGTTTGTATTGACCGCAAGGGATGGCGACAAGGATAACGGCTGTATTATAAATACTGCCACCCAGGTCACAACCACTCCGAACCGTATCATTGTAACGGTAAATAAGGATAATTATACGCATGATATGATTGTAAAGACTGGGGAGTTTAATGTATCCATTCTGGATGAGAGCGCAGCTTTTGAGACCTTTAAGCAGTTTGGATTTCAGAGTGGAAGGGAAGTAGATAAGTTCCTTGAGATCGCATTTCAAAGGGCAGAGAACGGAATTGCCTATCTGACTGGTGAATGTAACGGTTATCTTTCTGCGAAAGTGATTGAGAGTAAGGATTTGGGAACCCACACCATGTTTCTTGCAGATGTGACAGGTGGAGAGGTGTTGTCAGATCAGGCTTCCGCAACCTATGCATATTATCATGCCAATATCAAGCCGTCTGCAAAACCGGCAGAGAAAAAGGGATTTATCTGTACTGTTTGTGGATATATTTATGAGGGTGATGAGCTGCCGGCGGATGTGATTTGTCCAATCTGTAAGCATGGAGCAGAGGATTTCAGACCGCTGTAAGAGACCGGTAATCGTGCAATTCAAATATGCTTTATGGAGCAAGCGTGGCGCTGCCGCATGGAGACGGTTCCCTTTCGGGAATGCGATTAGTGTGGAAGTTCCACGCTTTTTGCAAATACAGTAATCAGTGCATCAGGCATGCCTGTACGCTGAGCCTCTTGGATGGCGTTCCTATATTCATCCTTAAGGGCGGCAGGAAATCCATTAAAATAATAGCCGGCTTTTTGCAGTAAAAATCCTGCAATGGAAATGGCAGTTTCCTCGTTGTGGCATTCAAAGGGATAAATATCAAGAAAACGCTTGTAAGCCATAGCAGCTACCTCGATTGGGTGCAGGCTGTAGCCGGATATGGTGACCTGGCTGATATAATGGCTCATCAGGTGAGGAAGATCTTCCGGATCTGCGATGCTGTGAGGAGTCTCGGCAGGTTCAATCATGGTGGTACGGTATGGAACGAAGGACGCTGCGGCAGGAAGGCTGCGGGCATGCAGTGCATGGATCAGCTTTTCTGAAAAGGCAATGTGTTCTGTTTTACAGGCATCGGACTGATTACAAAATTCAATATAGGACATGTTATTTACCTCGTTTATATGTTTATCATGTGTATTATAAAGGATTCACGCATTTCCGTCAAACCGGATGATTCCAAACAAAATACATTTTTTATAAAAGTTTTGTATTGTATGGCACATGCTATTTTGCTATACTTACATGAATAATACTGTGGATGGCAATCGCTTAGCGGATGCCTTTCATCTGATTGATAAAAAGTATATTGCAAAGCTGCTTTGTGGTGGCTTGCAAAGAAGTGAAACCGGAGGTTTTTGTATGAGTTTCGTAGAGTTTCAGAATGTGAGCAAATGCTATAAAACAGGTGAGGTGGAGATTCATGCATTAAAGAATGTGAATTTCCAGATGGAGCAGGGTGAATTTTGCGTGATTGTAGGCGCCTCTGGAGCCGGCAAAACAACGATTCTCAACATACTGGGGGGAATGGATACTCTCACGGAGGGCAGGGTTTTGCTGGATGGAAAAGAGATATCAGGACTGAGCAAAAGGGAGCTGACTACCTACCGCCGGTATGATGTGGGTTTTGTATTTCAATTTTATAATCTGGTCGGCAATTTAACAGCGCTTGAAAATGTAGAACTTGCCTCGCAAATCTGTAAAGAGCCGCTGCCTGCGGCAGAAGTGCTAAAACAGGTAGGGTTAGAGGAGCGAATGGCAAATTTTCCGGCGCAGTTGTCCGGTGGAGAACAACAGCGTGTGGCGATTGCAAGAGCACTGGCAAAAAATCCCAAGCTGTTACTTTGTGACGAACCGACAGGAGCCCTTGATTACCAGACAGGCAAGGCGGTGTTAAAACTTTTGCAGGATACCTGTAAAATAACGGGAACAACGGTAGTGGTTATCACGCATAACCAGGTGCTTACAGGGATGGCGGATCGGGTGATTACGGTGAAAAACGGCAGCGTTTGGGATATGTATTTAAATGAAAATCCGGTGGATGTCAAAACTCTTGAATGGTAGGTTGATGTTAAGTTATGAGCAGGACAATGATCACAACAACAATACGGGAAATTAAATCAAGTTTTGGAAGATACATGGCGATTTTTTTAATTGTTGCGCTTGGTGTGGGATTTTTTGCAGGGCTTAAGATAACGCATAGTGTAATGGTTCAAACGGCAGGTTCCTATCTCAGCGGACTTCATTTTTATGATTACCGTCTGGTATCAACAATGGGATTTGATGAGGATGCAGAGGATATTTTTGAAAAAGAAGCGGATGCGCTGGCGGCAGAGGGCAGTAAGAGCGCAGATGTCCTGATGGTAAGGGAGGATGATTCGGAACTGGCGGTGAAGACGATAGAGATTCCCCAAAAGGTGAATCTGGTAAAGTTGGAATCCGGGCGGATGCCGGCAAAAAGCAATGAATGTGTGGTGGATTCCCATGAATTTGGGGAAACGGAGATTGGCAGCATACTGCGGATATCGGATGACAATGACGAAGAAGTGACAGAGAAATTCAGGACGAAGGAATTTGTCATTGTCGGTGTGGTAAGCTCACCGCTTTATATCCGGTATGACAGGGGAAATACCTCCATTGGGGATGGTGTTTTAGATGCATTTGTTTATATAGATGATTCGGCATATGATATGGACTATGATACGGAAATCTATGTGGAGCTTTTAAAAGGTCAGTCCGGTGAACAATCCCAAATTGATGCGGACAGGCAGGTTTTGTATTCTGATGCGTACAAGACCTTCATTGAAGATGGAGAGAAGGCATGGGAAGAGAAGGCAAAAACGGTGGCACAAAGCCGCTACGGGCGTTTTTATGAAGAAGCCAGCCAGGATATTGCGGATGCAGAAAAGACATTGGAAGAAGAAAGGGCAGATGCCGAAAAGGAGCTTGCAAAAGCAAAGCGGGAGCTAATGGACGGAAAACAGGAGCTTGCAGATGGCGAAGCTGCGATCCGGAAAGCAAAATCAGAAATAGATGCCAATGAAAAGAAGTTACATGACAGTGAGCAAAAATACCGGCAGGGAGTGAAGGAATACGATAAGAGTAAGGAGACATATGATAAGGGAAAGAAATCCTATGAAAAAGCAAAGGCAGCGTATGATGAAGAATATGCGAAAAGCTATCCGGAATACGAGAAAAATCTGGAAAGTTATCATGATGGGAAAGCGGCTTATGAGACGAGTGAGAGGGAATACCGGGAAGCTTTGGCTGGATATGAAGCAGTAAAGTCTTCCCTGCCTGAGGAGGAGCAAAGGCAAAAAGAAACGGAACTCGCATTATGGAAAGCCCGTTTGGATGAGACTGCAAAGACGCTGGCGGAGGCGAAAACACAATTAGACCAGGCTGAAAGTGACTTTCAAACCGCCAGGTCACAGCTTGACGAAACACAGAAGGAACTGAAAAAAGGAGCGAAGGAGCTTGCAAAGGCGAAAGAACAATTGGAGGATGCCAAGACACAGATTGCAGATGGGAAAAAGCAGCTTTCAAAGGCAAAGGAACAGATTGCATTAAAGGAGCAGGAGCTTTTAGATGGAAAACAGGAGCTTTTAGACGGTGAATCAGACTATGAGGCGGGAGTCAAAGAGTATGAGGCAGAGATGGAGGATGCGGAGGAGAAAATAGCGGATGCCAAAGAAGAATTAAAGGATTTCAAACAGCCGGATGTCTATGTGCTGGGCAGGGATACCAACTCAGGTTATGTGAATTTCGAGACGGATTCGGAAATTCTGATGGGAATTGCCAATGTATTTCCTGTATTTTTCTTCCTTGTGGCAGCTTTAGTATGTATTACAACCATGACACGGATGATGGAGGAGCAGCGTACACAGGTGGGAATTTTGAAGGCGCTTGGCTATTCCAACGGCGCAATTATTGGAAAGTATATGGCATACTCGGTCAGCGCATCCTTAGCGGGCGCGGTTACCGGTTTTTTTCTGGGAACGTGGATTTTTCCGTGGGTAATGTGGGCTGCTTATAAGATGATGTACAATATGGGAGCATCCTGCTATGTATTTGACGGCAGGCTTGCAGTGTTTGGGATTATGGTGGCGCTATTATGCTCGGGGGGAACAACGTTGGTATGCTGTTACCAGGAATTGTCAGAGATGGCAGCAAGCCTGATGCGGCCGAAAGCCCCTAAGTCTGGAAAAAGAGTTTTGTTAGAGAAAATCCCCGTGATCTGGAGCAGGTTAAGATTCTTAGACAAGGTTTCTGTTCGGAACCTGTTCCGTTACAAGAAACGTTTCTTTATGATGATTATTGGCATCAGCGGCTGTACCGCATTGCTCGTGGCTGCCTTTGGCATCAAAGACTCTGTGTCGAGCATTGCTGATAAACAGTTTGGGGAAATTTTTGTCTATGATATTTCTGTAAATGTAAGGGAGAATGCAGATATAGAGACGTTAGACGCCAGTGGATGCGGGGATGTGGAAAAGTGCCTGCCTGTGCTGGGGCAGAGTGTGGATATGACGGCAGGTGAGAGAAGCAAGGCTGTAAATCTGCTTGTTCCGAAATCGGCAGGGGATTTTGATTCCTATATGAGCCTTTGTTCGGTGGACGGCGAAAAGCTTACGTTTCCGGAAAACGGTGAGGTGTTTATCACCGCAAAGCTGGCAGAGCGATGCCATATTGAAGTCGGTGATACCATTTTGCTGAAAAACAGTGGGTTGAAAGGCGGGGAAATCAAAGTTGGCGGCATTTTCCAGAATTATTTTAACCATTATATTCTTGCCACGCCGGAGACTTATGAGAATCTGTTTGGCGAAAAGGCTGTCTGGAATGAAGAATTTGTCAATATAGGAGCGGATGCAAATGTCCATGAGGTTTCGGCAGCCCTGATGAAGAATGAGGATGTGGTAAATGTTTCTGTGAATGAAGATATCAGGCAGAGCGTGGCAGATATGATGTTGAGCCTTAATTATGTAGTGCTTTTAGTAATCGGTTGTGCGGCAGCGCTTGCATTTGTGGTTATTTATAATTTGAATAATATTAATATCACGGAGCGAATCAGGGAAATTGCAACGGTTAAGGTGCTGGGTTTTTACAGGGAGGAGACAAAATCCTATATTTTTCGGGAAAACGTAGTGCTGACATTGTTCGGAAGCCTGCTGGGTCTGGTACTTGGACGTTACCTGCATGCATTTATCATGAGCGAAATTAATTTGGATGCAATTTCTTTCGATACGCATGTGCGTGTATTAAGTTATGTGTACAGTGTTGTGGGAACATTGCTGTTTAACTGGCTGGTGAATTTATTTATGTCGGGCAAGCTGGAAAAGGTACAAATGGCTGAATCCTTGAAATCCGTTGATTAGCATGGCGGAACGGAAAAACGGATGGAGCCGGATATTATGGTTTGGAGAATGGAGGAATACAGTATAAGATGATGGAGGAGCAGTTTTCAAGAACAGAGCTTTTATTGGGTCAGGAGGCATTAGAACGGCTTCATGGAGCGAGGGTAGCAGTTTTTGGCATTGGCGGCGTCGGCGGATATGTGGTAGAGGCGCTTGCAAGGAGTGGCGTCGGTCATTTTGACCTGATTGACAGTGACAGGATATGTCTTTCCAATCTGAACCGGCAGATTATCGCCACACATAAGACGATCGGGCAGTACAAAGTGGATGTGATGAAAGAACGGATTTTGGACATTAACCCGCAGGCGGAGGTGGCGGTACACAAATGCTTTTTTTTGCCGGAAAATGCCAATATGTTTTCTTTTTCGGAGTATGATTATATCGTGGATGCCGTGGATACGGTGACTGCCAAAATTGAACTTGTCATGAGGGCGAAAGAGGCAGGCGTTCCGGTTATCAGCAGTATGGGGACCGGGAATAAGACAGATGCTTCGGCATTCCGTGTGGCAGATGTTTACGAGACACGGGTATGTCCGCTGGCAAAGGTGATGCGGCGGGAGCTTAAAAAGCGTGGAGTGGAAGCGCTTAAGGTTGTATATTCGGAGGAGATGCCGTTAAAGCCGCTTAAGGCGCCGGCTGCAAAGGATACAGAAGAAAGTGATGTGACGAAAGAGAAAGATATGGGAGGTTTCCGCCGCAGTATTCCGGGAAGCCTTGCATTTGTTCCTTCTGTGGCGGGATTGATTCTTGCCGGAGAGGTAGTAAAGGATTTGACAGGGCAGAAAAAGGCGGGAACAGTTTAGCTGCACGGAGCAATAAGGCAGCCATGCTGTTCGGCAGCGATTTGTTATATAAATGTCAACCTGATAAGATATAAAGGTTGACATTTAAGAGAAAAATATTTATACTGGGAATCAATTTAAAGGAAAGAAGGGTAAACAGAAGATGACAACAAAAAACATAGCTTTGACCGCAGTCATGACAGCAGTAACCTGTGTACTGGCACCGATATCCATTCCGATTGGGCCGGTTCCCATTACATTGACAAATTTTGCTATTTTTTTAGGGCTGTATATTTTGGGAACAAAGGGGGAAATGATTAGCTATATTGCATATATGCTGATCGGTCTGGCAGGAGTGCCTGTATTTTCCGGTTTCACAGGCGGGCCGGGGAAAATCGTTGGGCCAACCGGCGGTTATATCATTGGGTTTGTTCCAACGCTGCTTCTTGCCGGCATTATGATGGATAAGGCGAATGGGAAAATTATCTCGGATTTTCTTGCTATGGCGCTTGGAATGGTGGTGTGTTATACATTTGGAACCCTCTGGCTTGCTTATCAGGGGCAGATGGGCTTCATGCAGGCGCTTTTGCTCGGTGTGATTCCATTTATTCCGGGAGATCTGATTAAGATCGCTCTGGCAGCGTTTTTTGGAACAAGAATCCGAGGACAGCTTCATAAGGCAGGGCTTCAATAAGGAAAATGATTTTGAATAAAAATTTCTGATTGAAATATGGGAAAGGCCATAGAATGGAAAATGAAGGGTTCTATGGTCTTTTTATTTTGAAAATATATATAACCTAGTAAAAAAGTATGAAAAAACTATTGACATTGCTCTCTCTTAGTGCTAGTATCCCAGTTATCCGATAGGAAATCTAAGAAAACAAAGGAAGAGTAATATGGATCAGATTGAGCAGAAGATTATACAGATTATTGAGGAGAAGAGATCCTGTATCATTGACTTTGCAAGAGACATTTATTGTCATGCCGAGCTCGGTTACAAGGAATTTCGTACATCAAAGAAATTTCTTGATTTTATGAAGACACTCCTTTCTGATGTGAAAGAAAATTTGGCAATTACCGGTGCAAAAGTTTATTTGAACAAAGAAAAAAGGGAAAATTTTTCGCTGGCACTGTTAGGTGAACTGGATGCATTGAGAATTCCAAATCACGCATATGCAAATCCTGAGACACAAGCCGCTCACTGCTGTGGTCACCATGCACAGCTGGCAGGCGTGATTGGCGCGGCACTGGCCTTAACGGACGCAGAGGTAGCAGAACACTTAGATGGACAGGTTGTGTTTTTTGCCACGCCGGCTGAAGAATATGGAGAGATTGAATTTAAAAATGCTTTGATTGAAAAAGGGAAGATTCAGTATGGCGGGGGAAAATGTGAGTTGATTCGGATTGGAGCATTTGATGATATTGATGCATGTCTTACACATCATATTTCCATGACCGGCATATCAGTTGGAAGCGGAAGCCATAATGGGTTTGTATCAAAGGTGGTTCGCATCAGAGGAAAAGCAGCCCATGCAGCGGCAGCGAAGGAGGAAGGGATTAACGCATTATATGCTGCAAACCTGGGTTTGCAGGCATTAGCTTTCAATAAAGAAACCTTTAAGGATTGCGATTGTGTCAGGGTTCATCCAATTATGACAAAGGGTGGCGATTTAGTAAATGTGGTTCCGGATGAAGCAGTGATTGAAACTTTAGTCCGAGGAAGGACAAAGGAGGTAGTTGGAGATGCGGCTGTCAAAACAGACCGTTCCTTTAAGGCAGGCGCAATGGCATTAGGCGCCCGATATCGGATTGAAACTATGCCGGGTTATCTTCCGGCATTGCCACAGGCATTTCCCGAGGAATTAGTGGAGGGTGTAAAAGAGACTGCAGGAGATAGGGAGGTAACAGAGATTCCATTTGATGCCCATGACGGCGGTTCTACGGATATAGGAGATGTACAGCATTTGCTTCCAGTGCTTACATTTCAGACCGGAGGCGCCAGAGGAGGTCTTCATCAGACTGCATTCGAGATTACAGATGAAGAGGAGGCGTATATATTAACTGCAAAAATTTTTGCGGTGACTGCATACAGAATGTTAAAGAATGGGGCAGCAATCGGAAAGCAGATTGTACAGGAATATAAGCCGGTATTTGCAAATAAGGAAGAATACATAGAATTCTTAAATGCGTTTAATAAGATAGAGGAGGGATAACATGGGAAAAGAAAATTACGCAATTACCGGAACGGTAGAGCGAGAGCAGATGGTAATGGAGATTCGCAAGGCGGCCAGACAGTTTGCCATGTTATACTTCCATTTTTGTAAAACCCTGTATGACAGCTTTGGATTGGAAAAAGCAAAGGAGCTGGTTAGACAGACGGTGTTTGAACTGGCGGTTGACCGTTCCGACCAACTGCGGGAAAAGGCAAAGGCAGAGGGAAGAGGAACGGATACAGTAGAGGATTTTATGGCAGTTATTGATTTACCGATGTGCGGCTGGATTAAGGAATGGGGAGCAGATCATTGTCCTTATGCGGAAATCTGGAGGACTTATTTTGAAAAGTATCCGTGGTTCCGGGAGCTGGCGCCATACTACTGTGATGTGATTGATACCACAACGATTGAAAATTTTTCAAAACGAATTTCCCACCGGATTACACAAAATGTAATCTTAGAGGGAGAAAGCTGTGAGAGAATATATTATGAAAGTGATGAGGTGAAAGGGGGGAAGTATACATATGGCAGCAGAGAGTGAAGGAAAAGGCAGGAGGAAAAAAACATTTACCTATATCAATGTATTGCAGATTGTTACATTGGCGGCTTTGCTTGGATATATGGAATATGCAGTAGCATCAGGCAGGGTAAGCGTTGTGTTTTTAGCCTCACCATCGAGTATTGTGAAGGAGGCAGCCAGAATTATTTCGGATGGAACTTTGTGGCCGCATTTTCTTCTTACATTAGAGGAGGTTGTCGTGGGGTATTTGTTAGCGGCAGTGGTGGGAATTGTCATAGCCCTTTTGTGGACACTGTTTCCGAAGTTTGAGGAATACAGCAATGTGTTCTGCGCAGCCATTATGGCGATACCAAAGACAGCCATTTTGCCACTTCTGATTCTGTGGTTTGGCATTGGCTTTCAGTCCAAAGTGGTATTGATTTTCCTGTTTTCGGTATTTCAGATTTTATATAACACGGTGACAGGAACGAAGCAGTGTAAAACGGAATATTTGAAGGTGGCAAGAGTTTTTCAGGCAAGCAGGACTCAGACCGTATTTAAGGTGATGATTCCGGCAGCGCTCCCCTCCATGTTTAACGGGTTAAGGCTTGCTGCAACCACAGCCCTGACCGGTGTGGTGTTTTCAGAAATGCAGTCGGCAAAGGCGGGACTTGGATATCTCCTGTCAGAAGCACAGAATTTATTAAATACGCCGAGAATGTTTTTTGTGATTTTATTAGTAACGGTTATTTCTGTATTATTTGTCAAGCTGATTACGGTAATCGAGTATGCAGTCTGCCACAAGTGGAGAAGAGTGTAAGTGCCATAGCTCTGGGTGTCAGCCCTATGGTACTTCAGAAATAAAGGATAAAAGGTTTCAATTTAGAAAGAGAGGATAATGATTATGAAGAAGTTATTAACATTATTGACAGTAGCAGTATTTACATTTACCGCCTTGACGGGATGTGGCGGAGCAGATCCATCAGCGGAAAGCGATGTGGCAGATGATGATACAATTGTGATCCGTTCGTGCTTTGCAACCGGAATGACCGGAGCCGTGAATAATTTTGCAATTGAAAAGGGATTGTATCAGGAGCTGGGCATTGAGTTTGACAATGTGGAATGGTCCAGTAATGATGAGGTACTGTCTCTTATGACAAGAGGAGAAGTTGATGTGGCAGACGGTGATCCAAGCAGTTTTATTCCGGGAATTTATAATGGTGTACCGGCAAAGCTTGTGGGTAATATGTGGAGATATTCCGGATGCTATTGGTTAGTGGCTGGAAAAGATATTGAAAGCATTGAGGACTTAAAAGGCAAGACGGTTGGAACAGCGACAGCAGCAGGCGGAATGAGATTGTCCGTTCTTAAAATGTTAGAGGAAAATGGTCTGAAAGAGGATGATGTAACGTTAGTGGCGAACGGTGTTTACCAGTCAGCCTATGCAACACTTACATCTGGTGAAGTGGATGCAACGATTATACATAATCCATATGCAGCGCTTGCCGAGGCAGAGGGAACCGGACATATTTTAGGACGTGCATGGGATTATATTCCGGATTATTATACGGGAACGATTATCGCCTCAGACCGGATGATTCAGGATGAGCCGGAAAAATTGCAGAAATTTCTGACTGCTTACTATAAGGTGCATGAAGAAGTAAAAAATGAGTATTTTGACGAGTTTGTGGCATGGGCAGCAGCACAGATGAACACATCAGAGGATATCATGCGGCAGGCAATTGAGGCAGAGAAGGATGTATGGTTTGATTATCCGGTTATTCCGGAGGATCGTATTGCGAAAACGGTGGAGTATTTGAAAAATTATGGATGGCTGGATGAAAATGTATCGGCAGATGGTACCTATACAAATGAGTTTGCAAAAAAGGCTGCGGAGGAATTAGGGCTTACCGATCCGGAGGCGAATTAATGGAACGGTGAAGCATGGAAAAGGAGGATGGATAAAAGATGCCAGCGATCAAAATAAAGGACGTAACGAAATATTACCAGGGCGAGGATGGAGAGCCGACAAAGGCATTAGATAATATTAATTTGGAGATAAAAGATGGTGAATTTGTCTGTATCGTTGGCCCATCCGGATGTGGAAAAAGTACCCTGCTTGAGATTGTGGCGGGGCTTCTTGAACACACCAGCGGCGAGGTACTGTTAGATGATGAGCCGGTAAATGGCACCAGTAGAGATATCGGGGTTGTTTTTCAGGATCCATCCCTGTTTCCGTGGAGAACAATCCGGAAAAATATTGCTTTTGGAATGGGCATTTCCAAAGTGCCAAAGGAAGAGCAGGAGCAGCGGCTTGCGCACTACATCGAACTCATGGGATTAAAGGGATTTGAGAATAAATATCCGGCACAGCTATCCGGAGGAATGAAGCAAAGGGCGGGGATTGCAAGAGCGCTTGCCATGAATCCAAAGGTAATCCTTATGGACGAACCGTTTAGTGCGGTGGATCATTTGACGAGATGCACGTTACAGGAAGAATTGATCCGAATCCGGCAGGAGGAGAAAAAGACAGTGCTGTTTGTTACGCATGACATTAATGAGGCAGTGTATTTAGCGGACAGAGTGATATTGCTAAGTCCAAGACCAAGTATTGTACAGGGGGAATATATCATTAAAACGCCATATCCCAGAAAACGTACAGATGATTACTTAGTTAAAATTGCGGCGCAGATTGTGGCAGATATCAGCAGAGGTACAAAGGAAAAGGAAGAGGCAGAGTATTTCATCTAATGCAGGATAGGAATATTTTTGGCAGACACATGATAGAAGAGGAGGTAAAGTATGTTTCGAGATACCAGTATGGATTATTTGAGTAAAGAAGAAGTTATGGAGATTTGGAATAACAATATGCGGATTACAGATGAGGAGTTCCTTGCAATGGATGAGGTGGAGTTCCGGGCAAGAGTCCGGGAACGGAGTCATCACACCTTAGAAATCCAGGTATATCATGCTGCATACCGGAACAAAACGCTTCGCAGGGAGCAGCCGGAATATGCCAAGCATTTACTGGAACTTTGGGAACAGCGTGGATTGTCAAAGGATTTACCGGAGTACAGATATACAAGCTTTTTGATTGATGCAGCCAAGAAGCTGATAGAGGGAGAGCCGGTGGATTTAACGCCTTTCACACCGGTTCCGGTAACGAGGGAAATGGAGGAAAATTTCTTTACGATCGTGAAGGAACGGCGTTCTGTCAGGGAATTCAAGGATATAGATGTGCCGGATGAGTTGATTGATAAGGTGTTAGAGGCAGGTCTGTGGGCGGCGCATGGGTGTAATGTACAATCCATCCGCTATGTGGTGGTGAGAGAAAAAAATGAACCGGGTCTGTTCAAGGGAAGTGATGTTCCGGGAGGCCCGGTACATATAGTCATTCTTCAGGATATGAGATGCTACCGTGCAAATTCATTTACCCCGGTGCGAAACCAGTTGCTGGATGCAGGCGCAGCGGGACAGAATATCGTACTGGCGGCGCATGCAGTAGGATTAGAGGGAGTATGGCTTACATTTCCGAATGAAGAATTTTGTGACAGACTGCGGAAGCGGTTTGGTTTGCCGGACTATATCCGCTTAGTGACTTATGTGGATGTGGGATATGGAGACCAGACACCGCACCCGCCGCTCCGTTGGGATGTAAAAGATACGGTACTTGGCAGATATTAGATTGCTGCATATTTTGATTTTGGCTAAGTGTTCCAAGACGAAAGGAGAAGTTCATGAAGATAGCAATTATAGGTGGCAGCCGTGGAATCGGAAGAGCCACAGCCATTCAGCTTGCAAAGGATGGTCACGAGGTGTTGGTAACCGGACGCAGCGAAGAAACCTTGCGGGAAACAGTAGCATTGCTTGGAGAGCTGGGCAGAAGCTATTTGTTTGATATGACAGATGAAAAAGCAGCCACGGATTTTGCCGGATATTTAAAGAGAGAATTTTTGATAGATGCAATTATTTTATGTGCAGCGGCATTTCCGAATCAAGAGACTAAGACATCCGTTATCAAACCATTAAAATCAGAATTACAGGAAATGCTGGATATTAATGTGGCTGCCTACTATGATTTGGTGCGAAAGACTTTTCCGATTATACAGAATAGTAGAAATGGTAGAATTATCATCATTGGATCCACATCAGGAATCAGGCGGGACAAGGGTGGTATTTATGGAATTTCAAAATGGGCGGTGCAGTCCTTTGCCTACGGACTTCGGGAGGAATGTAAGGAATATGGAATAGGGGTGACACTGATTAATCCGGGTGGAACTTTTACAGAAGTGCGAAGAAAAAAGAATGAGCAGGATCGAAGCCTTCTGGAAGCGAGTGATATTGGAATATTAATTGGAACGTTATTCCATTTATCCCCACAGGCAGTCGTGGAACAAATGGATATAAGACCGCTTGCAGGGGATACCTATTAAACTTATACAAAATGGATGTTTCGGAAAGGAGAAGAATATGAAATTATCAAGAAAGAGCAGGTATGGATTAAAGGCATTGATCTATATGGCGCTTGATGAGTCAGAAGAATATATACCATTAAATGCCATAGCAGAGTCAAACGGAATTTCTACACAGTATCTGGAACAGATATTTGCGATTCTCCGCCGGGCTGGAATTGTAAAAAGTATTAAAGGATCACAGGGAGGATATCTTTTAAAGGAAAAGCCGAAAGAGCTGACAGTGGCAAGGATCATTTCCTCTATCGAAGGGACATATTATTTAGAGGATGAGGAAAACGACGGTATTTCCTCTGTGATTCAGCATTTAATTATCTGTAAGGTTAATGATGGACTGGATACTATTTTGGGCGGAATTACGTTGGAAGATTTGAAAGAAAATTATCTTATGGAACAGTCTTTTAGCATAGATATGTATTATATCTGAGACACGACACAAGAATAAAAACATAGATTTTTCTTTTTAGACATGCTATTGTAATAAAGTAATTTACAGGTTTGCAGTAATATAGGATAAAACGGAGAATAAAATCATTCAATTTTCTAAAACTAAAGATATGTAAAGCGGATAGCGTGCAGCTTCATATCAAGATAGAAAATAAGGAGATATAAGTATATGTATGATGTAGTCATTATTGGCAGCGGTCCGGCAGGGCTTTCGGCTGCTGTTTATGCCAAAAGAGCAATGTTAAATGTACTGGTTTTGGAAAAGGAGCCGTTTAACGGCGGACAGATTGTAAAGACAGAACAGGTTGATAATTATTTGGGGTTAAATGGTATCAATGGTTTTGACATGGCAATGAAATTTAAGGAGCATGCAGATGCCCTGGGGGTTTCGTTCCGGGAAGGAACGGTAAGCGCCATAGAAGATACGGGCGCAGACAAAATGGTACGGCTTGCAAACGGAGAGGTTTTAGCGGCAAAGACGGTTGTGATTGCAACCGGCGCCAGACATAAAATGCTTGGCGCAGAGGGAGAACAGGAGTTTACCGGGGCAGGCGTTTCCTATTGTGCTACCTGTGATGGCGCTTTTTACCGGGGAAAGGATGTGGCAGTCGTTGGCGGCGGAGATGTGGCGCTTGGCGATGCCTTATATCTGGCAAAAGGCTGTAACAGGGTTTATCTCATTCACCGAAGGGATGGGTTCCGGGCTGCGCGTTCCCTGCAGGCGAGGGTTCAGGAGACAGAGAATATAGAATTTCTTCCATTTTATGAGGTGAAAAAGATTATGGGAAATGACATGGCAGAAGAGGTTTTGCTGACACAAAACCAGACAGGTGAGGAACGCAGCCTGGCAGTTTCCGGTCTTTTTATCGCGGTGGGAATGGAACCGGAAACAGCATTTGTGAAGGACACGGTAAAGACGGACGAAGCAGGCTATGTTGTGGCGGGCGAAGACTGTAAGACGAGCGCAGATGGCATTTTTGCAGCGGGTGATGTGCGGACAAAACCTGTCCGGCAGATTGCAACAGCGGTGGCAGACGGCGCAAATGCTGCTGCTTCGATCGAACAATACCTGGGATAGAAATCAGATTTGACATACCGGTTTTGCGGCTTGATTTTTCCCTAAGAGGGAGTATAATATCGAGGGTGATAAAAGTCTGCAAATGAAAGGTGATGGAGAAATATGAACAAGGATTTAACAGTAGGTGAGCCGCAGCGGGTGTTGTGGGGTTTTTGTCTGCCATTGTTTGGAAGCGTTATTTTCCAACAGTTATATAATATTGCAGACAGTCTGGTGGCTGGAAAGTTTGCAGGGGAAAATGCGTTAGCGGCAGTTGGCAACAGCTATGAGGTGACATTAATCTTTATTGCGTTTGCATTTGGATGTAATATAGGCTGTTCGGTTGTTGTCTCCAAGCTTTTTGGCGCAAAGAATTTTAAAGATATGAAAACAGCAGTGTACACGACCCTCATTTCCTGTGCAGTGCTTTGTGGAGTCTTAATGCTTGGAGGATTTTTATTTAGCAGAAAGCTGCTTGCCGTGATTCATACTCCGTCTGAGATTATACAGGATTCAGCACTATATCTTGATATATACATATTAGGTCTGCCATTCTTATTTTTCTATAATGTAGCGAATGGTATTTTTTCAGCGCTGGGTGATTCTAAAACACCATTTATTTTTCTGGCGTTTTCATCTGTATCAAATATTTTTGTGGATATCCTCTTTGTCAAGGTGTTTCAACAGGGAGTGGCAGGGGTGGCATGGGCAACCTTTCTCTGCCAGGGCATCAGTTGCATTGTGGCAGTTGTGGTGGTGTTGAGACGGATGCATGCAGTAAAGACCGATAAGCGTGTTCCAAGGTTTTCGGGAAGAATTTTAAAGGAGATTGCGGTAATTGCCATTCCAAGCATCCTTCAACAGAGTTTTATATCGGTGGGCAATATTATTATCCAGGGTGTCATCAATGGTTTTGGAGCCGGCGTCATTGCGGGATATTCCGCAGCAGTGAAGCTTAACAATATGATGATCACTTCTTTTACCACCATTGGAAATGGTATCTCCAATTACACAGCGCAAAATATTGGCGCAGGAAAAATGCCGAGAGTGCGGCAGGGGCATAAAGCAGGGCTTGGACTTGTATGGATTGTCTGTGTTCCGGTTGTAATCGTTTATTTGACAGCAGGAAAATATCTGCTGTATCTGTTTATGGATAATATGGAGGGGGAAGCGATGAAAACGGGAATCGCCTTCTTACGGATTCTGTCTCCATTTTATTTTGTCATATCTGCCAAGCTTGTGACGGATGGCATTCTGCGTGGCGCCGGCATGATGAAACAGTTTATGGCAGCGACCTTTACCGATTTGATCCTGCGTGTCATTTTGGCAATCCTTTTTGCAGGCATGTTTGGAAGTATCGGAATCTGGTGCGCATGGCCGGTGGGATGGTGCATTGCAACAGTCATTTCGCTGGTCTTTTACCGGCTGGGACCGTGGAGCGAGCGAAAAGCGGAAGCCTGAAGCCGGTTTAAAGTATTTGTAAAAAGCTGCCGGGTTAAGAAAAATTTAAGAATTATCTTGAGGTTTTCTTAAAGCGCATCCTTTATATTAATAGGCAGTTGCGAAACTTTGCTTTTGCAGACTTTTATTGTACAATATAAACAATATCAACGTTGGCACGCTTTCGCTATATGATTTAAGGAATAGGAGCAGCATATGAACAGGGAGACCATATTAGTGGTGGATGACAATGAGGAAATTGTTTTTTCCATCAGTGAATTGCTAAAATACGAGGGATATGAGGTAATCAAAGCCTATGATGGCATGGAGGCATTGGAAAAGCTTGGGGATCACCCGGTTGATCTGATTTTGCTTGATGTGATGATGCCCCGCCTGAATGGGCTTTCCACATTAATGAAGCTGCGGGAGAGCAACAAGATTCCGGTTATCATTTTATCGGCAAAGACGGAGGAGAGCGATAAGGTGTCAGGACTGGTACTGGGCGCGGATGATTATATCAGCAAACCGTATAATCCGGCAGAGCTGATTGCCAGAGTAAAGGCGCAGTTAAGGCGTTACCATATGTGGGGCGGCGGCAGTCCTAAGCCGGATGAAGATATGATTGTGAATGGCGGTCTGGTGCTTGATAAAAAGCAGCGGATCATTATTGTGGAGGGCAATGAGGTCAAACTGACGGCGAAAGAGTACCAGATTCTGTCTCTGTTTATGGAACATTTAGGGCAGGTCTTTTCTGCGGAGCAGATCTATGAAAATGTCTGGGGAGAGGAGGCGGATTATGCAGTGGAAAATACGGTAATGGTACATATCCGCCACATCCGGGAAAAGATTGAAATTGATACAAAGAATCCGAGATATGTAAAGGTGGTGTGGGGCATTGGCTACAAGATGGAACGATATGACGGATAAGGAGAACGCAGGAGGGAAGATAAAAAACATACTGCGGAAGATGAGGCGCATATTACAAAAATGCTGGAAATGGATTTTGGGATTTTTCTGTTTGGCACTGGGCGCCATTATTTTGTTCTATACGGTTACATGGGGATATGATACAGAGACAACATGGGAATATGGATTTCTGGGAAATGTGTGCCTGGGTTTGGGCATCCTGTGCATCCTGCCGGACATTATCCGGAAGATATACAAAGACTGGATACCGGACTATGGGGATTTTTTTGAGGACTGGAAAAAGAACCAGAGGACACAGCAGAAAATATTAGGGATGATAGTTGGAATTTTATTTATTCTTGCGGCATGGTATTTCTCAGCAATGAAAGGCTCCTATGGCTGGCTATACCCCGGATATGTGACAAATTATGCATCCGGATATCTTTTGTTTGCGACGATTGTGATACAGGGTTTTCTTGTGGAAATCATACTGTTCCGTTTTATGCATGGCAGGCTGTTGATGTTAATGGAGCATATGCAGGAGATTAACCGGATGCGTCTTAATGAAGCGCTGGAAATCGAGCGGCAGAGTCTCGAAAAGGTGTCAAGGAGCGACCAGTTAAGGGTTGACCTGATTACCAATGTATCCCATGATTTAAAAACCCCTCTGACTTCTATGGTCGGTTATATTGAACTGATGAAAAAGGAGGAACTTTCCGATACGGCAAGGGATTATCTGGAGGTGATATCCAGACGGGCGGGCAAATTAAAGGAAATGATTGAAAGCCTGTTTAATTTAGCGAAGGCGAGCAGTGGCAATATCGAGCTTAAAAAAGAGAAAATCAATGTAAACTGCCTGTTAGAACAGCTTATGGCAGATATGGAAGACAGGATACAAAATTCCGGTCTGCAATATATCAAAATGCTGGCAAAAGAGGATACGTCATTGGAAACGGATAACACATATCTGTACCGCATTTGTCAAAATCTCATTGAGAATACCCTGAAATACTCTGCAAAGGGAACAAGGGTATTTGTGAAGACCTTTGTGGAGGAAAACGTTCTGCCTGACGAGGCAGCGGATCGGACAAAACCACAACAGACAGACGGGCAGCATTTAAGTACCGGGCAAAAAAGTTTGTGCATTGAGATAACGAATACGGCAGGTTACCCGATGGACTTTTCCAAAGAGGATATTATTGAACGGTTTGCCAGGGCAGACAAGGCACGTTCCACAGACGGAAATGGTTTAGGGCTTGCCATTGTAAGTACTTATACCGCATCTCTTGGCGGTGAGTTTGATATTTTGATGGACTGCGACCAGTTTAAGGCAAAGCTGGTGTTTCCGTTAAGAATTTTATAAGAAATATTAAGAAAAACCAAGCCGGTTCATTAAGAATTATCCGCTAGAGTTATTTTGATGGAGAAAGGCATGCATGTGATTTGCAATTGTCTGCCAGAAAAAAAGGAGTGGATGAGAATATGAACAGGAATGGAAAGAGAACGTCTGATGCAGTATGGTATATGGGGCTGTTTGTTGCAGCCTGCATACTGCTGTTTTTGCCGATGGGTTTCGGCAATTTCTTTGGCTCGGATGGGGATTGGTTAAGCCAGCATGTCGGCATAGCAGAAAGCCTGAGACAGGCAATGCTCAAAGACCACACGCTGCTGCCACAGTATATCGGGCTTGGCGGCGGTAGCAGCCTCTATGATTATGCGTATTATGGCGTGCTGCGGCCGGATGTGGTTTTGTCCTGCCTGATACCGAAGGCAGAGATGAAATATGTGATAGCGGGTTATGCAGCGCTTGGTGTAATTGGCAGTGTCATGCTGATGTTTTTCTGGTTAAGGAACAAGAAAATGTCCGGATGGTGTGCTTTTGGGGGCGCAATGCTCTTTGCCTGCGCAGCCTGCTTTTACCATGCCCATCACCAGATAATGTTTGTCAATTACATGCCATTTTTAGTATTGGCGCTGATCGGGGAGGATCGGATCTTTGAAAAGAAAAAATACGGACTGTTTCTGACAGCCCTGTTTTTCATCTATATACATAGCTTTTATTATGCGATCTCCTGCCTGTTTGTGGCAACGCTGTATTTTCTGCACTGCGTATTCATGAAAGGAAGAGAGGAAGGATTGTGTGTAAAGCAAAGTCTTGCTATGTTTGCCTGGTCTGTCATTTGTTCGATTGCTATGGCAATGGTGCTGCTTCTTCCGACCGGGCTTGCTATTTTGTCCACTTCCAAAGACAGCGGCAGTTTTGGAAGCCGGGCAATGCACATTGTCGATTTCCGCATGACCGGGCTGTTATATAATCCATATGGCTGTGGGCTGACACTGCTTACCCTGTACTGTCTGTTGGTCTGCCTTCGCACCAGACGGAAACGTTTTTTGGCTGCCGCTCTTTTAATCGCTATGGGAATGCCTGTCGTGTCCTTGCTGTTAAATGGTTTTTTATACGCAAGGGCAAAGATACTGATTCCGTGTCTGCCGCTTCTCGTTTTTATTACTGCGGACACGTTGAAGGATTTTTGGGAGAAAAAGCAAAAACACAGCATCCCTGCGCTTCTGCTAAGCCTGATACCGGCAATTACCTCTGTTTGGAAACCGTTTATTATCATGGATGGCTGCATTTTATGCATCTGGATCTTTTTGCAGGGAAGAACGAAAAGGACTGGGCATGCCGGGAGATTCGTGTTTGGTCTTGCATTTGCCATGCCCATGCTGGTAAGCCTTTCCGTAAATGCCAGTGATTCTTACTTGCAGCCGTTGATAGCGAAACTTGGGATTCCGACAAATGGCAGTTATATTGCCCGTACCGAAAATCGGCAGGAGCATTTTACAGGTGAGGAAATAAAAGAAGTCGTTACAGATCCGCAGTACCGGTTTGATGTATTAGCCAATTGTTTTGTAAACAGTAATCTCACCGTGGACGGAACGATAAAGCGTACCTCCATGTATTCTTCTGTCAGTAGTGCCGGGTATTCACATTTTTACTATGATACAATGAAAAATGCCATCCCCATCAATAACCGTGTGGCGCTCGTGCCGGGGAACAATCCGTTTTTTAACTATTTTATGGGTGTCAAATATGTGCTGGCGGAAAAAGGGCATGTGCCGGAGGGCTATGAAGAAAAACGTTGCAAGAATGGATATGTGCTGGCAGAGAAGACAGGTCAAAACGTGCTGCCGGTCTGTTATGGAACAACTGCGCTGATTGGCAGGGAAGATTATGAAAAACTCTCCTTCCCGGAAAATATGGAGGCATTATGCAGTTATACGGTAGTGGAGGATGCAGGTGATAAACCGTGTTCGGCATTTTCTTCACATTTCAAGGAAGAAGATGCTGCGGCGCTGATTGGCGAAGAGGGGGAACAATGTCTGTTAAATATGGGAGCGGAAAAGGAGACGGTACAGATACCGTTAAAGGAAGCTTTATCGGACTGTGTTCTGGTTATTCAATTTCATGTCAACCGAAAGGATGGAAAGGCAGTCGAGATTACGATAAATGGAACAAAGAATAAGCTGTCTTCTGCCAATGCGCCTTATCCGAATGGAAATGATACTTTTACCTATATTTTGGAAAGCGGCAGCCGCATGGAGCAGTTAGAGGTTACAGCGTCAAAGGGAGATTACCGCATAGAGGGGATGAAATGTTATCTGCTGGCTTGCGGGTATATCGGGCATAAAAATGTAATCCCGGCAAAGCAGAGGGATGCTGTCAAAACAGCAGGACAAAAGCGGGAAAAAAAGTGGATATCACAAGGCATGGCAACGGTATGGGAGGGAAGTATCACAATGCAGCAGGACGGATATATTACCACATCCTTTCCATACCGCAGGGGATACCGGATTACAGTGGATGGAAGAACGCTCGATCCGGAGGTGGTAAATACTGCATTTTTGGGATTTCCGATAGAGGAGGGCAGACATCAGATTGAAATTTATTATGAAGCGCCGGGATACCGGCTGGGATTTTTCGTGAGCCTGTGCGCTTTTGCATTGGCTGTATGGAAATGCTGTATTCCGTATGTCCTAGACTATGGGTTCTTAAGATATATTGCTGTTCTTTTGAGAAAATTCTCAACTATATCTTGACTTGGAGCAGTATTTGGATCAAAAGTATGGTATAATGGATAAATAACCCGAATGGGTGTTGCGTCATGAAAGAAGGGGAACATCCGGGCGCATGTATCGGCTGCCGCTTTTTTGGGCGGCAGTCTGCTTGGAAGGAGCATATCGGATGGAGCAGAATACACAGATAAAATTAGAACGGCTTAAACAATATTTTTCTGAATTAGGCGAGGCTGCCATTGCATACTCAAGTGGCGTGGATTCCACATTTATGTTGAAAGTGGCGCATGATGTATTAGGGGATCGCGCCATTGCGGTTACTGCAAAAGCAGATGTATTTCCGGGGAGGGAATTAGAGGAGGCAGAGGCGTTTTGCAGGACAGAGGGAATAAGGCATTTTATTTTGCCGTTCTTTCCTTTAGAGGTGGAGGGCTTTGCCCAGAACCCGCCGAACCGCTGTTATATTTGTAAGAAGGCAATTTTTGCTAAGATTGTGGAGAAAGCGAACGAACAGGGAATCCACTGCGTGGCAGAGGGGTCTAATATGGATGATTTGCAGGATTACCGTCCGGGGATGAAAGCGGTTGGTGAAATGGGGATTTTGAGTCCGCTGCGGGAGGTAGAACTTACAAAAATGGAAATCCGAATGCTTTCTAAGAATTTAGGGCTTGCAACATGGGAAAAGCCATCCCTTGCATGTCTGGCATCCCGGTTTGCCTATGGGGAGACAATCACAAAGGACAAGCTTCATATGGTGGAACAGGCAGAGCAGTTTCTTCTCGATATGGGATTTCATCAGATGCGGGTTCGTATGCATGGGCAGATGGCGCGGATTGAGGTTTTAGTGGAAGAATTTCCATTTCTTATGGAGGACAAACACCGGGTTAAAATTTTAGAAAAATTAAAGCAGATTGGTTTTGTTTATGTTACAATGGATTTGGCGGGTTACCGCACGGGAAGCATGAATGAAACACTGTAAAGGGTTCATTGGTACAGCTTGGCATTCATTGTACGAACATATGAATTGAGGTAGATATGGAGCAGAGAAGACTGACAAAGTTATTAGAGGGTGTTGCAAACGGCAGTGTATCCGTTGAGGATGCCGCCTTACAATTAAAAAAAGAGCCATTTGAGGATTTGGGTTTTGCAAAGCTTGATCATCACAGAAGCATCAGGCAGGGGGCAGCGGAGGTGATCTATGGCGCAGGCAAGACGCCGGAACAGATTCTTGCAATTGCGGAGGCGTTTTTAAACAGAGGGCAGGAACAGGTATTGATTACCAGAATGAGTGAAAAGGCTGCCGAAGTGATTGGCGGGAAACTGCCGTTACAGTATGATGCGTTAAGCAAGGTGGGAATTGTGGGAAACCTGCCAAAGCCGGATGGTCTTGGCAAAATTGTAGTTGCCACGGGAGGAACCAGCGATATGCCGGTGGCGGAGGAAGCAGCGCTTACCGCCGAGGCATTGGGAAATGAGGTTACAAGACTGTATGATGTAGGGGTGGCAGGGATTCACAGACTGTTCTCTGGCGTGGATGATCTGATGGAGGCAAAAGTGGTGATTGCGATTGCAGGAATGGAAGGCGCGCTTGCAAGCGTGGTTGGTGGTCTGGTGGACTGTCCGGTTATTGCGGTGCCTACCAGCATTGGATACGGTGCATCCTTTCACGGATTATCGGCATTGCTTTCCATGCTGAATTCCTGCGCCAGCGGGGTGAGTGTGGTGAATATCGACAATGGTTTTGGGGCAGGGTATCTTGCCAGTATGATTAACCATATCAATAAGTAATTGCGAAACTCTGTTTTCGCAATCGCCCATTGTACAATATAGACAAATCAATGCAGGCACGCTTTCGCTGCTTGTCGCTCGCAACGGTGTTAAGCAATGCAACACTATACCCACTAAGCTCGAAAGTACCTCGCTAAGTGTGTAAGTGTGCATTCGTACTAGGCTCGAAAAAACCTCACCAAGTACTCACTGCAACCACCGGCGGCTCCAAAGCACCTGCGTATGATATTGTCTACATTGCACAACTAGATTTTGAAAATAGAGAGTTTTGCAATTACCTATTAATAAGATTCAGAAAGGTGTAGACAGGCATGAAAACATTATATATTGAGTGTAATATGGGAGCAGCGGGAGATATGCTGTTGGCAGCGCTTTTGGAGCTTTGCCCGGAACCGGAAGCATTTGTGGAAAAACTGAATGCGTTGCAGATTCCGAAGATTACCTATCAAATGGAAAAATCGGTTAAATGCGGTGTGACAGGAACGCATATGTCCGTTTTGGTTGATGGGGAAGAGGAGAAAAGTATAGATGTACATACACATCATCATGGCGAACATCATCATGATGAACATTCCCACGGCGAACATTCCCACGGCGAACATCATGGACATCCACATTCACATACGGGGCAGGAGGAGATTGTCCATATGATTACACATTTTAACCTGCCGGGGGAAGTGAAGGAGGATGCTATTGCGGTATATCATTTGATTGCTGAGGCAGAAAGCCATGTGCATGGAAGACCGATAGATGAGATTCATTTTCATGAGGTGGGAAATCTGGATGCGGTGGCGGATGTGGTTGGGGTTTGCTATCTGATGCATGAGTTAGGCGCAGAGCAGGTTATCACATCCCCGATCCATGTGGGAAGCGGTCAGGTACATTGCGCACATGGTATTTTACCGGTGCCGGCTCCGGCAACTGCATATATATTGCGAGGCGTGCCGGTGTATGGTGGAGAAATCTGCGGTGAGTTGTGTACACCGACCGGCGCAGCCCTTCTAAAGCATTTTTCCAAAGGCTTTGGCGCCATGCCGGTCATGCGTATTGACAAAATAGGCTATGGCATGGGGAAGAAGGATTTTGAAGCGGCAAACTGTGTGCGGGCAATGATAGGGGAGAGTATGCAGTGATTTCTCTATATGGAAGGAAAGAAGGAGGTTATAAGTTATGCATATGATTGATGCGTTGGTTTCACCGGCGGTGGGTGCTGTCATGTGGGCAGGAAGCGCCGGTGCGGTCGGCTATGCAGCAAAAAAGATTACGGGAACAGAATTTTCAGAGAAGAAACTGCCGGTGATGGCGGTATCAGGAGCATTTGTTTTTGCGGCACAGATGATTAATTTTACCATTCCAGGCACAGGCTCATCCGGGCATATCGGTGGCGGGATTTTGCTTGCAGCATTGCTTGGAGAATTTCCGGCGCTGCTGACACTCTCAGCGGTATTGATTATCCAGTGCCTTTTCTTTGCGGATGGAGGGCTTCTGGCATTGGGCGCCAACATATTTAACATGGGAGTGATTCCGTGTCTCATTGTTTTCCCGCTGATATTCCGTCCGATTTTAAAGCAGGGTATTACAAAGAAACGTTTATCCGCAGCCGCAGTGATATCGGCTATTCTCGGTTTGCAGCTTGGAGCATTTGGCGTGGTGTTAGAGACACAGGCATCCGGAATTACACAGCTTCCATTTCGGACGTTTGTGGCAATGATGCAGCCGATTCATCTGGCAATTGGCATAGGGGAAGGATTGGTGACTGCGGCAGTGCTTGCATTTGTGTATCAGATGCGGCCGGAACTGATTGAGAGTGCTGTGAACAGGGAAAAATTAGAGGGTGCATCTTCTGTCAGGAAGGTAACGGTCTGCCTTGCCATATTAGCGCTGCTTGTCGGCGGTGGATTGTCCTTATTTGCCTCCTCTAATCCGGACGGACTGGAATGGTCGATGGAAAAGGTTACAGGAAGTGGCGAAATGGAGGCAGATGGCGCAGTGTATGATATGGTATCCTCCGTTCAGGAAAAGACAGCATTTTTGCCGGATTATGATTTTGAAGCCGGCAAGGGAACCGGTACGGGTGTGTCCGGTGTCGTTGGCGCAATATGCACCAGTGCGCTTGCATTGGTTACGGGGGCAGTCATTGTAGCAGTAAAGAAACGGAAGAAGCAGAGTGTGACAGACGAAGAAGAATGAGTGACGAGGGGAAAATAACATGGCAGATATGCGAAGTAAGCTTTCGGAAATATATTCCCTGGAACAGCTAAGCCGGCAAAATACAGTGATTCACAGACTTCATCCTCTTGCGAAGATGATATCGACATTGGTTTACATAATCTGTATTGCGGCTTTGGGCAGATATGATTTGCTTTCTATGGCGCCGTTTTTATTTTACCCGGTTATTCTGATGGCGCTTTCTGATGTGCCTTTTGGCATGATTGGCAGGCGGACACTCATCGCACTGCCATTTAGTCTGTTTGCAGGCATTAGCAACCTGATTTGGGACAGACAGTTGTTTATGAGAGTTGGAGGGGTTGTGATTACAACAGGTTTGCTTTCTTTTTTTACGATTCTGCTGCGAACCTGTCTCAGCGTGGCTGCAGTTTTAATTTTGGTGGCGGTGACACCGTTTTCCCAGATAAGCAGCCAGCTTCGGAGAATGCATGTGCCGGTTATTTTTGTCAGTCTGGTGGAGATGATCTACCGCTATATTGGCGTATTGTTGGAGGAGGCGGATACCATGCTGACAGCTTACCGCCTGCGAAACCCTTGTGTCAAATGGCCGCTTCTTAAGGATATGGGTTCCTTTGCCGGACAGTTGTTTTTAAGAAGCTATGCCCGGGCAGAACGAATCTATCAGGCGATGAAATGCAGAGGATACGGCATGGGTGAATTAACATACGGCAAACGACCATTTTCTCTGGCAGATTGGGTGTTTGTGCTTGCGGGGTGTATCTCGTCCGTGGTGTTTTTGCTGCTTGCATGAGCAGGTACAGTTGGAAGCCATGCGTTCCGGTTATGGGTGAAATGATTGGAAAAGGAAGTTTTGCCGATGCCTTATAAAGAACAGAAATGGAGTGAGCTATGTTAAAGATTGAAAATCTTACCGTGACATATCCGGATGGAACAAAAGCGGTATCTGATTTATCCCTGGATGTAAAGAACGGACAGCATGCAGCCCTTGTGGGCGCAAATGGCGCAGGCAAGACCAGCCTGCTGTTAGCGGTTGCAGGCGTCATACCGGGTGCGGGAACCATTTCGGTGGATGGCACAGTGCTTACCAGAAATACGGTTGCAGAGATTCGCAGGAAAACCGGCATGGTATTTCAGAATCCGGATGACCAGCTTTTTATGCCGACCATTTATGATGATATTGCATTCGGACCAAGAAACCTCGGTGTGGATGAGGAAACGGTCAGACACCGGGTGGAGGATCGGCTAAAGCTTCTTGGAATTGAACATCTGCGGGATAAGACTGCATTGAAACTGTCAGGTGGAGAGAAGCGTATGGCAGCCCTGGCAACGGTGCTTGCCATGAAGCCTGCGCTTATGCTTTTTGATGAGCCGACGGCATTTCTGGATCCGAAAGCGAGGCGGAAACTGATTCAGGTGTTAAAGAGCCTGCCGCATACCATGCTGATTACAACGCATGATTTGCTGTTTGCAAAAGAGGTTTGTGAAGATACCATTGTCATGAAAGAGGGAAAGATTTCTGCAATAGGTAAGTCATCTGTACTGCTTTATGATGAGAAGCAGATGGATGAGGCAGGGGTGGAAGCAATTGGAATTTATGAAAAATAACAGAATATTATGACAAATAGCGGAATATCATTAAAAATAGCATAATATATACACTATAATTTGACAAAATGATATATTATTGTGTATATTGTCTGTATACCAAAGGAGGACACTTGAAACTGTTTTCCTTTATATCTGCGGGCAACGCACCAGACAGCCGTGCCGGTGCGGATACCTGGTGCATTATATAGGGAAAAGGAGAGGAAAAAATGACATTTTCAGAAATTGTAAGCAAGGTTGATGATTTCGTCTGGGGACCGGCAATGCTGGTGCTTTTGGTCGGAACAGGTATTTTCCTGACGATTCGGACGAAATTTTTACCGTGGAGAAATCTTCCGTATGCGTTAAAGAGCACATTGAGCAAAGAAGCGAGGACAACGACCAGGGGTACCGGTGACGTATCGCCATTCTCTGCACTGACAACTGCGCTGGCGGCAACGATTGGCACCGGTAACATTGTAGGTGTGGCAACGGCTATGGTATCGGGTGGCCCGGGAGCGCTGGTATGGATGTGGCTTTCCGCAGCATTTGGTCTTACCTCCAAGTTTTCCGAGTGTATGCTTGCCATCAAGTACCGTGAGGTAAATGAAAAGGGTGAGATGTCCGGCGGACCTATGTATACTATGAAAAAGGCATTGAAATGGAAGAAGTTTGGTGTCGTGTTAGGATGGTTTTTCGCCGTATTTGCGGTAATCGCATCTTTTGGCATCGGTAACCTCACGCAGGGTAATTCCATTGCCAGCGCATTATATGCAACGTTTAACATACCTACCGCAGTAACCGGCATTGTGATTACTGTGCTGGCGCTGTTGATTATTGTCGGTGGAATTAAATCCATTTCTAAGGTATCTTCCGTTGTCGTGCCATTGATGGCAATTTTTTATGTGATTTGTGGTTTGATTGTAATTATCGGAAATATCGGCAATCTGCCGGCAGGAATCGCCATGATTTTCAAAATGGCATTCTCGATGAAAGCAGTCGGTGGTGGTCTTTGTGGCTCCATTGTGGCATCTATGATGAGCGCATTGCGTTTTGGCGTTGCCCGTGGCGTATTTTCAAATGAGGCAGGAATGGGTTCCGCAGCCATTACAGCGGCAGCAGCAACAACGGATAATCCGGTTCGTCAGGGTTATATCAACATGACAGGTACTTTTTGGGATACCATTGTGGTATGTACGATTACAGGTCTTGCAATTGCATCTTCAGGTGTACTTGGCATGACGGATTCCGCAGGCAAGCTCGTTGAGGGTTCTGATTTAACGATTGCAGCATTTCAGACGGTACTCGGTACGCCTGGAGGATGGCTGGTTTCGATTGGTATTACCCTATTTGCATTTTCCACGATACTCGGCTGGGAATATCACGGTGAAAAAGCTTGGGAATATCTGTTTGGCACCCACAAATACAATATGATTTACCGTGTTGTTTTCTCACTCGTTGCTTATATTGGAGCAACCCAGAGTTTGCAGCTTGTGTGGAATTTATCGGATATTGCAAATGCATTGATGGCGATTCCGAACTTAATCTGCCTGCTGTTGTTAAGCGGTGAGATTGCAAAGGATATGCAGGATTTCCAGAAGGTGATTGAACAAGAGAAAAAGGAGGAAAGCGTATGATGGATGTGTTATTGGGGTACTGGTGGATTTTATTGATTGTGGTTGTGGTGATTGTCATAATGCTTGCCAGTTATGTAAAGGCGCCGCCGGATGTGGCATTTGTGATTTCCGGTATCAGAAAAGAACCGAGGGTATTGATTGGTAGAGCAGGTTTTAAGCTTCCGTTTTTTGAACGGAAGGATGAGCTGATCGTCAAGCAGATTTCGATTGATATTAAGACGGACGATTATGTGCCAACACTTGATTTTATCGGTGTTAATATTGATGCGGTGGCAAAGGTTCGTGTGATGACGGATGAAGAGGGAATCCAGAAGGCAATGAAGAACTTCCTGAATATGAAGGAAGACCGTATTATCGAGGCATTGGTTGATTCTTTACAGGGTAACATGCGGGAGATTATTGGTACGGTTACGCTGAAGGATTTATGTAATGACAGGAAGGTGTTCGGCGATCAGGTGCAGGAAAAAGCACAGAAAGATATGAACAGTCTTGGTATTGAGATTATTTCCTGCAACATTCAGCATGTAACAGACCAGAATGACCTGATTCCGGCATTAGGACAGGATAACATGGCAGCCATTCAAAAGAATGCTTCGATTGCGAAGGCAAATGCAGACCGTGATGTGGCAATTGCACAGGCACAGGCAAGAAAAGAAGCAAATGATGCTGCCGTCCAGTCAGAGACAGAGATTTCGATTAAGCAGAATGAACTGGCAATTAAGAAAGCAGAATTAAAGACGGTTGAAGATACAAAGAGAGCGGAGGCGGATGCGGCTTATAAAATCCAGGAGGAGGAACAGCGTAAGTCGATCGAGGTTACCGCAACCAATGCCAATATTGCACGTCAGGAGCGAGAAGTTGAGCTTAAGATGCGCGAGGCAGAGGTACAGGAGCAGACCTTAAATGCCAATATCCGTAAGCAGGCAGATGCAGAGAAATACAGACAGCAGCAAATGGCAGATGTCGAGCTTTATAAGCGCCAGAAAGAGGCAGAAGCGCAGAAGTACGAGCAGGCGCAGGAGGCAGAAGCGCAGAAGATTCAGGCAGAGGCAGTGCGTTACTCTATGGAGCAGGAGGCGGCTGCCATCCGGGCAAAGGCAGAGGCGGAAGCAGCCGGTATCCGGGCGAAGGGTGAAGCGGAAGCGGCAGCGATTCAGGCAAAGGCAGAAGCAGAGGCAGCCGGTATTGATAAGAAGGCAGAAGCGATGCAGAAGTATGGTGAAGCAGCGATTATTGAGATGCTTTGCAAGATGTATCCGCAGGTGGCAGAGGCGGTTGCAACACCACTTGCAAATATCGACAAGATTACGATGTACGGCTCCGGCAATGCGGCTAAGATGACGGAGGATGTGACCACCTCCTTAAAGCAGGTGATTGATGGAATCGGTGACAGTTTGGGAATCAATCCGGCAGTGCTGATTTCAAGTTTTGCAGGCACCAAGCTTGCTGGATTGGGTGGCAACGCAGATGTAGAGGCAGCCGTGACAAAGGCAGTTGAGAAAGCGGCAGATGCGGCAGGGCAAAGCCAAGAGGAAGAAGAATAGAGGTATCTTCTTTTATCGGTTTACATTTTCATAAACATACATAAATCATAGCAAGTAAGGATGTCCAAAAGCGGATTGCCAGACAAGGCGATTCACTTTGGGGCATCCTTTTTCTATGCCGTGACTTTTGCTATTTGATTATCATTAAACCAAAGAAAAACCCTGACGCAGAATGGAATTCCAGTTGCTCTTTTGAAAAAGGAAGCGGATCACTATAACCAGGTTTTCTTTTTCAGAAATTGTATAAAAAGCAAGATAGTTATTCACAACGACAAAACGAATCCCCCATGAAGAGAGAACAGGATCATCTACTAACCGGAATTTTTCGGGAAAATCGGAAAGGGAACTAATTTGTTTTTCGGCTTCAACAAGTAGATCATCGGCAGCCTTAGGATTTTTTAACACAAATTCAATGTGGTCTGCGGCACGAATTAAGTCTCTTTCAGCGGCTGATGTAATGTAAATATTGTAAATCATCGTTTGCGTTTCTCCCTGATAGATGACATTGCTTCGGAGAATGGACGGGTATTGCCCTCGGCAATATCATCAAGTCCTTCTTTTATCAGACCATATAATTCAAAACGGCTAGTCATTGCTTCATAGGCTTCAATGCTCATAACAGCAAGGTCTCCTTTACCATTTTTTGTAATGAATACCGGTTCGGTATAAGTGTGACAGAATGTAGAGATTTCATTGTAGTTGTTTCGCAGGTCTGCACTTGATTTGATTGTTGGCATAGGACATACCTCCCTTTGATAACAAAATAGCCATGAGCAAAACTTAAGTTTTGATAAGCGTTTGTTTTGTTCATTTATATAACAAAATTATACATAAATTTTGTTATATAGTCAATGTTAATGTGCTCCATTTTTACTAAAGATTGATTTTGTTGCTGCTTCTATAAATAAAAATGCAAAAATATGGAATCTTTGTTATAATGAAATCAAATAAACGAACAAATATTATGCGAAAATGGTAGCAAGGATTTTCGTTGGTATGCGATGGAAATAAAATTTAAAGGGGTAGAAGTATATCGTTGTGAAGAACTGGATATATACAAATGGAGAGAATGGAAGACTGAGAGCAACTTTGTTGAAATACTCGATTCAGAATGGAAGCAGGAATATGGGTTAGATACAGAGAACTATAAATTTTATATATTAGAAACATATGATTATGTATATTTTATTCTTTGTAAAGAATTTGAATTCTTGGTTACAGGCAAGCGATAATATTGAATAACATATGGGTACATTCCCCGCTGCTTGCAGCGTAAGAAACTTTCACA
>JAMPFS010000028.1 GCA_023664325.1 Clostridium sp.
CAAAAATGACAATAAACTTGATAAATTTTACAATTTTCTTCATGAAAGAAAAATCTGTGTATGATGTAGTTATAAAGCAACGCATTATACACAGATTTTTTTGTATGAAAAATGTTGATTGAAGCGAAGGAAAGGAGAGAGGATTATGTTAAGAAAACGTAAGAGATATCAAAGTTTTTTGCTTGTCGGGGTGCTGATTACAGGTCTGTTCACCGGAATAAACGGAAAGGTACAAACCGTATATGCCGCAGGAGGAACGGCTGCAGAAGTGGTAGCGCTTGCAGCATCGCAGGTTGGCTATCATGAAAAGGCATCCAATTATAATCTGGATGATTTTACGGCAAACAGCGGATCTGCAAATTATAATAAGTACGCCCGGGATGTAGGTGTCACCAATGGGCAGGCATGGTGTGCAACCTTTATATGGTGGTGTATGAAAAATGCTGATGTGCCATATGCAAATTATCCTTCACGGACAACGGTAACCCGTGACTGGTTTGTGCAGAGAGGGCAGTACCACGTAAGAGGAAGTTATGTTCCGAGGCCGGGAGACTACGTTGTATTCGGAAATGTTTCCCACTGTGGAATTGTAGAGAGTGTTTCTGGATATAGTATCAGTGTCATTGAGGGGAACTCTGGTGATCAGGTTAAGAGGAATTATTATAACTGTATGACCAGTACCTATGTTACCGGTTTTGGAACCATTCAGTATAATGGCAGCTCTTCCGCTTTGGCCAGTACCGGCACGGATACCTCCAATCCGGGTTCCCCGTATCCGGTTCCTTCTGGCAATTTAAAGAACGGAAGCAGAGGCGATTCGGTAAAATGGGTTCAGAAATTTTTGAATGATGTCCGTGGGGCAGGACTTGCAGTGGACGGAATTTATGGAAGTGGAACAGCGAATGCAGTGAAAACGTTTCAGCAGCAAAACGGTTTGACTGCAGACGGAATTGTGGGGAGCCAGACCACGGCAAAAATGCTGTCGCTATGGAGAAATAAAGCTGCACAGGCAGCCATAAAGCCCTTGGATTTGGGAAATGAATTTTGTGCGGTCATATACCGTTCCGATATCTGGAAACCCATTAAAAATACAGGCAGCAATATTGTACTTTGGGATGAGAAAGCGACAGCAGATTATTACTGGCTGTTTAAAAAGCAAAATGATGGCTCTTATATTATTCAGTCCTTATATGACGGAACAGTGATTGATGCAGATCATGGATATGCGGTCAACGGAACCAATATTATGCCGTTTGCAGCAAACGGAGGAAATAATCAGAAATGGTATATATGTGCCTCCGGTAATTCCTATAAGCTTGTGCCGCAATATGCAGGCAATCTTGCCATGGATGTTACGGGAGCAGGAACGGCGGACAATACGAATATTGAGCTTTATGAGGCAAATGAGAGTGTGGCCCAGCGCTTTTCCATTTATAAGGTATCTCATAGTAATCTGTCAGGCATTGCCTTTTCGTCCGGGTATCAAACCAATATGGATTTAGGAGCAAAGCAGACATTGAAGTGCAGTTTTTCTCCGAGTAATACAAAAAGCAATATGGTGATATGGGAAAGCTCCAATACATCCGTTGCTGCAGTGGATCGTAATGGAATAGTGACAGCGAAAGCAACAGGTAAAGCAACGATAAAATGTACCAGTACTTATAACAAAAATATTAGCGCATCCGTACAGATTACGGTAAAAGAAAAAGAGCAGCCAACAACGGAAGCCGAGACAAAGCGACCGGAAACACCGACAACAGAGGCGGCAACGGAACAGCCAGAAACACCGACAACGGAAGCCGAGACAAAGCGACCGGAAACGCCAACAACGGAAGCCGAGACGAAGCAGCCGGAAACTCCGACGACAGAGGCGGCAACGGAACAGCCGGAAACTCCTGCAACAGAGACAGAAATGCAGACAGAGGCGGATACGAAAACCACAATAGGCACAACAACCGAAGAAACGCCTGCTCCTGCAGATTCCGATACCGATGAAGAACCGGAAGGAGGGAATGATAAGAGCGCTGATAATGATTCGGAAAAGTGGAGTGATAAGAACGCTGATGATGATTGGGAAGAAGAGGATCTGTCGTTACCCAAAAAGAAGGGGACGATCCTGACAGACACGGCAAATAAATGTGAGGTTGAGGTTACATCCGATTCCGTACAAAATCCAACGGTAAGATATCTGGAACCGTCAAGCGAAAAGAAAAAGAAAGTTACTATTCCGAGCGTAGTAAGGGTGAACGGCATCACCTATAAAGTAACCAGTATTTCGGAGTACGCATTTTACAATAACCCAAAATTAACCAGTGTTACCATCGGTAAAAATGTATCAGAGATAGGGGATAGTGCTTTTGAAAACTGCAAAAAATTAAAGTCGGTGACAATTCCCAAATCCGTAAAATCCATTGGCAAAAATGCTTTCCGAAATTGCAAAGCGTTAAAGAAAATTACCATTAAAAGCACGGTTTTGAAAAAAATCGGTAAGAACGCTTTCCGCAATATCCACAAAAAGGCAGGCATCAAGGTGCCAAAAGGCCGGGCAAAGACTTATACGAAAATGTTAAAAAGGGCAGGCTGTAAGTAAGATGGATGATAGCAGATAGAGGTTTCCCTGCCGGACACGCCGGACATAAGCCTTTTAACCAAGCCTACATAATTTTCGATCTCAGCGCATAGTTTAATACAAAATGAACAAACAGGATTGCTATGGAAATATATGTAGTAAAGGCAGGGGGTACACTGACAGGTATTGCGGATCAGTTTGGCGTGTCTGCCGAAAGGCTGGCATATGATAATGAGATTGCAGGAGAGAATTTAGTAGTCGGGCAGGCGTTGATTGTTTTAAGACCGCAGACCGTCTATACCATACAGGCGGGGGATACACTGACAAGTATTGCCGATACCTTTCAGACAACCGTTTTGCAGCTGGTGCGCAATAATTCCTATCTGCTCAATGAAGATTTTCTGCTGCCGGGGAGACAGATTGTGATCGCCTATGAGGATGTATCAAGGCGGGAGATTGAGATTTTTGGCTATGCATATGCCTTTATACAGGAGGCTGTTTTAGAGGAGGCATGCCTGTATATTCAGGAATTACTGCCATTTTCCTATGGGTATAATGAAGACGGTTCACTGATTCCGATGAATGATGACCGTCTGCTGGCAGCGGCGGTACGTTTTGGCAATCGCAAAAGAATGGTGATTACGCCGCTTGACCGGTATGAGCGCTTTAATAATCAGCTTGTGGTAAGGCTTCTTTCTGACACACAAATGCGTGATATTCTGCTGGATAACATTTTGCGGACAATGGAAGAGAAGGGGTATGAGGCATTAGATATCGACTTTGAATTTATTCCCGGGGAATACCGGGATGCCTATGTGGCATTTATTGCGGAGACGAGAAGCCGCATGAATGCGAACGGATATCCGGTCAGTGTCGCCGTGCCGCCGAAGGTAGCGGCTGACCAGCCAGGATTGTTATACGAGGGAATTGATTATCAGGGTATCGGGGAGGCGGCAGACAGCGTATTTTTGATGACCTATGAGTGGGGGTATAAATATGGCCCTCCGATGGCGGTTGCCCCGATTCCGAGTGTCCGAAGGGTATTGGACTATGCGGTGTCCGTCATTCCCAGGGAGAAGATTGATATGGGGATTCCCAATTATGCCTATGACTGGTCGCTTCCGTATGTGCAGGGGGAGACGGCAGCCGAAACGATTGGCAATTTGCAGGCTGTGCGGCGTGCGGCGGAATACGGTGCGGAAATCCTCTATGACGAGGAGGCAAAAGCGCCTTACTACTATTATACAAAGGACGGGGTATCCCATGTGGTATGGTTTGAGGATGTCAGGAGCATTATGGAAAAATATGACCTGATTGCAGAGTATGGATTTCACGGCGGCGGATACTGGAACCTGATGCGGGAGTTTCGGCAGAACTGGATGTATGTGAACCAGATTGTATGAAATAAACGGCAAAAAGTTTCCCTTGCAGATAACAAGGGAAACTTTTTGGTAATGCAGCTGGTTTGATGAAATAATCAATACACCTGAGCCTCTTCCTCACCGTTCATGACACGGAGCGCACCCTGTGTGAGGGCAAGCAGCTCATCCTCACCCGGATATACGGTAAAGTCGGCAATAAAGTCGAGTTTTTCCTTCAGGGCATCAATGGTTTCTGCGTTATAGGCAATACCGCCTGTGCAGATAATCCGGTCAACTTTGCCGTTTAATACAGCAGCCATCGCACCGGCATCCTTTGCGATCTGGTAGTGGAACGCATCAATTAGATTAGCGGCATCCTGATTGCCTTCTTCCTTCATTTTCACTAAATCACGCATATCATTGGTGCCGATATAGCCGTTGAAACCTCCGTTGCCGCAGATTTTCTTATAGATTTCTTTCTCGGTATATTTGCCGGAATAGCAGAGCTTGATTAAATCGCCGACCGGAACCGTACCGGCACGTTCCGGGGAAAATGCGCCCTCGCCGTCTAAGATGTTGTTGACATCAATGACTTTGCCGTTTTTGTGTGCGCCTACGGAAACACCGCCGCCCATATGAATGACGATTAAACTTAACTCGTTATAAGATTTGCCGATTTCCTTTGCATAGCGCTTGGCAACCGCCTTCTGGTTCAGTGCATGGAAAATACTTCTTCTCGGAAGCTCCGGCATACCGGAATATCTTGCCACAGGCTCTAACTCGTCTACGACAACCGGGTCTACGATATAGGAAGGAACGCCGACCTCGTCACCGATTTCCTTTGCCAGAATACCGCCGAGGTTAGAGGCATGCTGTCCCTGTTTGCCAATTTTCAAATCTTCCAGCAAGGCATCTGTCACAGCGTAAGTGCCGCCCGGAATTGGCTTTAACAAACCGCCGCGTCCAACGACAACGTCTAAGGTTTTGATATCAAAATTCTTTTCTTTTAACACATCTAAAATAACTGTTTTGCGGAAATCCTTCTGGTCAATGATCGAAGCGTATTTTGCGATTTCCTCTGTGGGATGCCTTAATGTCTCCTCAAATATCTGGTTTTCATCTTCATAGACACCGATTTTGGTAGAAGTAGAACCCGGGTTAATAATTAAAATTGTTTTTGCCATTTTTATATCCTCCTGATTTTGTTTGTGAATTTGTAAAAACATGGACTGCCTGTACAGACAGCCCGTGTGCGTTTCTTATTATTTGTTCATTGCCTCTGCGACAACAGCAGCGACAGCGATGGAATTGACCTTTGCCTCAAAATCATCGGAACGTGAAGTTAAAATGACCGGAGCCTTTGTACCGGTTAAAATGTTGCCGTTTACGGATTTGGAATTATGTACTAATGCCTTGTAGGTAACATTGCCTGCATGGATATCCGGGAACAGCAAAATATCTGCATCCCCTACAATCTTACGGTCAGTAGCGCCTTTGTGCCTTGCTGCCTCCGGGTCAATGGCAAGGTCGTAGGAAAGCGGACCGTCCACGATACAGCCTGTGATTTTCCCTTCCTCGTTCATCTTGGTAAGCTCGGCAGCCTCTACCGTAACCGGCATTTTCGGATTGACTACTTCGACAGCCGCAAGCGGCGCAACCTTCGGGCATTCGATTCCGCAGGCATGTGCGATTTCAACGGTATTGCGGATGATATTTGCCTTTGTTTCCAGATCCGGGTAAGGGATAAAGGCAACGTCACTCAAAAACAGCAGACCGTCATGTCCTTCGATATCAAAAATGCAGACATGGGATAATGTTTTGTCTGTGCGCAGACCGACTTCTTTGTCTAACACGCTCTTTAGGAACGATTTGGTGTCGATTAAGCCCTTCATGTACATATCCGCTTTGCCGTCGTGAACGAGTTTGACAGCAGTTAAAGCGGCTTCGTATGTGTCTTCCACATTGATAATCTCAAAGCCGGATAAATCCATGTTGATGGAATCTGCCACTTCCTTAATCTTTGCCTCATCACCGACTAAAACAGCTTCCGCAATATTTCTTTTTTTGGCTTCGGCAACTGCCTCTAAAACGGCATCATCCTGTGCTACAGCCACGGCAACCTTTTTAATCGGGCATGCAGCAACTTTTGTCAATAAATCATCAAAAGTTTTTGTCATTTTTGTACACCTCTTTTTATAAATTTGTTGTATTTTTGTAACGGTTTCGGACAGAACGGTTTTTGCTGTCTGAAAATTCCCACACTGCCCCAAACGGTTATAAATTCTCATGAATAATAGTAGCACTCAAAGCTTTTTCGGTCAAGGGTTTCAGCAGGAGAATCGCAAAAAAGATGGAAAAGAAAATAAGGATGCCCTCTATATAAATGGAAGAAGAATGCCGATATAATATCTATAGTTTGTGTATGGGCAGGCACAATATCTAGTAGCTTACGTAAATAAAAAACAATAGGAATTGTAAAAATGATGCAAAAAAACTTTGCATTTTCAGTCAGATATGCTATACTTGCATTAGATAACCTGCATAAAAGGGTGGATTCTGCTTTTTTATAAAGGGTGATGTACAAGATCGTACGTTGATTTAGAAAACGAAAGATAGATATTAAATGTATGAGGTGATTTGGTATGAATGCAAAAAACAGATTGATTGAGAGATTATTACAGAGTGCCAGAAAGCATAAGATATTGACTTATCCTGTGCTTGCAGTTGTTGCCGTGATCAGTTTTTTTGGCAACCTGTTTAATTGGCGTAACGGTGCAGGCAAGCGTGTTGTTGCCATTATCATGGTTATGGTTATGTTTGTGTCCCAGTCGTATTTTCTGACATCATCTGCGACCGCTTTGGTGGATACGGAAGAGGAGGCATTGATTCAGAAGGAGCTTCAGGAGGCAAGCGTAGAGCATGACGAGGAGGCTGTGACCGAGGCACAGCAGGAAGAATCTGCCGTGACACCGGAGGAGCCTGCCGAGGCAGCGCAGGAACCGACCGAGGCGGTAACCGAGGCACCAAATCAGGGCAGCAGTGAGGCTGTGACGGACGAGACTTCGACAGAGACCGGAGAGGATGCGGCAATACAGGAAGAGGATGAAGAAATAGATTCCAAATTAGATGGTGAGAAAAAAGAGATTATTGCGCTGTTCTTTTGTTGTAGAACTAAGAACAGTGCAGAAAGGTTCTATATAAATGAACATGTTAAGGTTGACAAAGATGCCAAAACGGTAGATTTGTCTGATTTGCTTCCAGATGTTTTGACGGCTGCAACGGCCATAGACAATCGAGATGAGGAATATTCCCTGATTCCTGACGTATGGTACAGCGATGGCAACATGGACAATCGGATTGATATAAGAGCAGTTCCGATTACAAGCGCTGGGCAGGCGCTGCTGTATTGCAGGCAGGAACTTGTTAAATATAAAGTGGAAATCGCCAATGAGAAGACAAGTACATCAGATACAAAAAATAATGGGTCTACGGTTCCACATTACACAGACGGAGTAACCCCGGATGCGGATTTTTATATCGTGGACGTAGAGGAGGGTTCCAATCCTAAACAGGCAACGTTACGGTTAAGTGGAATCAAAAGGACGGGTTATTCTTTAGCCGGAGTGAATTTTATCGGTAACGTCGGTGTGGGGGATATCGTGACAGAGGGAGACAGTAGTTCTGTCACCATTTCCTTAAAAGGGGATATAGGAGGGCAGAAAATTACTCTGGTCTGGCAACCGGATTCATATTATCTGGATTATTATGACAAGGATGGGAATCTGATTGAAAATACCCCAAACTGGAAGAACTGGCCGGCAGAATTTGATGATTTGCGGGATGAGTTCTGGATTGGAGAACCGAAAATCATTGGTTCCGTTCCAGGATATGCCTTTGCAGGCAAATGGAGAGTCGGCTCCCCGACTTCCACAGAGATTGTGGTCGGAGGAACAGCAGTTGCCACCGCTTCTGAGAGCGGCGAAGTTACAGCCAATCCTTATTATAGTGGGAAGAACAGCCGTGTTGCCCTGTATCCGGTTTTTGAATATGCAGGAATCTGTCTCAATAATGAAAAGGACAAAGAAACATTTGTAGACAACAAAATGAGTTATAAGTCGGATGCAAGTTCGGATACATATACAGCATCTTATAAAGATAAGAACGCAGGAGTTGGTGAGTTTGCGATTGGGGTTGCGGATGATGCATCACAAAATCATTTAACGGATTTTGGTCTTACTTTGGTTTTGGAAGGCACGGATCGTTTTTCATTCAAACCTACTGATGGGCAAAGCCCAAAGAAGGCAGGCACCTGTGAGGTCAAGGTGAAAGTATCGGATCAGCATGCAATGGGTGATGATCCGCAGGCGACAGAGTTTACCATTAAATTAAATGTTGCAAAATGTCAGATTTTTGCCCAACCGGGTGATTTGAAAACTGAAAAGGATTATGATGGGAGTACGGCAGCGCCATTTGCAGGCAGCGGCACGGTTCTGCTCCCTACAAAGGACAGATCCGGACGGGATCACGGAGTGGCGGTCAGATGTGATACAGCGAAGGCTGCTTATAATTCAGCTAATGTAAGGGAAACGGATCCGGATGGCAGGATTATATTTGAGGGCGGTTATACGCTTGTAATGCGTGACCCGGACTCCAAAGAGAATGCATCCGAAAATTATGAATTGATAACGGTAGATAACGGAAACTGTTATATTCCGGGCAAGATTAAGCCAATTAAAATTCAGGTGGTAGGCAAACTGCATATGCCGGAAACATCCACAGCCTATGGCATAGACTATATTCGTATCGGTGAGGAGGATCCGCTCTATACATTTTCCGTAGTGGAGGGTCAGACATTGCCGGCAGATCTGGCGGATTCATGGCTTAAGGATATTACTTATGAAACAGACCGGAAAGATAAGACGGTAGATGACCGGGAATACTATTATGTAGTCAAAGCAAACATCAAGACGGACTCCGCAGATATCCGGAGCGGCAACTACGTGCCGGACATTTCTTTAAAACAGATGGAGGAACAATGTTTTAAAGTGGAACAGGAAGATGCAGAGGGGAATTATGTGATTGCCGGAAACCATAGTTCAAAGGATAACCAATGGTATTATGGTTCGGAAATTTCCATAAAGGCATTGGACAGCACGGTATATGATACGGTATATATCTCTACAAACGGTGAGAATGGAAGTTATCATGTTTTAGGTAAGGTTTATGAGGAGTATTCCAACAACGGGGATGTGTGGATTTATCTCTACAGCTCCCAGACCGGAGCATTTACCAAACGTGTTCCGCTTAACCTGCTTTATGACGGAAAAGCGCCGGAGTATGTAGGGTACGAATTTACACAGCAGGGTGAGGACGGCGCCAGCCTTGATTTTTCAACCGAGGGATTTAACGGTAACTATAATGGACTTTACTTCCCGGGCATTGGCGGTGTCATGGATTTTGGTACTTATACAAAATCAACCATTCAGTTGAAAGTAATATATGAAGATAAGACATCAGGCGTGAGACGTCTGCATTATGGATTATTTGGAGCAGATCCAACCCAGACGGCTGATTTCATTCCGATCGATGATACGAAGGGTTATGCAGTGATTACCGTGTTGGCGGATATGGTGCCAAACATCGGCACGATCCGGTGCTATGCAGAGGACGTTGCAGGGAATGAAAGTTCACCGGTTATCACCCTTTCACCGACAGGCGATAACGGTAATTATGAGTGGAGCGTGGAGGCAGATGCCCCTAGAATTGACAGCTTTGCCATAAAATACCGGGTGGGAACAGACAATGGCGAGTATCATTACGAAACGATATACAGCAGCCGGGAATGGTATAATCATTGCCGGGCAGAATTAAAGGTTTCAGATGCAACAGCAGGACTTCATGCTGTCAACTGGTACATCAATGATGAGCTGGCAGATACAACGCCTTATACATCAAAGGTACTCACATCCGATACTTTAATTAAGGAAATTCCTGCAACCGGTTCAAGCGATACTTACCGGGTATATGCGGAAGTGCTGGATAATGCAGGCAATTCACAGAAAACACAGGAATACCAGTTCAAGATTGATGATGAGATGCCGGTGTTGACGGTATACTATGATGGAAGTGCATACACGCAGGAGAATAAAATAATGTTCACGGTTCGGGATGACTTAAGCGGCGTAAACTATGTAAGAGTTTCCCATATGGTGAATGGAGTGCTGAAAACCCAGAACTGTGACCTGGGAAATCCGGATGAAGACGGATTATACACAGCAAGCTTTAATGTGGATACGAAAGGTGTTTATGTCGTGACGGCTGTGGATCATGCCGGTAATGTGCATGAATGGTCAAGGAATATCAATACGATTTCCACAGAGGTGCCGGATTGTCCGGAAATCACATTTGAGCCGAGTGAACCAAATGGCGCGCATGGCTGGTATAATACGGTTCCGGCTGTGACGATTGGGAATGTGAGATGGACAGCAGATCAAACGCCTGTTACCACGAAATATCAAATGTGGGCAGATGATGATAACCAGCCGATTATGGAGGCAACCGTAACCGGAGATGGTGAGACAAGGAATATACCGGGAGACGGAATTTATCACATCAAGGCATGGAGCAGGAGCGCTTCCGGTGTTGACTGCATCTCATCAGACAGTGACGAAGTTCTGGTGAAGGTTGATACGGTTAAGCCAACGGTTGATTTTACAACGGGAAAGGGAAGCGGAGCTTCTATTATCGTGAACTTTACAGCTACGGATGCCGGAAGCGGTATTGATACGGATTCCGTCAGGGTAATGCATGGCGAAAAGGAGATTGTTGCAGAGGTCGCAGAAGAAGATGGCATCTGTACAGGAAGTTTTGAGATAACGGAGACAGGCGATTATACGATTTATGTAGCAGATCTTGCCGGCAATGAGACACAGACAGCGGCATTTACTCCAATGAGTATGAAAGTCAGGGCTGTCAAGAATATTACGACTAATTCCGCAGTATTGGGAGCGAATGTATATAAGGGAACATTTGATATCCAGAATGTATCCATTGCATACCGCAAGATAACGGATACGAATTATACACAGGCAGAGGCATTGCCGGTGAAAGATGATAATGGAAACTGGTCGATTTCCACCGTTTTGGGCAGCTTATCCGAACATACCATTTATGCATATAAGGTTACTGCTGTTTCCGAGGCGCCTGCAAGTTCGATCGCAGGTGAGGTATTGGAGTATGAGGGATATTTCAGGACATTATCTACTGACGATACCGGAATTACCGTGACAGGTACGGCAAGATATGCAAACGCCCGGGAAGGCGCTGTCACCGTTGGCATCTTTGAGGGAAATGTCTGCATTATGGCTATGGAAATAAATGCCGGGGAGGAATTCAGTTTCAGTAATGTACCGGATGGCAATTACAGCATTATCGCAACAGATGGCGTATATTCAAAGACGGCGCGTCTGCTTATCAGAGATGGCGTGGTGGTTTATCCTACACAATATATTGATTTGATATTGTCGGGTAAGAATACATCCGTGGTAATCACTTCAGACGATACACCGCATGTCACAGCCGATAATATGGATTCCATCTTTGATGATGATCCGGTGAATTATACAACCGAGGATGCGGCGCTGATTGAAGCCGGAGGAACAGTGGAATTCAGGCTGTATGCAACCTTGATGAGTGTGTCAAGCGTGTCTGCTAATGAGATTTCTGCCATGTATGCAGTGACAAATGGCAATAAGATTGTTGGCGCATATCTGGATCTTTCCCTGTATAAGATCACCACAGATGCGGATGGAAAGGTTAAGAGAGAGCGTGTGACAGAGCTTGCAAATGGAGCGAATGTATCGGTGACGATTCCGCTTGGAGATCTGGCTGGCAAGTCCGGTTTGGAGATTGTCCGTATTCACGATACCGGGGATGCATATGTCGGAGCCTCTTTAAAGGATATGGATAATAACCCGAACACATACACGATTACGACAACACAGTTCTCTACATATGCGGTACTGTACAACCCGGAGGCATCCGGAGTGGATGATAGTACGACAGAGGATAATGGCAATAGCACAATCATTCCGTCCGGGGACGGAGCAGCCGGCACTGTCGAGCATGCAGGCAGCAGCATACAGGAGGGAAAATCATCTCCTAAGGGAAGCAGCGCATCAGTCGGTTCGCTGAAAAGTTCCGGTTCTGCAAAGACAGGAGATGCAGCTCCGGTGGCAGCAATGGGCATGATGATATTCGCCGGACTTGCCGGATTTGTCACATTGAGAAAAAAATACAAATAAATATTGTGAATTACAATAATTTCCATAATAAAATAAAAGCCTCTGTAAATAATATAATCAAGACATGAAAGTGTCTTAAAATATTATTTATTTGGAGGGAACAATTATGGCAAACTCAAGCAACAATGCAAGTAAAAAGTCAGACGCAATGAACAGATTCAAAATGGAATGTGCATCTGAGGTAGGTGTATCTTTAAAGGATGGTTACAATGGTGACTTGACTTCCAGAGAGAACGGTTCTGTTGGTGGACAGATGACAAAGAAGCTTGTTGAGGCTTCTATGAACCAGATGGCAGGTAAGTAATTACCGTCATAAGGCAGGAACTTATAATGATTTGTTTATAAGTAAACAGGAAATGGCTGTACTGTAATTAATCAATAATTGTGGTACAGTCATTTCTTCGTTTTGGCAAAAAGGAAATCAGACCGGGATTTTGGTATTTCGTTTGCTATTTTGAAAAACTTCTAAAAGCACTAGACATTTCCACATATTGCATGCTATAATTGACTGATTAGTGCAGATGGATGGCTGCATGCGCGGATTCGATCATAAGAACTGCAAATGAATAAAAGGATATATATATTGAAGGAGGAATTGTTAAAGATGAGTTTAACAGTGGAAAATTTAGAAAAGAATATGGCAAAGCTTACCATTACGGTATCAGCGGATGAATTTGCAGAGGGAATGAAAGATTCCTATAACAAGCAGAAAGGAAAGATTTCCATTCCGGGCTTCCGTAAAGGAAAGGTGCCACAGGTTTATTTAGAGAAGGTGTATGGACCTGAAATGTTCTATGAGGATGCTGCCAATACATGCATGGAAAATTCTTACCCGGATGCGTTGGATGAGTGTGGTTTGGATGTTGTTTCACGTCCGGAAATTGATGTTGTGCAGATGGAGAAGGGCAAGGAATTTATTTACACTGCAACAGTAGCTGTTAAACCGGAGGTTACATTAGGTGATTATAAGGGTATTGAGATAGAGAAAACAGAGGCAGAGGTGACAGATGCGGATGTGGAGGCAGAGCTTTTAAATGTTCAAAAGCAGAATGCGCGTAATATCCCTGTCGAGGACAGAGCAGCGAAGATGGATGATGAAGTGACAATCGACTTTGAGGGATTTATTGACGGTGAAGCGTTTGAAGGCGGCAAGGGAGAGAATTATCAGTTGACATTAGGCTCCCATTCCTTCATTGATACCTTTGAAGACCAGATTGTAGGAAAGAACATTGGTGAAGCGTTTGATGTCAATGTGACTTTCCCGGAGGACTATCAGGCAGAAGATCTCGCAGGAAAGCCGGCAGTATTTAAGTGTAAATTAAATGGCATCAAGGAGACAGAGCTTCCGGAACTCGATGATGATTTTGCGGCTGATGTTTCAGAATTTGATACATTGGATGAATACAAAGCAGATATTAAGGCAACCCTACAAGCGAAGAAGGAAAAGGCAGCAAAGAATGAAAAAGAAGGAAAGGTAATTGACAAAATTATCGAGAATGCATCCATGGAGATTCCGGAGCCAATGGTTGAGACACAGAAGGAGCAGATGATGAATGAATTTGCCCAGCAGATCAGTTACCAGGGGCTTTCCATCGAGCAGTATTTCCAGTTTACCGGAATGACACAGGAGAAGTTTTTGGAGACTGCTGCTCCGGAAGCAGAGAGAAGAATTAAATCCCGTCTTGTGTTAGAAGCGATTGCCAAGACTGAGAATATCGAGGTTTCAGAAGATGAGCTGAATGATGAGTTAAAGAAGATGGCGGAAATGTATCAGATGGATATCGAGCAGTTGACGGATCTTGTCGGTGATGCCGAAAAGGATGCAATCAGGCAGGATATTGCGGTTCAAAAGGCTGTGGATCTGGTGACAGAGGCTGCTGTCGAGAAGTAATTTACAATATGGATAAAGGAATGAAACTGGCAGATGTGTTGGTTTCATTTCCTGTTTATGCTGACATGGATACAAAAGGAATAAAGGAGGATTTTAGTATGAGTTTAGTACCTTATGTTGTAGAACAGACAAGTCGTGGGGAACGTTCCTACGATATTTATTCCAGACTGTTAAAGGATCGTATTATTTTTCTTGGTGAGGAAGTGAATGATACCACAGCGAGTCTTGTAATGGCACAGCTTTTATTTTTGGAGTCAGAGGATCCTTCCAAAGATATCCAGCTCTATATCAATAGCCCGGGCGGTTCGGTATCGGCTGGTTTTGGTATTTATGATACCATGCAATATATTAAGTGTGATGTTTCTACGATTTGTTGTGGCATGGCAGCGAGCATGGGGGCATTTTTATTGGCAGGTGGAACGAAGGGAAAACGTATGGCGCTGCCAAATGCTGAAATCATGATTCACCAGCCAATGGGTGGCATGCCGGGTGGAAGTCAGGCAAGTGACATGGAAATTACCACAAAGCATATCTTAAGGACAAAACGTAAGATTAATGAGATTTTGGCAGATGCAACAGGCAAGTCGGTTGAGATGCTGGAGAAGGACACTGACAGAGATAACTGGTTAAGCGCGAAGGAAGCATTGGAGTATGGTTTGATTGATTCTATTATTTCAAATCGAGAATAAGAATATATAGAAGACGAGGTGTAAGAATGACAGGTCGCGGAGATGACAGAAAACCATTGCGTTGTTCATTTTGTAATAAGACACAGGATCAGGTGAGGAAACTGATTGCCGGACAGAATGTCTATATTTGTGATGAATGTATTGAGGTTTGTTCTGAAATCATAGAAGATGAATTAGAGGATTATGAAGAGTCTACTGACATTAATCTGTTGAGACCGAAGGAGATTAAAGATTTTCTTGACCAGTATGTGATTGGACAGGATGATGCGAAGAAGGTTTTATCAGTAGCAGTCTATAATCACTATAAGAGAATTTTGTCGGATAAAGATTTTGATGTTGAATTGCAGAAGAGTAATATTATTATGGTCGGCCCGACCGGTTCCGGTAAGACATATCTTGCCCAGACATTGGCAAAGCTTTTGAATGTTCCATTTGCAATTGCAGATGCAACGGCTTTGACAGAGGCAGGTTATGTGGGTGAAGATGTGGAAAATATTCTGTTAAAGATTATTCAGGCAGCAGATTATGATGTGGACCGCGCTCAGCATGGAATTATTTATATTGATGAGATTGATAAGATTACAAAGAAATCGGAAAATGTATCAATTACCAGGGATGTTTCCGGTGAGGGCGTGCAGCAGGCGCTTCTTAAGATTATTGAGGGTACGGTGGCTTCCGTTCCTCCACAGGGAGGCAGAAAACATCCGCATCAGGAGTTTATCCAGATTGACACAAGCAATATTTTATTTATATGCGGCGGCGCCTTTGACGGTTTAGAGAAGGTGATTGAAAACCGTATCGGACAAAAATCCATCGGTTTCGGTGGTATTTTGTCAGAGAAGACGGATGAGAATGTAGGTGAACTTTTAAAACGGGTGACACCAACCGATTTTGTAAAATACGGTTTGATTCCGGAGTTCATTGGCCGTGTTCCGGTAGCTGTGACATTGGATTTGCTCGATGAAGAGGCATTAGTGCGGATTCTCACAGAGCCGAAGAGCGCAATCTGCAAGCAGTATAAGAAACTGTTTGAGTTAGACGGCGTAGAGTTAGAGTTTACAGAGGATGCGCTTTTAGCGATTGCGAAAGAGACAATGGAGAGAAAAACAGGGGCAAGAGGTCTGCGTTCCATCATTGAAAAGGCGGTGAATGACCTGATGTATGAGGTGCCATCTGATGAAACCATCTCAAAATGCATTATTACGAAAGAGGTCGTGGAAGGAGAAGGTGAACCGGTAATCATTTACTCTGATTCCCCAAGACCGCGCAAGTCTTTTATGAAGCGTTATCCAAAGAAGAATAACGGCGAAATTGCATAATTAAGAGAAAAATGGGACTTGTCGGCATTACAGGTTCCATTTTGCTAATATGAAAAAGTGTCTGTGAAGCGCAGACGGTTGATAGATTGTAAATTAAGATAAGGGTGAAGAAAATGAACCAGACAGATAAAGAATATGGAAATGATTCAATGGATAATATATATTGTATTCCGATGATGATTTTGGGAGATATGGTGATTATGCCGGGTACAAGCGTTCATTTTGACATACAGCGGCAGACTTCGATAAAGGCTGTAAATTATGCCTTAGAGCATGATGTACCGATGTTTGTGACAATGGCAAAAGAACGGATAGAGGATGAAAAGGCAACCGAAGGACAGGTCTACCGGATCGGAACAATTGTCAAGGTGAAGCAGGTGCTTAAGCTTCCGAAAGGGCTGATACGGGTTATGTTTTGCGGTGTGATTCGTGCTAAAATGTCTCAGTTTGTTTTTGAAAATGGATATTATCAGGCAGAGTGTTCGGTGATGGAAAGTTTTCGTGATGAGCTTGAGCCGGAGTACATGGAAGCGGCATTGCGTTCCGTTAAGGATGTTTTAAAACAGTGTGAACAGCGGAATATCCTGCAAAATCATTTAGCGGCGGCATCTCTTTACGGGGTGAAGGACTTGGAGATTCTGGTTGATTTGGCGGCAGAAACAGTACCGTTACCGGTGTTGTCAAAACAAAAACTTTTAGAGACGGAGAGGCTTTCTAAGCGGGTGGAAACATTGCTGTCGATTCTCTTAAATGAAATTTCCGTGTCTGACATCAGAGGGGAGCTGTCGGAAAAGCTCAAAGATTGTGTCAGCCGGAATCAAAAGGAATATGTTTTGAGAGAACAGATGAAAGTAATCCGCAAAGAGCTTGGAGAGGATGATACGGAGGATGAAAGCGCGCATTACAGGGAATTGCTGGAAGAGGTGAACCCACCGGAGGAGGTAAGGGAAAAGCTTCTAAAGGAAATCAAACGTTTTGAAAGCCTTTCTTATACATCTTCAGAGAGCGCAGTGCTGCGCAATTATATTGAGACGGTTCTGGATTATCCGTGGTCGAAAGAAAGTGAAGATAATAAGGATATGCAGTCAGCCATTGATAAGTTAGAGAGCGACCACTATGGTCTGGCAAAGATTAAAGAGCGCATTATTGATTATCTGGCGGTCAGGGCTTTGAGCGGTAGAAAGGATGCACCGATTTTATGTCTGGTTGGGCCTCCCGGAACCGGTAAAACATCCATCGCAAAGTCTGTGGCAGCTGCGCTCCATAAAAAATACGGACGGATTGCATTAGGCGGCGTGAGGGATGAGGCAGAAATCCGGGGACACCGTAAAACTTATATTGGCGCCATGCCGGGGCGTATCGTGACAGCGATTGCAAAAACCGGTGTGGGAAATCCGGTGATTTTGTTAGATGAGATTGATAAGACAAGCAGTGACTATAAGGGGGATGTATCTTCCGCATTGCTTGAGGTGTTAGATGGAGAGCAGAATGTTGCCTTTACGGACCACTATTTTGAAGTTCCGGTAAATCTCAGCAATGTGCTGTTTATTGCGACTGCAAATGATGCCTCGCAAATTCCGGCTCCGCTTAGGGACAGGATGGAATTGATCGAGGTGAACAGTTATACCGAAAATGAGAAGTTCCAGATTGCAAAGCAATATCTGATAGAGAAACAGCTCGCAAAGAATGGCTTGAACAGGCGGCAGTTTAAAATAACGGATGATGCGCTTTATAAGCTGATCCGCAATTATACAAGGGAAGCGGGTGTCCGCAATTTAGAACGGATGATAAATACACTGATGCAAAAGACGGCACGGGGAATTGTAACCGGCGCTTATAAGTCCATTACCGTGAATCCAAAGAGACTGACCGGGATGCTGGGAGTGGAAAAGTACAGTGAAAATGACCGCAGCCTGGAAGATAAGGTGGGTGTGGTGACCGGTCTTGCGTGGACGAAAGCCGGGGGTGACACACTGAATGTAGAAGTGAATATTTTAGATGGCAAGGGAGGTCTCACTCTGACCGGAAACCTCGGAGATGTTATGAAGGAGTCTGCGCAGATTGCATTGTCGTATATTAGAACCCTGCCAGATATTAAGAAGCTTCCGGATGAGTTTTTTGAAAAGCATTTGATTCATGTACATGTGCCGGAGGGAGCGACACCGAAGGATGGTCCGTCTGCCGGAATTACAATGGCGCTTGCCATTTATTCGGCATTGGTGAACCGTCCGGTCATGGGAACACTTGCTATGACCGGTGAAGTGACGCTGAAGGGAGAAGTGCTGCCGATTGGCGGTCTGAAGGAAAAACTGCTTGCTGCAAAAAATGCAGGCATGACGAAGGTGTTGGTTCCGGAGGCAAACCGGAAGAATGTAGCAGAGTTTGAAAAAGAGATTACAGAAAATATTGAGATTTCCTATGTGACTTCCATGAGTGAAGTGATTGCACAGGGGATTGTGAAGCAAAAGCTTATGTTAAAAATGTAGGATACCGGCAGATTATGTATCTGCATCAGAAACGGAGGAGAAAAATGGTTATCAAATATGCTGAATTGGAAACGGTGTGCGGCGTTACGAGTAAACTGCCGGACAATGAAGGGGTAGAGATTGCTTTTGCAGGCAAATCAAATGTGGGAAAATCTTCTTTGATTAATGGATTGCTCAACCGAAAATCACTTGCCCGCACATCCTCACAGCCCGGCAAAACACAGACGATTAATTTTTATAAGATTAATCGACAGTTTTACTTTGTGGATTTGCCCGGATATGGATATGCAAAGGTATCCGTCAAAGAACGGGAGAAATGGGGAAAAATGATCGAAAATTACCTGCACACCTCCCGGAAGCTTGCGCTTGTTTTTTTGCTGATTGATATCCGGCATGAGCCGTCAGCAAATGATAAAATGATGTATGACTGGATTTTGCATAATGGTTTTACTCCGGTTATTATTGCCACAAAAGCGGATAAAATCAAGCGCTCCCAACTGCAAAAACAGATCAAGGTGATCCGGACAAAGCTGGAAATGCAGGCAGGGGATCTATTGTTTCCGTTTTCGGCTCTTTCCAAACAGGGAAGGGAGGAAATTTTAGAATATATTGAGATGATTGTAAAAGAGGCAGAATGTTAACCATCCTGCCATACCTTTGTAATTAAAAACTGATAGATTTCTTCACTTTTCTCCTGCCAGGAATCGCAGATATGGATTGCCTGTTCCTGGGTGGGAACTGTAATTTTTATCTCAAGCAGCGTCTGGTTCCGCTCCTTGATGCTGCACTGCGCGATATACTCATTGTTAGAAGGGTAGTAGTCTGACGAGATGGCAGATTCGTTGCGAAGCTCGATTTTCTGCTCAGTCAGGTAATTTAAGATATCCATTTTGATGGAGTCGGATATCTTAAATTCAAATAGTTCGACCGCTTCTTTTCCCTGTTCTGTAATTTCATAAAGAGAATGGTTCCGCTCAATGGTCGGCTTGATAAAGTCATTCTCAATCAGTTCATTTTGGGCAATCTGCAAATTAAAATAGTTTGTGTAGCCCTTGTCTAAAATAAACTGGGAAATTTGGGAACCGGTAAGCGGGAAATCCACCCGATCGAGCATATATAAAATTATCAGTTTGTATAACATTAATCCGTCGCCCATATAAGTACTCCTTGAGTTTATCTGATGTGAGCCTTTACAGCAGCGCTTACGGCATCTGCAACCCGTGGGTCAAATGCTTCCGGCATGATAAAGTTGTCATTTAGTTCTTCATCTGATACTAAGGCTGCAATGGCATTTGCAGCAGCCAGTTTCATTTCTTCTGTGATGATAGAGGCACGGCCTTCTAATGCGCCTTTAAAGATGCCTGGGAATGCAACTACGTTGTTTACCTGGTTAGGGAAATCGGAACGTCCGGTTCCCACGATTCTTGCACCGGCAGCTTTAGCGGCATCAGGCATAATTTCCGGTGTTGGATTCGCCATAGCAAACAGAATGGAATCTTTGTTCATGGACTGCACCATTTCGGCACTCACGATACCGGGCGCGGATACGCCGACAAAGATATCTGCGCCAACTAAGGCATCTGCCAGGCTGCCTGTCTTGCCGGATAAGTTTGTAACCTTAATCATTTCCTCCTGCATCCAGTTAAGCCCTTTGTAATCTTTATGTAAAATGCCATTGCGGTCACACATGGTAACATCCGAAAAACCATAGGTTAATAAAAGCTTTGTGATGGCAATTCCGGCGGAACCGGCGCCGTTTACTACCACCTTGCAGTTTTCTTTTTTCTTGCCTGTGAGGCGCAGCCCGTTAATGATTCCGGATAAAACAACAATGGCAGTGCCGTGCTGGTCATCATGAAATACCGGTATGTCAAGCGCTTCATTTAAGCGGCGCTCGATTTCAAAACAGCGGGGAGCGGAGATATCTTCCAAATTGATGCCGCCAAAGGCAGGCGCAATACGGATTACGGTATCTATAATTTCCTCGGTATCCTGGGTATCTAAGCAGATTGGAACTGCATTGACGTCGCCAAAAGATTTGAACAGGACGGCTTTTCCCTCCATAACCGGCATGGCGGCAGCAGCGCCGATATTTCCAAGACCTAACACGGCGCTTCCGTCTGAAATAACGGCAACTGTATTGCCTTTTTGTGTGTATTTGTATACATCATCAGGATTCTCAGCGATTTTCCTGCAAGGTTCTGCAACACCAGGTGTATATGCTAAGGATAAGTCCTCCCGGGTTTTTACTTCGCATTTTGGCTCGGTACTCATTTTACCTGCCCATTTTTCATGTAACTGTAGTGATTTTTCGTAAATATCCATTTTTATCCACCTTTAAAATATAATTCATGTGTAAAGATACACTTTTTATATTATCATTTTGGAACTAATTCCGCAAGATGCATTGCGAAATTACAGGTTTTTGAAGGATGGAAACAGCGGGTTATGCGGGTTATGGGTTTACAATTTGGAAAAGTGTGGTATAATCGGAATAGTTAAATGATCTTTTTTGTTCAAATATTTACCCAATGATTAATAAAATTTTGAATAATTGCGGTTTGTCTTCTTTGGAATGTTTTGTAGGGGGCAAGATTAGAAAGGAGTTTATATGAATTACGAGAAGATGACTTTGGCAGAATTGCGGGATACTGCGAAAGAACTGGGAATCAAAGGTGTCAGCACGATGAAAAAGGGTGAATTGACGCAGCTGCTTCAGGCTGTAAAGGGGCATCAGGCTGCCGGAAAGGCTGTACAAAAAGATGGCAGGCATCCTGCAAAAGACACGCGTGAGGGCAGGACTACTGCTGTCAAAAAAGAGGGGGAGGCAGAAGAGAAAAAAATGGAGGATACTGTGGCAAAGGATCCGGCAGCACGGCAGGCACGGAATGTAAGTGAGAAAACAGAGGTACGGCAAAAAACGGATTCGATAGCGGTTGACCACAATTTAGACAGTGGCAAGGAGGCAAATGGCATCCTGGAGGTTATGCCGGATGGGTTTGGATTTATCCGGTGTGAGAATTATCTTCCGGGCGAGAATGATATTTATGTTTCACCTGCCCAGATTAAGCGTTTTAACTTAAAGAGCGGGGATATCATCATTGGAAATCAGAAAGTGAAAACGGAAAAAGAAAAGTTTGCAGCGCTTTTGTATATCAAAACGATCAATGGATATCCGTTGGAGGAGGCTGTTAAGCGTAAGAATTTTGAAGACCTGACACCGATTTTTCCGGATGAGAGGATCCGGCTGGAAAACCAGCATGCAAAAGGTATTTCCATGCGTATTATGGATTTGTTAGCCCCGATTGGCAAGGGGCAGCGCGGAATGATCGTTGCGCCGCCGAAAGCCGGCAAGACAACGCTGCTTAAGCAGATCGCAGTCAGCATCAGCCGGACATATAAGGATATGCATTTGATTGTACTATTGATTGATGAGCGGCCGGAGGAGGTTACGGATATCCGGGAAACCATTGAAGGACCTAACGTTGAGGTTATTTATTCTACCTTTGATGAGCTGCCGGAGCATCATAAGCGTGTATCGGAAATGGTATTAGAACGCGCCAAGCGTTTAGTCGAGCATAAGGAAGATGTGGTTATTTTATTGGATTCTATTACAAGGCTTGCCAGGGCATATAACCTGACGGTTCCACCGAGCGGCAGGACATTAACTGGTGGTCTTGATCCGGCAGCGCTTCACATGCCAAAGAAATTTTTTGGAGCAGCCCGTAATATGCGTGAAGGAGGTTCCCTTACCGTGCTTGCCACTGCGCTAGTGGAGACCGGTTCTAAGATGGATGATGTTGTATTTGAGGAATTTAAGGGAACCGGTAATATGGAACTTGTATTAAACCGAAAGCTTCAGGAAAAGAGGATTTTCCCTGCGATTGATATTGTAAAATCCGGTACAAGACGTGATGATTTGCTTTTGACACCGTTGGAGTTGGAAGCTGTGGAGGCAATGCATAAGGAATTTTCAGGAAACCGTGCGGAGGACACGATTGAGGAGGTTTTAAAGCTGTTTGTGAGGACAAAGGATAACAAAGAGTTTTTGGATCTGATAAAGCGGTCGCTGCTCCGAAAGTAAAAAATACTTGCATTTCTGATAATCCTGTGATAATATGTAGAAGTTGTTTAGGCGGGTTGGAATCTGCCAATATATTTAGAGAGGTGCAATAAGATGAGAGAAGGAATTCATCCAAATTATTATCAGGCAAAAGTAGTATGTAACTGTGGGAACGAGTTCGTAACCGGATCCACAAAGGAAGAAATTCATGTAGAGATTTGTTCAAAGTGCCATTCTTTCTATACCGGACAGCAAAAGGCGGCACAGGCTCGCGGTCGTATTGATAAATTCAACCGTAAGTACGGAGTTAATCAGGCTAATTAGTAACGTTTTAAGGTTGGGATTATGGAATCTCAGCCTTTTTGCGTATATGGGAAAAATATGTTATGATTACGGTGTAAGAGGAAATGGATTTGAAAGTTTGAGGTTGATTGTATATGGAGGAAAGATTACCAAAGGGAACATTAGGCGGGCAGGCTGTAATTGAAGGTGTAATGATGAGAGGACCAAAGTGTTATTCCGTTGCTGTCAGACGTCCGGATCGCAAGATAGAGGTCAAACTTGAAAAGTATCAGCCTGTAAGTGAGAAGTATGCTGTCTGTAAAGTACCATTTATCCGTGGTATTGTTAATTTTGCTGAGTCTTTAGCAGTGGGCATGAAGACACTTTCCTATTCCTCTTCTTTTTATGAGGAGGACGAAGTGGAGACAAAGGCGGATCAGGTAATTAAGAACGTATTTAAAGAAAAAGCAGAGAGCGTGATGATTGGTCTTACGATGCTGGTATCTGTCATTTTGGCAGTGGCGCTGTTTATGATGCTGCCAGCCGGAATTGCCGAGTTTATTGGAAAATGGGTGAAAAACAGGATTGTATTGTCCATGATAGAAGGCGTGATCCGGCTGTTGATTTTTGTTCTATATGTATTGTTGATTTCACAGATGGAAGACATAAAAAGGGTATTTATGTACCACGGCGCAGAGCATAAGACGATCAACTGCTATGAGGCAGGAGAGGAGCTGACGCCGGAGAATGTGGCAAAGCACAGCCGTTATCATAAGCGGTGTGGAACGAGCTTCCTGTTTATTGTTATGGTTGTCAGTATCTTTGTATTTATGTTCATTCATGCAGAACAGATGTGGCTTCGTTTTCTGCTTCGGCTTTTGTTGATTCCGGTTGTGGCAGGGATTTCTTATGAATTTATCCGTTTGGCAGGCCGTACGGATAACGCAGTGATGAATGTTTTGAGTAAGCCGGGAATGTGGATTCAGCAGCTTACAACAAAAAACCCGGACGAGGAAATGATACAGGTGGCTATTATTTCGGTTGAGACAGTCTTGCAGGGCAAGATCTATGCGGATGCGATAAATGAAGCCCAGGGCATTAAAAGGTAGGGATTCATATGGCAGCGATTGCGGATTTGCTTATATATGGAAAGGAACAATTGGAAAAGAGTGGAAATGAATATGCCAAGTATGAGCGCAAGGTGCTTTTAGAGGAGGCTTTGGGCTGCAATTATATGTATATGCTGATGAATGGAACAGAGGAAGTGCCAAAACAGAAGGAGATACAGTATAAGGAGTGGATCAAACAGCGGTGCAGCCATTATCCACTGCAATATATATTAGGCTATGCGCATTTTATGGATTATACATTTCTGGTAAATGAAAGTGTACTGATTCCCAGAAACGATACAGAGGTTTTGGTGGAGACAGCGGATGAACTGCTTCATGCATGGGAAATGGCGGATTCCGGTGCGGAGATTTTGGCAAGCCGGAACGGAACAAAGAAGATTCGGGTATTGGATCTTTGCTGTGGATCCGGATGTATTGGCATCTCGCTGAAACTGTACCACAAAGAAATTGACCTTGTGCTGTCGGATGATTCACACGAGGCATTGGAGGTTGCGAGAAAAAATCTTGCAAAATATGATGTAAATGCAGAGGTGCTTCAGGGGGATTTATTTGAAACATTTACCGGCAAAGCGAAGCTTATTGTCAGTAATCCGCCTTATATCGGGTCGGATGAAATACCAACCCTGATGCCGGAGGTTCGGGAATATGAACCGATGTCTGCTTTGGACGGAGGTTTGGATGGTCTTGATTTTTATCGGAGGATTTTAGATCAGGCTTGTTCCTATTTAGAAGAAGATGGATATTTGATGTTTGAGATTGGGTGTAACCAGGGAGAGGCAGTCTGCAATATGATGAAAGAAAAGGGTTTTTTGGATGTGCAGAGAAAGCAAGATTATGCAGGGCTTGACCGTGTGGTATATGGACATTTGTAGCGACAGTTGATGAGAGAAATGCAGCCGTTTAGGTGTAAAGATAAAAAGTGAGGATGGAAAGATGTTTGATAAATTAGAAGATATGTTGGCGAGATATGAGGCGGTTTTGGAAATGCTCAGTGAGCCGGATGTGATGAATGACCAGAAGCGGTATACGGAGCTTATGAAGGAGCAGAGCGATTTGGCACCGCTTGCTGCCAAGTATAAGGAATATCTGGCTGCGAAACAGGCAATTGAGGACAGCATTGCCATGTTAGAGGAAGAAAAAGATGAGGAGATGCGGGAACTGGCAAAAGAGGAGTTAAGCGATTCCAAAGAAGCAGTCGAGCGCATTGAGCAGGAGTTAAAGATTTTACTGCTTCCGAAAGATCCCAATGACGACAAGAACGTTGTCGTGGAGCTTCGCGCCGGCGCCGGTGGGGATGAGTCTGCGCTGTTTGCCGCAGAGGTGTTCCGCATGTATCAGAAATATGCGGATAAGATGCGCTGGAAAACCGAGTTAATCAGCTTAAATGAGAACGGAATCGGTGGATTTAAGGAATGTTCGTTTATGATTAACGGAAAAGGCGCCTTTTCACGCCTTAAGTATGAAAGCGGCGTCCACCGTGTACAGCGTGTGCCGGAAACGGAGTCGGGAGGACGGATTCATACTTCCACGATGACGGTGGCAATTATGCCGGAGGCAGAGGAAGTGGATTTTGAACTGGATATGAATGACTGCAAATTTGATGTGTTCCGTGCATCCGGCAATGGAGGCCAGTGTGTCAATACAACGGATTCTGCGGTGCGTCTGACACATATTCCAACCGGTATCGTGATTTCCTGCCAGGATGAAAAGTCACAGCTTAAGAATAAGGACAAGGCGCTGAAGGTTTTGCGGGCGAAGCTTTACGATTTGGAGCTGCAAAAGGCGCATGATGAGGAGGCGGAGCTGCGCAAGAGCCAGGTGGGAACCGGAGACCGTTCCGAGAAGATACGCACCTACAATTTCCCGCAGGGGCGTGTGACCGACCATCGGATTAAGCTTACGCTTCACAGGCTTGACCAGGTGATGAATGGGGATCTGGATGAAATTATTGACAGCCTGACAGCGGCTGACCAGGCAGCAAAGCTTGCGAAGATGAATGAGGATTAGGGGTATGGAAGAGGGCATGGATAGCTATGCGAATATAAAGAATGAGAAACAAAAAAAAGAGGAATCCGTAAGGATTAGAAAAGGAGAGAGTGTTATGGGAATGACAATGACACAGAAAATTTTAGCTGCGCACGCCGGACTGGAATCGGTCGAGGCGGGACAGCTGATTGAGGCGGATTTGGATTTGGTGTTAGGGAATGATGTGACGACGCCGGTTGCGATTCATGAGATGGAGAAATTTAAGACGGACAAGGTGTTTGACAAGGACAAGATTGCCATGGTTATGGATCATTTCACGCCAAACAAGGATATTAAGAGTGCAGAGCATTGTAAATGCGTAAGGGAATATGCGTGTAACCAGGAGATCACGAATTTCTTTGATGTCGGGGAGATGGGGATTGAGCATGCCCTGCTTCCGGAAAAAGGTTTGATTGTAGCCGGTGAAGCCTGCATTGGCGCGGATTCCCATACCTGTACCTACGGTGCATTAGGCGCGTTTTCCACGGGTGTCGGCTCCACGGATATGGCGGCAGGAATGGCAACCGGAAAGGCATGGTTTAAGGTGCCGTCAGCGATTCAGTTTGTCCTGACCGGAAAACCGGGAAAGTGGGTCAGCGGTAAGGATATCATCTTACATATCATCGGCATGATTGGCGTGGATGGCGCACTTTATAAGTCAATGGAATTTGTTGGAGATGGTATCGCACATTTATCCATGGATGACCGTTTTTCTATGGCGAATATGGCGATTGAAGCCGGGGCAAAGAACGGCATTTTCCCTGTGGATGAAAATACGATTGCCTATATGAAGGAGCATTCGGTTAAGGAGTACAAGATATATGAGGCGGATGAGGATGCGGTTTATGATGAAACCTATACGATTGATTTGAGTAAATTGGAGCCGACCGTGGCATTTCCACATTTGCCGGAGAACACGAAGCCAATCAGTGAGGTGCCGGACATTTCGATTGACCAGGTGGTAATCGGTTCGTGTACCAACGGACGGATTGAGGATTTACGGATTGCCGCAAAGATATTAGAGGGCAGGAAATGTGCAAAGGGACTTCGGGTGATCGTGATTCCGGCAACGCAGGCAATTTATTTACAGGCAATGGAAGAGGGATTGTTAAAAACCTTTATCGAGGCTGGCGCAGTGGTTTCTACGCCGACCTGCGGGCCATGTCTTGGCGGGCATATGGGAATCCTTGCAGCCGGGGAAAAAGCGGTCGCAACAACGAACCGGAATTTTGTAGGCCGTATGGGACATGTGGATTCGGAGATTTATCTGGCATCCCCTGCGGTGGCGGCAGCTTCGGCAGTGGCGGGTAAGATTTCGTGTCCGTGCCAAATCGGACTGTAGACAAGTGTTTGTAAAAATTTTTCAAGGCATCCGTTGTATAATATAGACACATCAACGCGGGTACGCTTGTGCTACTTGTCGCACGCAACGGTACTAAGCTCGAAAATACCTTGCTAAGTACCGGCGGCTCCAAAGTACCCGCTTGTGATGTTGTCTATATTATACAACTGGTTAAACATGGAAAGTTTCACAGACACTTATGATAGGAAACAGATAGAATGGTTATTATGGAGGTTAAAGTATGAAAGCACATGGAACAGTACACAAATATGGGGATAACGTGGATACCGACGTTATCATTCCGGCAAGATATTTGAATTCGTCAGATCCGGCAGAGCTTGCCAAAAACTGCATGGAGGATATTGATCCGGATTTTGTCAACCGGGTACAGGCAGGGGATATCATGGTCGCAAACAAGAATTTTGGATGTGGTTCATCCCGTGAGCATGCACCGATTGCGATTAAGGCGAGCGGTATCAGCTGCGTGATTGCAGAGACGTTTGCGAGAATTTTTTACCGCAATGCGATTAACATCGGACTGCCGATTATCGAATGCCCGGAGGCGGCAAAGGCAATCGAGGCAGGGGATGAGGTGGAGATTGATTTTGATTCCGGCATGATTTATGATAAGACAAAGGGTACGGAATACAAAGGGCAGGCATTTCCGCCGTTTATGCAGGAGATTATCAAGGCGGAAGGGCTGGTCAATTATATCAATAACAAATAGAAAGAGGAGAGTGTTATGAAAATTGTAATCGGAAAAGGTGATGGTCCCACCAGTGTTTTTGTGGCAGGAAGATTAGGTCTGGAACCAGAGGTTTCAGTAGTACTGGGGATTCTGGCGGTAGTGATTGTGGCAGTGGCAGCAGGTTTTATAATCTATTATATTAGGAAGAACAGGAAGGATAAATAACGTTTTTCCTGACTTTAGGTTATGAGAGAGGATATTGAAAAATATGGAAAGAAAATTTATTAACCGTTTTTATTCCTATTGTAACTGTTTGAATTTATTGATTTCTTTTGGCAGTTTAAGGATAAGGTTGATTCATTGCTTTCCGATATGGAAGAAAGAACAGAGTAAGAAAAGAGGTTAAGGAATGGAGTACAATTTAGCAGTAATCAAAGGCGACGGTATCGGGCCGGAGGTCGTTACCGAAGCGATGAAGGTATTAGATAAGATTGGTGAGAAATTTGGACACACGTTTTGTTATGAGCAGCTTTTAATGGGCGGATGCTCGATTGACGAATACGGGGTTCCGCTGACGGATGAGGCAGTAGCAAAGGCGAAAAAGTCGGATGCGGTACTGCTTGGTTCCATCGGTGGGGATACCAGTACTTCGCCGTGGTATAAATTGGAGCCGTCCTTAAGACCGGAGGCAGGGCTTTTAAAAATCCGCAAGGAGCTGGGCTTATTTGCAAACTTAAGGCCGGCGCTGCTGTATCCGGAGTTAAAGGGTGCCTGTCCGTTAAAGGAAGAAATTGCGGACAAAGGGTTTGATATGATGATTATGCGGGAGCTGACCGGTGGGTTATACTTTGGTGAGCGTAAGACGGTGGAAGAGAACGGAAAGAAAAAAGCAATGGATACGTTGACCTATTCCGAAGATGAAATCCGCAGAATCGCCATTCGCGGCTTTGATATCGCCATGAAGCGGCGGAAGAAAGTAACCTCCGTGGATAAGGCGAATGTATTGGATTCATCGAGATTGTGGCGGGCTGTCGTAAACGAGGTGGCAAAGGATTATCCGGAAGTGGAAGTAGAGCATATGTTAGTGGACAACTGTGCGATGCAGCTTGTGAAAGACCCTGCGCAGTTTGATGTGATTCTGACCGAGAATATGTTTGGCGATATTTTGTCTGATGAAGCTTCGATGGTGACCGGTTCGATTGGGATGCTGGCATCTGCTTCCTTAAATGAGACAAAATTCGGCATGTATGAGCCAAGCGGCGGCTCGGCGCCGGATATAGCAGGACAGAATAAGGCAAACCCGATTGCAACGATTCTTTCGGCAGCCATGCTGTTACGGTTTTCGTTCGATTTAGACAGGGAGGCAGATGCGGTAGAGGCGGCGGTCAAGAAAGTTTTGAAGGAAGGTTACCGCACCTGCGATATCGTATCCGAGGGTACCACTTTAGTTGGCACTGATCAGATGGGAGATTTGATTGTGGAGCGGATATAGGAGGTGTCAATATGGGCTGGGTAGAAGGAAACTGTCCCAAGTGTGGAAAGAAAGTTCGGGAAAAGTGCAATGCATGGGTGTATGGCAGCCCGATACGAACCTGCCCCCATTGCAAAAGGGAGTTCCTCGATACAAGGTGGAGAGAAGTTGCCATTGACGGGCTTGTGCCAGGATCGAAAAATGCAAAGTTCTATCTGTGGGGAATGATTGGATTTCTGGCAGCCACGGTTGCCTGTAGTTTATGGCTATGGCAGATGATAAGCACGCAGGGGCATTATCCAATCAAATTAGTCGGCTGTATCGTGATTGGCATCATTGGCACAGTCGGGTGTGCAGTTGTCTTTTTGCGGATTGTAACGGGGTATGAGGATAAACAAAACGCAAGATATATGGATGAATCCCGGAGAAGGCTGGAAGACAGGGATTATATAGAAAAGCTCATCTCGTTTGGCTATACCGTTCCGGACAGGTTCATGAAATAATCAGCTTCTAATTGGACAACTTATCAAAAGATGCGTTTATGGATATGAAGAAATTATTAGAATAAAAAAGGAGACGATAAGAATGAAAAGTGATAATGTAAAAGTTGGTATGCAGCAGGCACCGCACAGGTCTTTATTTAATGCCCTGGGCATGACCGAGGAAGAATTGGAAAAACCGTTAGTTGGCATTGTATGTTCCTATAATGAGATTGTTCCGGGACATATGAACCTGGATAAAATTGCGCAGGCAGTTAAAATGGGCGTGGCAGCGGCAGGCGGCACACCGATTATGTTTCCGGCAATCGCTGTCTGTGACGGAATTGCAATGGGACATATCGGAATGAAGTATTCGCTGGTTACCAGGGATTTGATTGCGGATTCTACCGAGTGTATGGCGGTTGCGCATCAGTTTGATGCACTGGTGATGATTCCGAACTGTGACAAGAATGTACCGGGGCTTTTGATGGCAGCGGCAAGGGTAAATGTGCCTACGGTATTTGTATCGGGCGGTCCGATGCTTGCCGGTCATGTGAAGGGACATAAGACTTCCCTTTCCTCGATGTTTGAGGCAGTGGGCTCTTATGCGGCAGGCTCGATGAGCGAGGAGGATGTCAACGAATTTGAGTGTAAGGCGTGTCCGACCTGTGGTTCCTGCTCCGGTATGTATACGGCAAATTCCATGAACTGTCTGACAGAGGCACTTGGTATGGGGCTTCCGGGAAACGGAACGATTCCGGCTGTCTATTCGGAGAGATTGAAGCTCGCAAAACATGCGGGCATGGCGGTTATGGAGATGTACCGTAAGAATATCCGTCCGCGTGACATTATCACGAAGGAGGCGATTATGAATGCGCTGACTGTGGATATGGCACTTGGCTGTTCGACAAACTCCATGCTCCATATTCCGGCAATCGCACATGAGATTGGTTTTGATTTTGATATTTCACTGGCGAATGAGGTGAGCGCAAAGACACCGAACCTCTGCCACTTAGCACCGGCAGGTCCGACCTATATGGAGGATTTGAATGAGGCAGGTGGTGTCTATGCAGTTATGAACCAGTTAAAGCAGAAAGGGCTCTTAAATGAAAACTGCATGACCGTAACCGGCAAGACGATCGGTGAGGCAGTAGAGGGCGCAGTGAATAAGAATCCGGAGGTCATCCGTCCGCTCGACAATCCGTACAGTGAGACAGGCGGTCTTGCCGTATTAAAGGGTAATCTGGCACCGGATGGTTCCGTGGTGAAACGTTCCGCAGTGGTTCCGGAAATGATGAAGCATGAAGGACCGGCAAGGGTGTTTGACTGTGAAGAAGATGCAATCGCTGCAATCAAGGGCGGCAAGATTGTTGCCGGAGATGTCGTGGTAATCCGCTACGAGGGACCGAAGGGCGGCCCGGGTATGCGGGAAATGTTAAATCCGACCTCCGCTATCGCCGGCATGGGACTGGGTTCTTCGGTTGCGCTGATTACGGACGGGCGTTTTTCGGGGGCAAGCCGTGGCGCTTCGATCGGCCATATTTCACCGGAAGCGGCAGTCGGCGGACCGATTGCCTTTGTCGAAGAGGGTGATATCATTAAGATTGATATTGATAACCATAGTCTGGAACTGGATATTTCCGAGGAGGAAATGGCAAAGAGACGGGCGGCATGGACACCGAGACAGCCGAAGGTGACAACCGGCTACCTCGCAAGATATGCAAAAATGGTAACTTCCGGCAATCGTGGGGCGGTTTTGGAAATTTAAAAATTTTCCGGGAAAACAGAAGATTTTGTGAGATGGACTCTGAATTGTTATAAAAATTCCTTTACAAATGGGATGGATTGGATTTATTATTGTAAGGATGGGTTATGGAGAACATAAGAATCTTTATTACGGAATAGTTAAGGAGAAATAGAAAATGAAACAGTTAACAGGTTCAGAAATCATAATTGAGTGTTTAAAAGAACAGGGTGTTGATACTGTGTTTGGTTATCCGGGTGGAACCATCCTGAATGTGTATGATGCTCTTTACAAGCATCAGGATGAGATTACGCACATATTGACTTCTCATGAACAGGGCGCATCTCATGCCGCAGATGGCTATGCAAGGGCAACGGGCAAGGTTGGAGTCTGTATGGCAACCTCCGGTCCGGGGGCAACCAATTTAGTGACCGGTATTGCAACCGCATATATGGATTCGATTCCGCTTGTTGCAATTACTGCAAATGTCGGAGTTTCGCTGCTTGGCAAGGATTCCTTTCAGGAGATTGATATTGCCGGCGTGGTGATGCCGATTACAAAGCACAGTTTTATCGTAAAGAATATACATGAGCTGGCAAATACAATCCGCTGTGCGTTTAAAATTGCCAAAAGTGGAAGACCTGGTCCTGTATTAGTTGATATTACTAAGGATGTCACGGCAAATCTTGCAGATTATGAATATAAGGCGCCGGAGGAGATTTCCCCGGTTACTGATACGATTCGGGATTGTGATCTGGAAGAAGTCGTAAAGATGATTAAGAAGTCTCAAAAACCTTACATTATGGTAGGCGGCGGTGTCGTTGCGGCGAATGCATCAAAAGAACTCAGAGAGTTTGCAAAGCTTGTGGATGCACCGGTTTGTGACACCCTGATGGGTAAGGGCGTTATGGATGGCAATGATCCGCATTATACCGGCATGGTTGGCATGCATGGAACCAAAACCTCTAATTTTGGGGTGACTGCTTCGGATTTGCTGATCGTGATTGGCGGGCGTTTTTCAGACCGTGTGATTGGAAATGCCAAGAAGTTTGCAAATAATGCTAAGATTGTGCATATTGATATTGATGCGGCAGAGGTGAATAAAAATATCGTGGTAGATGCCAGCATTATCGGGGATGCAAAGGAAATCTTAAAGCGGTTAAATACGATGGTGGAACAAAAGGATAATGCCAAATGGTTAGCGGAGATAGCAAAGCTTCAAGAAAAGTACCCATCCGGCTATGCATCAGACATTTTGACCGGCCCGACTGCTATCAGCAAAATATACGAGCTGACAAAAGGGGATGCCATTATCACCACGGATGTAGGGCAGCACCAGATGTGGGCAGCGCAGATGTATAAGTACAAAGAGCCGCGCCAGCTTTTAACTTCGGGGGGGCTTGGAACAATGGGTTATGGCCTGGGAGCTTCCATCGGCGCCAAAGTCGGAAGAAGGGACAAGACCGTTGTTAACATTGCGGGAGATGGATGTTTCCGCATGAATATGAATGAGATTGCAACGGCGACCCGCTACAATATCCCGATTATTCAGGTTGTGATCAACAATCATGTGCTTGGCATGGTACGCCAGTGGCAGACCTTATTCTATGACAAACGGTACTCGAATACAGTGCTGAATGATGCCGTAGATTTTGTGAAGGTTTCGGAGGGTATGGGTGCTCTGGCATTTAAGGCATCGACCCTTGCAGAGTTTGAGGAGGCATTTAAAAAGGCAATGGAATCCGGCAGGCCATGTGTGATAGATGCCCAGATTGCCGAGGACGATAAGGTATGGCCGATGGTAGCGGCAGGCCAGCCGATTTCAACCTGTTTCTCGGAGGAAGACCTTGACAAGTAGGATTTATTACTGCATAGCAGCGAGCCGGGCGGACATGACTGCATGTCCATTTGGATACATAGAACAATCATGTAAAATATTTTAGGAGGATATAGAAATGGCAAGAGTGTATAACTTTTCAGCGGGACCATCTATTTTACCGGAGGTCGTATTAAAACAGGCAGCAGAGGAAATGCTTGATTACAATGGAACCGGAATGAGCGTGATGGAGATGAGCCACCGTTCTAAGGCATTTGAGGAGATTATCCAGAATGCCGAGCAGGACTTAAGGGACTTAATGGACATCCCTGACAATTACAAGGTATTATTTTTACAGGGCGGCGCATCCCAGCAGTTTGCGGCAATCCCGATGAACCTTATGAAGAATGGCGTGGCAGATTATATCATCACCGGACAGTGGGCAAAGAAGGCTTATCAGGAGGCAAAAAGATACGGAAACGCAAAGGCGGTTGCATCCTCAGAAGATAAGACATTTTCTTATATTCCGGATTGCAGTGACTTAGATATTGATGATGATGCAGATTATGTATATATCTGTCATAATAACACAATCTATGGAACAGCCTATAAGGAGCTTCCAAACACAAAGGGCAAGATTTTAGTGGCAGATATGTCTTCGGATATTCTTTCACAGCCGGTTAATGTGAAGGATTATGGCGTTATTTATTTTGGCGTGCAGAAGAATGTCGGGCCTGCCGGAGTTGTGGTTGTGATTATCCGTGAGGATTTAATCCGGGAGGATGTGATGGAAGGCACACCGACGATGCTGAAATATAAGACACAGGCAGATGCCGATTCTTTATATAACACACCTCCGTGCTATGGTATCTATATTTGCGGTAAAGTATTTAAGTGGGTGAAGGAAATGGGAGGTCTTGCAGCGATGAAGACGCACAACGAGAAAAAAGCTGCGATTCTCTATGATTTTCTGGATTCCTCTAAGTTATTTAAAGGAACGGTTGAGAAGAAAGACCGCTCTTTAATGAATGTGCCATTTGTAACGGGTGATGCAGACTTAGATGCCAAGTTTGTCAAGGAGGCAACAGCAGCCGGCTTTGTAAACCTCAAAGGTCACAGAACGGTTGGCGGCATGCGCGCATCTATCTATAATGCAATGCCAATTGAGGGCGTGGAAAAGCTTGTAGCGTTTATGAAAGAATTTGAAGCCAACAATGCAAAATAGGGCATTGTCAATGGGAAGGAGAAATTATGACAAAGGTAAATTGTTTAAATCCAATCGCAGCCTGCGGTTTAGATTTATTTTCTGATAATTATGAAATTGTGGATGACTTAAATGGTGCAGAGGCTGCTTTGGTGCGTTCTGCATCCATGCATGACATGGATATGCCGGAAAGTCTGGTCGCTATTGCAAGGGCTGGAGCCGGTGTGAATAATATTCCACTTGATAAATGTGCCGAACAGGGTATTGTGGTATTTAACACTCCGGGTGCCAATGCCAATGGTGTAAAAGAAATTGTTGTAGCAGGTCTTTTGCTTGCATCCCGTGATCTGATCGGCGGCTATAACTGGGTAAAAGAAAATGCTTCCGAAGCAGATATTGCAAAGATGGTAGAGAAGCAGAAAAAGAACTATGCAGGTAACGAAATTCAGGGAAAGAAGTTAGGTGTGATTGGTCTTGGGGCAATCGGCGCCAAAGTTGCCAATATTGCTTTCCGTCTTGGCATGGAGGTTTACGGCTATGATCCATATGTATCGGTTGATGCTGCATGGTCTCTTTCCAGACATATTAAGCACATCACGAATGTGGAGGATATTTATAAGGAGTGCGATTATATTACCATCCATGTACCGGCGCTTGACAGCACAAAGGGAATGCTTAACAAAGAAGCATTTGATATGATGAAGGATGGCGTAAAGATTCTTAATTTTGCAAGGGATATTCTTGTAAAGGATGAAGACATGAAAGAGGCTTTGGCGAGTGGAAAAGTGGCAAAATATGTGACGGATTTCCCAAATCCTGCGATTGCCGGTGTGGCAAATGTCATTACCCTGCCTCATCTTGGCGCATCCACGGAGGAGTCCGAGGACAACTGTGCGATTATGGCAGTCAAGCAGACCGCTGATTTTATTGAGAATGGAAACATTAAAAATTCTGTCAATTATCCGGCATGTGATGCAGGCATCTGCGATACGGCGGCGCGTGTCTGCATCTGCCATAAGAATATACCGGATATGCTGACGAAATTTACCGGCGTATTCTCAAAAGAGAGAATTAATATTGCGAATATGGTAAGCAAATCAAGAGGTGAATGGGCTTATACGATTTTGGATGTGGAGTCGGATGTAAATGATTCCAGCAAGGCAGAGTTGGCTGCCGTGGATGGTGTAGTCCGGGTAAGGGTAATCTGATTTTACAGGGAATGAAACTGCCAGAAGAAGCATGTCTGGCAGTTTTTTTATACGAAAAATTCCGTATGTATCCTTATTTTCCGGGAAAAGATACACATATTTTTCATAATAAAATGATAAAATTCCGGTAATTTTAATTACAAATGGTTTTACTGTAAAAATAAGGAGTACACGGAATGGACATTAAAATTCTTTTGGCGGATGATGATGAATTACTGAGGAATCTCGTAAAGGAGATTTTAGAGGAAGAAAATTATATCATGTATGGGGCGGAAGATGGGCAGCAGGCATTGGAATTATTTTATGAGGAGAAAGATTTTTCATTGGTAATTTTGGATGTGATGATGCCCAAGATAGACGGTATTGCAGTGTTAGATGATATACGCAGCATTTCTGATGTACCGGTTTTAATGCTTACAGCGCTCGGTGACAGCAGCAGTGAATTGACAGGACTGCGCCACGGGGCAAATGACTATGTAAGTAAACCATTTCATTATGATGTTTTATTAGAGCGGATTAAGAATCTTCTAAGGATGACAAAGGCGCCAAGCCTGGATACCGTCAAATTTGACCGCTTAGTGGTAGATTATGCTGCCCATAAGGTCTTCGTGGATGACGAAGAGGTGATTTTAAATAACAAGGAGTTTCAACTGCTTGAGTATCTGATTAGCAATCAGGGAATCGTGTTATCCAGGGGAAAGATATTAGACCGGGTATGGGGGTTTGATTACGAGGGCGATATTCGGACGATTGACACCCATATTAAAATGCTGCGGGCAGCCCTGAAAGATGCAGGCGATTATATTAAGACGGTGCGAGGGGTTGGATATTTCTTTGAGGCAGATTGATGGGAAGCCGCAGGCAGGGAATATACGGTATTCGAGGAGAAGTTATGAAAAAATCGTTAAAAGTTAAGCTGAGTGTGACAGGGGTATGCCTGATTGTACTATTTGTAGGGTTAAATATTCTGTTTACATATCTCTGGATGAGCCCCTTTTCTGTGAGCCTGACGGCAAAACAGATGGAAAAGCAGGCAGATGCCATGAAATCTCAAATGGATTTGCCGGAGGAAGAATTTCAGCAGTATATTGAACAGATTGAGGAAGATTATAACACGTCTGTTACAGTGTTTGATTCGGATAAGAATATCATTGCGACAACGTCAACGGTTCGTGCAAAGGAAAATAAGTTAGGAGTAATCACAGAACAATTATATGATGAGAATACCAATTTGCTTGACAGGGGAAAAGCTGTCCGTTATTTTAGGGACAAAAACAAAGAAAACGATAGCAGCGAAGCAGAAAAGCAGACGAACCAAGCAGTGTCAACGAATGTGAAACATTCGGCGGATAACACGGAATCCATCCGTATTATCATGTTAAAAAAGCTTTCCGATGACCGGTATGTAGTGCTGCACCGTACATTTAGGAGTTTTTACAATGCGACATTGTCGGCTATTTTGTTTGATGCATTGGCAGGGATTATTATCATTGTCCTGGGGATTCTTGTTGTCTGGAAATTGAGCGATTATATTGTAAAACCGGTCAAAGGGATTGCAGAGGTGGCGGAGCATATTGCAAACCTGGAATTTGACATGAAAGCGCCGGAGGAAAAACAGGATGAGATTGGACAGCTTGGAAAATCCATAAACTGGATGTCAGATCATTTGGAGCATAGTCTCTTGCAGTTACAGGAGGATATTGATAACCGTAAACGGCTGGTTCGGAATCTCTCCCATGAAATTAAATCACCGGTGGCAGTTATCATGGGGTATGCGGATCGCATGAAAGCAATTATAAAGAAGAATCCGGATAAAGCGATTGAGTACAGCGAAATTATTTCAAATGAAAGCAGCCGCATTGATATATTGGTGAAAGAAATGCTTGATTTTTCAAGGTTGGAACAACAGATGTATGCCCTTAATTTGGAGACCATTGCTATCAGGCAGATGTTGGAAAAAATAGCGGTGAGAGTCCGGGAAGAGAATATGAATCGGGAATTTTCCGTACAGGTGAAGTGTGATGATTCCACTATCGTGGCAGATTATGGATTACTGGAGAGAGCCATCTATAATCTGGTTAATAATGCAGTGAATCATGGAGCGGCAAGCGGTCTTGCCATCACGCTGAAGGGGGAATGCCGGAACGACCAATTTCTGATATGGGTTCATAATACGGGCAGCCATATTGCAAAAGAGGAGCTTCCGTATATTTGGGATGTGTTTTATAAGGTGGATAAAGCCAGGGTGCGAAATAAAAACGGTTGTGGAGTAGGTCTTTCTATCGTCAGGGAGATTGTAGAGGCGCATATGGGAAGCTATGAGGCGGGAAATGATGAAAACGGAGTATATTTTTCCATAACGCTTCCGTGTAACCAGTCTGGAAAATAAAAGCCTGTAAAAAATAGGGATTTTGAGTATTTATTCATAAATTACTTGATAAAATAGCAGGATTAGAGTATGATTACGAAGAGTTGTGAAGAGTATTTCTTCACAGAGAGAAGATATCATAAGAGGAGTAATATTATGAATGAAAAGTTAAAGGTAGGTATCCTGGGCGGTACCGGTATGGTAGGTCAGAGATTTATTGCATTGTTAGAGAATCATCCCTGGTTTGAGGTAACCACGATTGCTGCAAGCCCAAGAAGCGCCGGTAAGACATATGAGGAGGCTGTTGGCGGGCGTTGGAAAATGGATACCCCGATGCCGGAGGCTGTTAAGAACATGATTGTTCATAATGTCAATGAAGTAGAAAAGGTAGCTGCTACGGTTGATTTTGTATTTAGCGCGGTAGATATGTCGAAGGATGAGATTAAAGCGATTGAAGAGGCTTATGCAAAGACGGAAACCCCTGTTGTTTCCAATAATTCTGCCCATAGATGGACGCCGGATGTTCCGATGGTAGTGCCGGAGATTAACCCGGAGCATATGAAGGTGATTGAATTTCAGAAAAAACGTCTTGGCACGACAAGAGGTTTTGTAGCCGTTAAGCCAAACTGTTCGATTCAGAGCTATGCGCCGGTATTAACTGCGTGGAAAGAGTTTGAGCCATATGAAGTGGTTGCCACCACATATCAGGCGATTTCCGGTGCGGGAAAGACCTTTAAGGACTGGCCGGAAATGGTTGGCAATATTATTCCATTTATCGGCGGCGAAGAAGAAAAGTCCGAGAAAGAACCGCTTCGGATCTGGGGAACGATTGATGAGGAGAAGGGAGAGATTGTACCGGCAGCCAGTCCGGTCATTACCTGCCAGTGTATCCGGGTGCCGGTATTAAACGGTCACACAGCCGCTGTATTTGTGAAATTTAAGAAACAGCCGACAAAAGAGCAGTTGATTCAGAAATTAGTGGAATTTAAGGGTGTTCCACAGGAACTTGGACTTCCGAGCGCACCGGGGCAGTTTATCCAGTATTTGGAGGATGATAACCGTCCACAGGTGACAGAGGATGTTGATTTTGAACATGGCATGGGTATTTCTGTCGGACGTATCCGTGAGGATAGTGTATACGATTGGAAATTTGTCGGGCTTTCCCACAACACAGTCCGTGGCGCAGCAGGTGGAGCCGTACTTTGTGCAGAGTTATTAAAAGCACAGGGATATATTACAAAGAAATCATGCTAAACGGGTATTGAAGTCATTCTTATAATTTTATGGAATGGAGGAAGGATTATGGCGGAAGATGTTCAAAACGGCGGCAATCATCATTCAGATGAAAAAAGAGAAATGATTGTCCGGGAAAACAAAGAGCTTGCGATTCCAAGAACGGGGTTATCGGTAAAAGGAGAATTGTCAGTGAAAGGGGAGCTGGCGGTAAAGGGAGAGTTAGCAGCGATTGAAGAACTGGCAACAAGGGGAGAGATTGTGATACCGGGAGCGCTGGAAAAAAATGATGACTCGGATCGGATTATTATTGTAGAGAGTTTAGAGGCGGCAGTGGAATACTTAAGGGAGACAGAAGGTAATATTTTGGCGACTACAGGTGTGTCTGAGATATATGAATATACCAAACTTGCGAACTATAGAGAGCGGATTTATGCAAGGGTTTTGCCACATGGAGATATTATCCGTGCATGCACGGATATGGGAATAAAGGGCAGGCATCTGATCGGCATGAAACAACCATTTTCCCGGATGATGAACTATGCCATGTTAAAAGATTTTGAGATAAAATATCTCGTGACAAGGGATTTGGGAATATCCGGTGGATTTATTGAGAAAATGGAGGCCGCCTTTGAACTGGGAGTTAAGATTATCGTGGTAGCATCTGCCTGCCCGGAAGAAGAGGGGCAGGAAGAAGATATTATTAAGTGTATACGTGACCGGGTGGAATGAAATGATGAAGAAAAAGATTACACAGACTCATACTTTCTCAAAGAAAGGATTTAGCCGGCTGCCCAGACCGCTGTTATATGGAATCAAGGCTGTGATTTTCTGTGGCCTGATTTTGTTTGTGGCGGTAGAGGCTGCGATAATCGGATACAGCCGCAGGGAACCGGAGCAGGAACCTGACTATCTGATTGTGTTAGGCGCACAGGTGCGGGGAACAACCCCTTCCCTGATGCTTCAGTATCGAATTGACGAAGCGGCGCAGTACATGTTAAAGCATCCGGATGTGATTGCGATTGTCAGTGGTGGAAAGGGAGCGGATGAGGGTATCTCTGAGGCTTTGGCGATGCAGGAAGGACTGATTGCAAAAGGAATCGAGGCGGAGAGGATTTTGCTGGAAGACCAATCCACTTCTACGAAAGAAAATCTGGAATTTTCAAAACAGTATTTGGATGTGGAACAAAATCAAGTGTTGGTGGTGACTAGCGATTTCCATGTGCTGCGCGCAGTGGGAATTGCAAAGAAGGCAGGATACCGGAAAGTGGAGGGATTGTCAGCCAAGTCGGTGTGGTATCTGGTTCCAAGCCATTATGTACGGGAATTTATGGCAGTGATAAAGGATAAGCTTGTGGGAAATATGTGATTGAATCGGAAAGAGGAGTTGGAGGTATGATGGAATGGAAGAACGGCTGAGCAAAGAAGAATTAGTGGAAGCGATTATCAAATTAGAGTGGGATGCTTTTGATAAAGTGGAAAATCTCGGTGGCAGGGCTGACTGCCAGGATGACTGGAATACATTTTCTGTGATGCGGAAAAGCCAGTATTTAGCATGGCCGGAGGATTTGCTGTCAAGTTTTTTGATAGATTTTACAGAGGCGAATGCGAAAGGCTGGAATCTGATTACGGAAAAATATGGCAGGATGATGGAATCTACGGCGCCGGAAGAATATGAGGCGATGAAGGAGCAGTTTCCTTCCTGTTCGGAGCAAAAAAAAGCCATTGTAAATCAGATTGTGGAAATCCAGGTGGGATGGATGGAAGAATTTGCAGCGGAGTATCCGAATATGGCAGGAAATGCCAGGAGTATTCATGCAAGGGAGGATACGCCATATAATACGTCCTATGAGACATATTTAAGGGGAGAGCTTTTGACCTATTCAGACCGCACGCTTGGGATGTATGGACAGTGGATTGTAAAGCTTAACCGGGAACAGAACAATCTTGCTAAGATTATCATGACAAATACTGCCTTGTTATATGGATATGCATCATTAGAGGCGGCAGAACAGGCTTTGACGGCAAATGACAAGCATTGAGATGAATTGCAGTTTGGATAAAAAACAGTTGAAATATGTGCTGCATTACGATATAATTGTGACATGTGAGTGCGTATTAGGATACGTAGGATAGTGTATTTAAGGAGGATTTTTGAAATGGCTACTATTACAGCAGGTGATTTTCGAAATGGAGTAACGATTGAGTACGATGGTAAAATTTGCCAGGTTATTGAGTTTCAGCATGTAAAACCGGGTAAAGGAGCAGCTTTTGTTCGTACAAAATTAAAAAATATTGTGAATGGTGGTGTAATTGAGAACAGTTTCCGTCCGACCGAGAAGTTTGAGACTGCCCATATTGACCGTAAGAATATGCAGTATTTATATGCAGATGGTGATTTACATTATTTTATGGACAATGAGACTTATGACCAGATTGCATTAGGAAGTGATATTGTCGGTGATTCCTTGAAATTTGTCAAGGAGAACGAGAATGTGAAGGTTGTTTCCCATGATGGCAATGTATTTGCGATTGAGCCGGAGATTAACGTGACATTAGAGGTAACAGATTGTGAGCCGGGCGTGAAGGGTAACACTGCAACCGGTGCGACAAAGCCATGTACAGTAGAGACCGGAGCAACGCTTAATGTGCCATTATTCGTCAATCAGGGGGATAAGATTGTGATTGATACCCGTACAGGGGAATATATGTCAAGAGCATAAGAGGAACACACATCCCTTCAATAAAAAAATGTGCGATATCGACAGAGATAAATTGACAATTCAGCATAATTTGTTATAATGTACTTAACAAGACATCCGGAAGGTAGGGGCAGCTACCCAATCCGGTAAAATGTTAGGCTAAAAGAAATAGCCGTCCTAAACTTTACCAGAGAGCAGGACGGCTATTTCTTATTGTTAGACCAAGGGTCTGTTTTGCATTGTGGAGTTTCTCAAACAGAGAAAC
>JAMPFS010000029.1 GCA_023664325.1 Clostridium sp.
CAATGCCCTGCTTGCAATATTGTCTATATTGCACAACTAGATTTTGGAAATCAGGGGTTTCGCAATTGCCTATAAGATTATACATGGATAAGGAGATTTTTATGTGGATAGCTGATAACTGGAAGGATTATGAGGTAATTGATACGTCAGGCGGTGAAAAACTGGAACGCTGGGGCAAATACATACTATTGCGCCCGGATCCACAAGTATTATGGAACACACCAAAAAATAATCCTGCATGGAAGCATTTAAATGCACACTACCACCGCAGCAAAAAAGGCGGCGGCGAATGGGAGTTCTTTGATTTGCCGAAGCAGTGGTCTATCCAATACAAAGATCTGACCTTTCACCTGAAACCATTCAGTTTCAAGCATACCGGTTTGTTTCCGGAACAGGCAGCGAACTGGGATTGGTTTTCCGACCTGATTGAAAATGCCGGCAGACCAGTCAAAGTCCTGAATCTGTTTGCCTATACAGGCGGTGCCACCTGTGCCGCAGCAAAGGCAGGCGCTGCCGTTACACATGTAGATGCGTCGAAAGGCATGGTGACCTGGGCAAAAGAAAATGCGCAGGCATCCGGGCTTTTGGATGCCCCAATCCGATGGATCGTAGATGACTGTGTCAAATTCGTGGAGCGGGAAATCCGCCGTGGCAACCGCTATGATGCCATCATCATGGATCCACCATCTTACGGCAGAGGTCCAAAGGGGGAAATCTGGAAAATCGAAGAAAAAATTCATCCATTTATCGCGCTGTGCGGACAACTGTTAAGTGACAATCCACTTTTTTTCCTGGTAAATTCCTATACAACCGGATTGGCGCCAGCCGTCCTCACCTACCTGATTTCCACAGAGGTAATGGCAAAACATGGCGGCAATGTCATATCCGATGAAATAGGTCTTCCCGTTTCCGACAACGGACTCATACTGCCGTGTGGCGCGGCAGGCAGGTGGCAGAAATAAAAAATCAAAGAGGTCATTGACATGAACAAAAATAACACAATCAAAACATTAAAACGGAATTTTAAGAACTACCCTCTTTTTACAGATAAGCTTGTCTGGATTTTTCTGATTGTATTCATCCAGCTCTGGTTCATGCTGATGGTCTACCTCAATCTGCGTGAAAAATACACAACCATATCGGTAATTATGTCCATCATCAGCATTGTGGTTGTAATCTATATTATCAACCGCCCAATTAATCCCTCTTACAAGCTTGCCTGGGGAATCACCATACTTTTTATACCGGTCTTTGGCGGACTCTTTTATCTGCTGCTCTCCCTAAACAACACCAGAAGACAGTTCCGGCGCAGCGTGAGAAATGCAGTGGAGGATGCCAAAGCGCATTTAACCCAGGATGAAGCTGTCCTGCAACATATCAAATCGATCAGCAATCATGCCCTGCCACAGGCAGCATATATCCATAATCTGACAAAATACCCTGTGTATGAGAATACATCCGTGGAATACTATGCTTCCGGGGAGGAAATGTATATGCAGATGCTTGCCGAACTGGAAAAAGCAGAACATTTTATCTTTATCGAATATTTTATTATCCACGAGGGAGCTTGTTGGAACAGTGTATTAGAAATCCTAAAGAGAAAGGCACAGGAAGGCGTCGATATCCGTGTAATTTATGATGACATGGGCAGTATCAGCACGCTGCCAAAAGAATATCCCCGTATCCTCCAGGAATACGGAATCAAGTGCTATGCCTTTAATCCATTCCGTCCGATCCTCTCCCTGCGTCTTAACAACCGTGACCACCGGAAAATATTAGTGATAGACGGTCATACTTCCTTCACCGGTGGTATCAATCTGGCGGATGAATATATCAATCAGATAGAAATGAACGGTTACTGGAAAGATACCGGCGTAATGCTGAAAGGAGAAGCTACCTGGAATTTCACGAATATGTTTTTGCAGCTTTGGCAGCATTTATCCGATGAAAATGTTGATTTTGAAGCATTTCATATTCCAATGTCAGAGTGTCCTGCCGACTGTAAAACCAGAGGGGATGGGTTTGTCCAACCCTATGCGGATAATCCCCTTTTTTCAGAAATTGTGGCTGAAAATGTATATCTGAATATGATTCACCGTGCGACGAAATACATCTACATTACTACCCCATATCTCATTGTAGATAATGAAATGATTACCGCCCTCACCTTAGCGGCAGAGAGCGGTATTGATGTACGAATCATCACGCCGGGGATTCCTGATAAAAAATATGTATTCATGATGACACGCTCGTTTTATGAACCTCTGACAAAGGCAGGTGTGAAAATCTACGAATACACCCCTGGATTTATTCATGCAAAAATGATGGTGGCAGATGACGTATATGCTGTAGTGGGTTCCATTAATCTTGACTTTAGAAGCCTTTATCTGCATTTTGAATGTGCCGCCTTCTTATATCACAGTCAGGTAATTGAGGATATCAAGGAGGACATTGAGAACACGATAAAGGAATCACAGGAAATCACTTACGACTACTGCCTGAGCCTGAATCAGCCATACCGCTTGTGGCAAAGCCTGCTGCGGTTATATGCACCGCTGCTATAACTACAGCGCTACTGTCCTGTGCCTTTATTTCACCACATCAAAGCCCAGGGCTTCAATCGCCTCTGCTGCCTTTGCGGAAGCATCCTCGCTCCCCTCAAATACTACGGTCTTATTTTCCAGCGATACCTCCGGTTCTAACCCAAGATTGCGGAGTGCCTCCGTCACACGCTTTACACAACCCTCACACATCATTCCCTCTACATTTAATGTTGCCATATTCTTTTCCTTCCTTTCTACTCTTTTATTATCAGGCATTGCGAAACAAAGTTTCGCAATACCATGATTACATCAGCTTTTGCAGGGTATTCACCAATTCCTCCACCTTATCTTCCTTTCCCTGCTTCACATCCTCTACCACGCAGGTAGAAATATGCTCTTTCAGTAATGCCTTATTAAATCCGGCAAGCGCAGACTGAATTGCCGCCACCTGTGTAATGATATCAATACAATAGGCATCCTTTTCCAGCATGCCCTTGACACCACGCACCTGGCCTTCAATCCGGCTTAAACGGTTCATCAATTTTTTCAGTTCCGCCTCATTTCTGTGTTTCGTCTGGCAGTTACTACATTCCCTGTTACATTCTTCCATGTTCTTCCTCCTTACCAATATGTGAATTAGGTAATTACAAAACTCCCTATTTCCAAAATATAGTTGCGAAAACAGAGTTTTGCAATTACCGAATTCACAACTTCTTGCCCCGCAGCCGCAGCGCATTCCCAACAACGCAGACAGAACTTAATGCCATTGTCATTCCTGCAAACTGTGGATCGAATAATTTTCCCCAAACCGGATAGAGTACCCCCGCTGCAACCGGAATCCCAACTGTGTTATAGCAAAATGCCCAGAACAGATTCTGCTTCACATTGCGAATCGTAAGCCTGGATAATTCGATCGCCCGTACCACGTCATTCAGGTCTGATTTCATCAAAACAATGTCACCGGACTCTAAGGCAATATCACTTCCACTTCCAATCGCACAACCCGTATCTGCCTGAATCAGTGCCGGTGCATCATTAATTCCATCACCAACCATCATAACGGTTTCACCCTGTTTTTGCAACTCCTCAATATAACCTGCCTTCTGCTCCGGCAATACCCCGGCAAATACATTGTCAATTCCAACCTCATCTGCTACCGCCTTTGCCGCCTGCTCCCTGTCACCGGTAATCATATATACCCCGATACCCTTATCTTTAAGCTTGGCGACCGCCTCCTTTGACGTCTCTTTCACGCCATCTGCGATCAGCAGCACACCCACAATCTCGTTGTCCTCTGCGACAAACACATACGTTGCGCCTTTCTGCTCCTTACGCATAACCGATGCAGTCCAGTCCTCTACAAAAATACCATGTTCCTCCATCAAAGCCTGGTTTCCCACATAAATATTTTTTCCCTCGCTAACCGCCATAATTCCCTTCCCTGAAATATTCGTAAAACCGGTAATTTCATGAAGCGGTGTATTGCAGGCATGCTCCTCCCATTTTTTCGCAACAGCCTCGGCTAACGGATGTGTGGAGCCTTTTTCAACGGATGCAGCCAAACGCAGCACATACAGCTGCTGCCCGGTAAACGCATTCCCTTCATCCGGCTTGACATCCTCATCTTTCTCATTATGATTCGCCTGATTGTTCACCAGAATATCTGTGACCTCCGGCTGACCCTTTGTAATCGTTCCTGTTTTGTCAAGCACAACTGCCGTCACCTTATGAATCTGCTCCAACGCCTCACCACTGCGCACCAAAATGCCATATTTTGCGCCGAGTCCGGTTCCAACCATGATTGCTGTCGGCGTGGCAAGCCCTAATGCGCATGGACAGGCAACGACTAAAACCGCTGTAAAAATAGTCAGCACGAAAGACACCTCATATCCAAGCAGCGCCCATACAACAGCAGCAAGCACGGCAATGCAGATTACGGTTGGCACAAAGACACCTGCCACCCGGTCAGCCACTTTGGAAATCGGAGCCTTCTTGCCCTGCGCATCCTCCACAAACTGAATAATCTTTGCAAGAGTCGTATCTTCCCCTACCTTTGTAACCTCCATATACACCATGCCGTTCTGGTTGATGCTTCCACCGATTAAGGCATCGCCGGGCTGTTTCTCCACCGGGATACTCTCGCCGGTCAGCATGGACTCATCCACACTTGTTTCACCCTTTATCACAATGCCATCAATCGGCACCTTACTGCCCGGTTTCACCAGCAAAATATCTTTCAGGCGCACATCCTCCGCCGCAATTTCGGTAATGCTGTCATTTTCCCCGACACGGAATGCAGTATCCGGAACCAGCGCCATCAATTCGTAAATAGCCCCTTTTGTCTTTTCTTTATTATTCTTTTCCAAAAACTTACCAAGACATATAAATGCAACAACCACTGCCGAAGATTCAAAATAGAGCTGATGCACATAGTCGGGTTCCACCGATATCAAATAGGTCGCAATAATACTATAGAGAAAAGATGTCCCGCATCCAATCGTCACTAAGGCATTCATATTCGGATGTAAATTCTTTAATGATTTGACACCGGATACAAACAGCTCATAATTGAGTGCCAATACCGGTATCGTAAGAATCATCTGTGTCATGGCAAAATTCACCGGATAGGCATGCATATCCATAATATGCGGCAATGGTAACGGAACCGGCAGCATATGCCCCATAGAGACATATAACAGAATTACAGCAAATATCATTGTGGCAATCAAACGATACCGTTTATCCCGCAGGATTTTCCGGTTTGCCTCCTGCTCCCGGCGGCGTTTATCCTGCCTGGTATCACTATTTGCAGTCTGCACGCCGGCAGTTTCCCCCGCAGACTGCACCTCCTCTAACTCACAGCCAAAACCAGCCTTTACAACCGTCTGAATAATCGTCTCTGCATCCACTTCATTTTCATCATAGCAAATCCGCATACGCTCCGTGGTAAGATTGACATCGCTTTCCTGTACGCCGGCAAGTTTTCTCGTCACCCGTTCCACGGAAGCGCTGCACGCAGCGCACATCATTCCCGAAATAATATACTGTTCCGTTTGCATCATTGTCCTCCTTGTTGTCATCTTACTTATACTTCCCCAAATATCTGCTCTTATTCACTTTCTGCCTCTTTTATGTAATATACTCGCATGGGGTATTCATTTTTATTTATATAATATACCCTTTTAGGGTATATGTCAACAAGAAAGATATTCTTTAAGCCCCGCGCTCCAAATCTCGATGAGCTTCTCCAGTGAAAATGCCGCATTTGCCGGACTGGTGGAAGGCATGTTTAAAACAGTTCCCTGATAATCGTGGCTTTGGTATTTCTGAAACAGTCTGCCTGCTGTTGCGCCATTTGTGACAATCACCCGTATATCTGACTCTGCCACGATTTTTGCAATATCCGCCGGAACCACATTTTTGATGCTGCTGTCACTGGAACCTTTGATATCGCAGCTTTCAATTACATCATAAACGGCGATGCCATGTTGAAGCAGCATGTCTTTCTTTTCTCCGACCGTAACCGGTTCCGCCACATGCAGTATGGCGGCTAACACCTTCCAGAAACGGTTCTGCTTATGTCCATAATAAAAGCCCAGTTCTCTTGACTTCACAGATGGAAAACTCCCGAGAATAAGCACCTTTGAATTTTTGTTATATACCGGTTCAAATGGCTGAACCACTCTCTGATATTTTGCTGTCACACCCATTTCATTCCTTCCTCATATGTAAAACCAGTAAAAAAGACCACACAATCGGCAATCCTGCCCATGCAATAGCAGGACTGCCTTTATATGGTCTTCGTACAACATTTCCGTTCGTTACTTATATTGCCTATACAGCGAAATCCACATGGTGTATCGTTCCAACCTCTCCGGTCTCCTTTAAGAATACTCCTGTCTTCCGAATGACTGCATTGGTCTGGTTCGTATATGCATTATTCAAATGCATCTGGGTATTCGCACTTCCCAGATAAATCGCACCCACGTTTGCTTCCTTCAGGTCGAGAAGCTTATCATTGCCATCGGCATCCTTTGTCCACACCTTCAGCTTGTTAAAAATGTCATCATTTTCATCAATCCATCCGTTACCGTCCCGGTCGTAAGCTGCAAGATCTGCAAATCCATCTCCCGACTTTGTGCCGAATAACTCCGAACCATCATTAATGATGCCATCACCGTTTTTGTCGTATGCCAGGAATCCACTGCCTGCTCCAAGCTGGCTGATCTCTTCCTCTTTCCCATCCGAATCCAGATCAAAGTAAAACTTCTGGTCGGTTATGGAAGCATTGTCATTTTCCAAATTAATGACAAGCGGATCCGTCAAGACAACCGCCTCATCCTTCATCGAAAACATCTGACCTGCAAAACCTCTTGACATGGAAAGATCCACGCCAAAGCTGATTTCCCTGCCATCCGCAGTCTTCGCAATTCCCTGCGCAGAAAATGTAGCACTCTCCTGCTCCATCACAAAGCTGCTGGTCTCCGTATGCCGAATCCACTGTGTACCGGAACCGTTACTCACAGATTGTGCGCTTCTAAGGTCAATCACGTTTGCCATACTGCTGCTCTGGCTCAGCGAAAATGATCTGCTCCTGCCTGCCGCAAATGCTCCGTCACTCACAGCCACGGAATCGGAACTTGACTCGCTAAAATCCGCCGACCAGCTGGTTACCTCGCTTAACGATAAACCGCTTGTCATAAAGCTGCCCTTTTTACGAATCTTATTCAGCATTTCCAAAATGCGTTTCAGGGTTTTGAGCATCTGCTCATCCTTGCTGCTCACCCGGTAACCGGGAAGCTTTGTCTGTTTGGTCTGTTCTACCTGCGGTTCCTTATTCTGTTGTCCCTGCGCAGATTTGTTCTTCTCTGCCATCAGGTCTTCTAACATAGATTGGGATTTCTCTGAGATAGACACATCAACGCCATCCGCAGCCGTCTGTTCCTCCCTTGCCTTCTTCACAGCCTCTAACTGCTCCGGGCGGACAAGTATGGAGGTCACCTTCGACTCCTGATAACGGCTGTAGCTGGACGACCCCTCCATTGCCACAGCGCTTTTGCTGATTTTCATGGTACTCAACTCCTTTCTTTTCCATGAAATTATGTAACAGCTCCAATCCACCCGCAAAATTCCGGGTTGGCTCCAAACCGTTACAAAACCGTGATAATATGATATAGAAACGGCTGCAAAACATCCTTGTTTTATCAATGCAATCCTTGAAAATTGCACTAATACGCCATTTCTAATTATTCTATCGGTGCAAATGAACAGATACTTAACCCCTGTAGGCAGCTTTTTCATCCTGCTTGGTATACGCTACTCTTTCCTTAAAATATCCAGTGTATGCGCACCGGCTCCAAGCAGCTCCGGCCGTTCACAGGTGGATAAATGATAGTCTACAAACAACCCAAATGTCTCCTCGTCCATAGCATTTAAAACCGGACGCATATAATCTGCCGGGCCGTCTGCGGATACAATCTTAATTCTTTTCAGCGCCACTGCATCATTCAAAGCCGCAATATCCTCTAACCGCATATAGTCATATAGATCCTTTTCCTCAGCCACACAGTGGTAATCTGGATTCAGCCTTCCATCCGCTAAACATTCCCGGATGTTATTTTCCTTAAAGCCATAAGTCAGCACGCCATATTCATTCATACAATATGCTGCCAGTATCACTCCTCCTGTTTTTGTCACCCTCTTTGCCTCACAAAGCGCTTTTTTCTTGTCCTCAAACGTATATAAATGATACATTGGCCCAAACACCAGTGTCATGTCAAAGCTTTCCGCTTCAAACCGCTTCAAATTCATGGCATTGCCTTGATATGCCTTTACACTGCTGCCCTTTTTCTTCAGGATTCCCAGATTATATTTTACAAGCTCCACGGCAGTGACATCATATCCCTCCTCCGCCAGCGCCACAGAATAACGCCCTGTTCCCGCTCCAACATCCAGAATGTGTATGTCACCTGTCACTTCCTCTCTCAGCAAATCAAGATATGTATGTATGTACTTCATGGACGTGATATACTCTACCTGTCCATGCCGGCGCAGCAGCCGTTTATCCTCATTAAATTTGTTGTAGTGCTTTTCCAGTTCCGTCATCCTGTATACATCACCCCTCCGTTTTATGAAGCGTTCCTTTTTGTTCTGTATCTTTATACAGCATACCACTGATATTAAAGAATTTCCACACAATTCCCAAACTTCTTCATTTCCTCCCTGTCCGGGCCATAGGTGCGGTAAAAACGGCAGCTCAATTTTTCCTTCCCGAGCAGATACCAGTAATAATTCATCATCAGCATAGTTGCGACCGGCATCGCCTGTTCAAACCGCTTTATCAGCTCGCCTGTGACTTCTTCACATGCCGCATTCGGACGGCTTCGTATGATAATCCCCCGGAGCGCTTCATAATGCCCGGATACCCCAAGCAGGGAATGCAGCGTACCCTTTTTCATCATATTTGTCGGCAGCAGCCAATTAGTCATGCGCTTCATGTGCTGCAGGGAAATGCCAATTTCCCTTCCCGTTAAGCCCTCATAAAACATCGCCACCTGCTCTGCTTCCTTCCTTGTGAGACGGATTGTCACTGAATTATGGCACACCGGATTATAGCCATCCCGTTCTAACAATTCCCGCTCCAAATCCATTTCAATCTCCGTATGGCTTAATCCCTTATTTTCTATGCAGTATTGAATATAACTATGACATTCACTGTCCAGCGCAAAATGACAGATCATCCCCAATATATAAGAAAGCCCTGCTCCCTTCGCAGGATTTTCCTCCGCTAAAATGATTTCTCCTGCATGGGAGAAAAAATCCGCCGCCATTTCCTTATGCATGGCAAAGCCTAAATGATTCCGTTCCGTCCTTCCGGGGATTCCATAGTAAAACAAAAGGTCAGGCCCATATAATCCTAAATCAAACATTTTAGGAAAATGGGCAATGACCTCCCGCACTTTCTTATTTGATAAATGATATAAAATGTCCTGTCCAAATTTGTAATGGGTATAAGCTGCTGGCATATTGCATATTCCTCCTGACAGAAAAAGGGGTGTACATTCACACCCTGTTACTCCTCTTGATGACATATAGAATACGCAAAAATCTTATGGTTTATTCATAGAAAAAATTTTCATCGCTTTACATTGCCATGATAATCTCTCTGGCAGTACTTTCTTCCACCGGAGTGGCAAACACGCCATCTTCAAATTCCACCACATCACCAATGCCTTTTTGAATCACAAACCGCAGCCTGCCATCCCTCACCTTTTTATCGGTATAGAGTTTCCTCACAAGCGCCTCCCTGTCAATATAATCCGGAAGCTTTGTCGGAAGCTTTGCCTGCTTTAACAGTGCAATGACGGCATCCCGCTGCTTGTCCGTCACATAACCCATCTGAAACGCCAGCATGACTTCTGCCACCAGTCCAATTGCGACCGCTTCACCATGCAGCAAACGGTAATCACTGACCGTCTCCACTGCGCGTCCTACGGTATGTCCGAGATTTAATACCTCCCGCAATCCGCTTTCCCGCTCATCCTTCATCACAACTTCATATTTTACTTCGCAGTTCACCTCTGCAATATGCTCACAGGCTTCCTTTTCCAAAGCTAAAATCTGATCCATATTTTCCTTCAGATATTCAAAGAAATCTGCCCTTGCGAGGCACGCATGTTTAATCGTCTCCGCAAGACCACTGATGATCTCACGTTCCGGAAGAGTCTTCCACGTTGCAATATCAAGGTACACCTTCTCCGGCTGATTAAACAATCCAATCAGATTCGTGGCAAGCGGCGTGTCTACTGCGGTCTTTCCACCAACAGAGGCATCTGCTGCTGCCAAAAGAGTGGTTGCATAATTGATAAAAGGAACACCCCTTCCAAACGTTCCTGCCACAAATCCTGCCAGATCCGTCACAACGCCACCGCCAACTGCAATCACACAGCAGTCTCTGCGGTAGCCCTTTGCCAACATGGCATCCTCGATATCCTCTTTTGTCCTGCGTGTCTTACTCTTTTCCCCAGCCGGAAATACAAACACATCCGCCTGGTATCCTGCTTCTTTTAAAAGCGCAGCGATTCCATCTGCATATAATTCTTTTACCGTGCTGTCCGTCACCACCGCAAATTTTTTCATTCTGCCGACCAAGCCATTCCCGATATCCTCAATCAGCTTATGTTCCAGTTCATATCCAATCTCAATCTCGTAGCTGTCATCCACAATTTTTTTCAATTCAACATTAAATGTACGCATAGTCTTTCTCCGTTTCCGCAATTTATTCCATATTTTAAACTGTTCCATGCGCCCCGGAACATCCCGAGGCGCAAACAAAATAACCATGGATAAAATTATAGCAAAAATTTCTTCTTCAAACAATTCCTATTTCCATACTTTCATGGAATAAACAAAACGGATCATAATATATTACGCAAGCCCACGCTCCTCAAGCCAGTCATACGGAAGAATCCTGCCCTTTCTCTTTGCCACACCCTTGAAATGGAAGGAAACAATGGTTGCCATTGTAAAGATGATAAATAACACAACCATTACCTTTACGGATGCCGCAATGCTCTCTCCGCCGCAAATGGTGCTCCGAAATGCATTTACGGTATAAGTAAACGGCACAAGGTTATGAATTTTCGATACAAAGCCCGGTGAAAGCTCAACCGGATAGGTTCCAGCAGAACCTGCAAGCTGCACGACCATAAATACCAGCATCAGGAAACTTCCAATCTTCCCTAACCAGATATTAAAGAAATACATGATGGACGTAAAGGTGACCGCTGTCAGACAGGCAAATGCAATCGTTTTTCCATACTCTTCCGGATGGAATCCTGCCAGTTTATTTAACATGGTAATCAGGAAGATGCCCTGCAAAACAGCTACCGGATATAATACGGTTGCCTTACTTGCCCACCATGCAAGCCCTGACTTCAACTCGCCTTTATAGGACATTAACGGATATACCAGACAAAATGCCAGGCATCCTACCCAAAGTCCCACTGACATCATATATGGCGCCATAGCATGCCCATTGTTTTCAACATGTGTAATCTTTGTCTCCTCATCCTCGATCGGTGTTGCAAACATCTCATAGGTATCCGTATTGGTATGAACTTCTTTTATCTCATCAGCGCCATCCTGCACTGCATCATACAATTCTCCGGAACCATCCTGCAATTTGTTCATTCCATCCTGCAATTGCAAAGAACCGTCATACAGCTTCAAAGAGCCGTCGGAAAGCTTTGCAGCGCCCTCTGCCAACTGGGTTGTTCCACTTAACAGCGTTATATTATTAGAGGTTAACTGCTTGGTTCCAGACAGTAAATCCGAAGCTCCTGTATTCAATTGCTTTGCGCCGGATGCAAGATCTGAAATGCCTTTTGCTACCGCAGGGGTATTGTTTTTAAGTGCCTTTGCGCCTTCTTTTAGCGTAGTATTATTCGCTGTCAGAGTATCAAATCCCTGATTCAATGCTGTGATACCTGCCGCTGCGGTCGGAAAGGCTGCGGTAGCAGTTTCCAGCTTCTGTAACCCTGCCGATACCTGCTTTGCGCCTGTCTCCAGTCTTGCCGCGCCACTATATGCCTCCTGCAACCCTGCATTGAGCGCTGCCATCATTGTCTGTGGATTTGCCTCTGCCATCTTGCTTGCCCCGGCAGACAAACCCTGAACTGCCGGTGTCAATCCGTCTGACACACCGGATAATGCGCCGCTGATAGTCTGCATGCTATTGGTATCTAAACGAATCGTTGATATCTGCCCAATATTCTTTAATGTTGTCAGTGCGTTATCGACATCAGCCCCATCCTTCTTCGCCTGCTCTAAATCCGCAATGACACTGTTAATTGCACTATTCGCATTTTCAATGGATTGATTCGTCTGGGAAATGCTGCCCGCACTGTCGCTAAGCACTTTGGCGCCCTGGCGTGAAAGGCTCGCAGCGCTTGAGATAGCCTCACTTGCCTTCTGGATCGTATTTGCTGCCTCTGTCATGCTGCCGGATAAACTTCCCAATGCCTGTGATGCACCGCCCACACTTGACTGAATCGTACCAATGCCTTCTTTCAGGCTTGCAGCTCCCGAAACAAGGGAAGGACTTGTTTTAGAACCGGTTGTCACTGCCGCATTTAACTGACTGATACCATCTGATACATCACCAAGCTTCTCCAACGCAGCAAGCTTCTTCGCGCCCGCCGCCAACTGATCTGCGCCATCTACATAAGCCGTAATACCGTCTGCGAGGGTATCTACACCTTCTGTATACTGTTTACTCTTTGTCTTTAAGGTATCCGTGCCTTTCTTTAAATCCCTGGTTCCCTTTGAAAGCTTCTTTGCACCAGCGTTAATCTTGCCTGCGCCGTCTGTATAATCCTTGACACCCTTTTCCAGCTTTGCGGTTCCATCTGTCAGATCGTTTGCGCCATTTGCCAGCGTATTCAAATTTGTCGAAATCGTGTCGCTGCCTTTTGCAGCCTCCGCAATTCCTTCTTTTAATTCTAATGAACCGTCCGCTGCATCCTGCATGCCATCCCCAATCGTCGCAATCTGATCAAATACATTCTCCGAGTAGGTCTTTGTAACCTGGGCAGCCACACGATCCTTAATTTTCAACAGCGCGGTCTCACTCATCTTGGATGCAATGTAATTCGTACCGGGATTTGTCTCATATGTAAGCTCCATTTTCTTCGGCTTTTCATCCATTAAGGTGGTTGCATTTTTTGAAAAATCCTCCGGAATTGTGATTACCATGTAAAAGGTTCCGTTTTTCAGCCCCTGCTGCGCCACATCAGCATCTACAAAATTAAAGGCAAGAGAATCATTATCTTTTAACTCCTCTATCAAATCGTCTCCAACCTGCAATGTTTTGCCTTCATACTCAACCGGAACATCATTATTCACGACAGCAACCGGCAGGTTTTCTACTTCACCATATGGATCCCACATTGATTTTAAAAATAAACCTGCATAAATTAATGGGATCGCAATAATTGCTATCACAACAATCAGCATAAACTTATTTTCCCACAAGCTTTTCCACTCATTTTTAATCATTATGATTCCTTCTTTCCATATTGTTTTTAATAGATTATATATCTGTTAATCAATAGCAACTTGTTTAGTAGATATCACCTCCATTAATAAACAAATTGTTGATTTTTATTTTTGTTTGTATTATACTGAACCTGTCAGGACAAGACAACCATTAATAACACCTCGTTTTGATTATTAATAGACATTTTATTTGGATTTTATCTATTATTTTTGCAGGAAAGGATGGATTTTATGGCAGAAAAAATGGATCGACGCATCCGCAAGACACGCGCACAGCTCCGTGCAGGTCTTGCACGGCTTATGCAAAAGAAAAATATTCATGAAATCACGGTTACAGAACTAGTAGATGAAGTAGATATTAACCGCTCTACTTTCTATCTCCATTATGAAGATATTTATCAAATGTTAGAAAGCATTGAACAGGAAATTATGGATGAAATAAAAAACTCGATTGAAAAAAATCCAATCGAGCCGATCGCCAGCAGTAAAGCACAGGCTTTTATTGTACACATTTTTTCTTATCTGGCAGAAAACCGCGAAATCTGCAATGCCCTGCTTGGGCCACATGGAGACATGGCATTTGTGGAACGCACAGAAAAACTGGTTGCCGAGACCGTATTTGATTCTCTTTCCGCCCAATTTCCAAGAAATACTCCGGATCTGATTTATACTTATTCCTTCTGTCTCACCGGCTTAGTCGGAATGGTGAAGGCATGGCTGTCTGCCGAGCATCCCGAATCACCACAGTATATGGCGGATCTGACGCACCGCCTGTTCGCAAATATTACGCAGGAGATTATTTCATCATAATCATCCGCAATTGCAAAACAATCATTTACCTTTTGGACAATCGCCCTTCAAGAAGCTCGCTTACCATTCCTTCCTCATCAATACAGGCATTTACTGACACACGATTTAACAGCTCAATAATTCTGACATAATCGCCATCCTGCTTCTCACACTGATGGGTTCGTCCTCCGGTTTCCATACAGGGAAGATACTGTACACTGTCAATACCATCTATTGTAATCCTGAGATTTAAAATTACGCTGTTCACCGTCTTGCTGCTAAAACCGAAATTACTCAGAGAATAGAAAACCGGAACCCCTTTGTAATACTCTGCACCCTGCAGGCAATGGGGATGTCCGCCCACAATCACATCTGCCCCTGCATCAATAAATGCATAGATGTCAGGGGTTACATTTTCTGCACGGCTCATATCCTTTCAGGATTAAATTTTCTCTGCTCTCTGCCACTTCTTCTTTATTCTTCGCTTTTATGTCGCTGACACTGCTACAGGAAGGCAGATGAAATTTCTTTGTGTTGGTATTGAGAATATAGGCACTATCCGGATTATTTTCAGATTCCACGCCTGTTAAGGAGGCTCCTGTTGGGTCTGTTCCATTGTCTGCCTCTGCCAAAGCGCTTTCCCCTGTCGCATAGTCAATCACAATCCCCGGCTGACAGTTATACACAAATACATGATAACAAATTCCTTCCCCTTCATCTTCCACGGAAAAGGCTTCCATTTCCACGCCGTCTGCCACCAGATTATCACCCTCATACACTGGCGTAACCCTGTATAACACATGATTTCCCGTTGCACGCACATAATCTGCCACCTGATTCTCAAAGGGAAGCATGCCCTCTGTGTTGAGATATCTTGTTCCGGTTATCAGGTTCCGCTCATTTGCATTCTCGCCTGCCAACTGATAGCCAATTAAATGACAACGGTTATAAAGATATTTTCCATCAACATTCTCATATTTTACTGTATGCCAGCCGGAAGGCTTAATCTGTCCAATTCCCTCTCTCTCCTCCTCCGGCATAAGCTCCACGCATATATTGGCATATGCTGTTCCACATCTCCCAAGCACATCCAGTTCCGAATAACGTTCAAATGGTTCGGTATTCTTTTTCTCTTCTTCCGTAAAAGAAGGAATATTCTCATTCAAAACGGCATAAGCAACGCCCTGCCAGGCAGCTTCCGCCTTCGTCTGCTCCTCACTCTGTGATACGGAAACCCCGTTGGATACAGCACAGCCAGTCATGCCCGCCAGCAGCAAAATGCCCAGCACAATCATATATATTTTATCTCTGGAGGTTATATATATCTGTTTCATATTATTCTCTCTTTATTCTATCTTTGTCGCAAGCAGACACCAAGTCGGCTGCTTGCTGGAATTATTATAGCACAACGGTTTCTATTATTCAAAAAATGCAGATAAGCAGTATATTTCGGCTGATATGTAGTTATAATATATATTAGCCGAAACAATTCTTGCATTTTTTGCCTGATTCGGCTAAAATATAATTACAATTCATATTAGCCGAAGGAGGTTTCTATGCGCTATATACAAAGAAGTTTAGAAAAAGTAGTATTGGAAGTTACAAAAGAATATCCGGTTATATTGGTAACCGGTCCCAGACAGGTTGGAAAGACTACTATGCTTCAGAAATTAATGAAAGGTACAGACAGGAACTATGTTTCATTAGATGATCTAAATGCGAGAAACCTCGCAAAAACAGATCCAGAGTTGTTTTTACAACTACATAAACCGCCGGTTCTGATTGATGAGATACAGTATGCACCAGAACTCTTTACTTATATAAAAATACATGTAGACAGGAATCATGATCCGGGAGCATTTTGGTTAACCGGTTCGCAGATATTTAAACTAATGCACGGAGTGCAGGAGTCATTAGCAGGCAGAGTCGCTGTACTCTCATTAACATCTCTATCCCAGGCTGAAATATGTAATGGTAAGACGGAACCGTTTACCATTGATTTGGATTCTCTTGCAGCCAGAAGCAAAGAAAGAAAACAGGCTGATACCAGAGGCATTTTTGAGCGAATCTTTAGAGGATCCATGCCGGCTATTGTAAGTGAACAAAATAGCAACAGTCAAATTTTTTATAGCAGCTATTTAACAACATACATTGATCGGGATGTAAAAGAGCTTTCCAATGCAATTGATTCTTTGAAGTTCCTGCATTTTATTACTGCTGTCGCTGCAAGATGTGGTCAAATGCTGAATATTGCAGATATCGCAAAAGATTCAGATATTAATCAGAAGCTGGCAAAGGACTGGTTAGGAATTCTGGAAACGCTGGGAATCATTTTTTATCTGCATCCATATTCCAATAACTTATTAAAACGATTGGTAAAAACACCAAAATTGTATTTCTATGATACGGGATTGGTCTGCTATTTAACAAAGTGGAGCAGTGCAGAAACGTTAGAATGCGGAGCAATGAATGGAGCCATTCTTGAAAATTATGTTGTTGCTGAAATCATGAAAACATATCTGAACAGCGGGAGGGAACCATTCATATATTATTACCGGAACAAAGATTCAAAGGAAATTGATATTGTATTGGAACATGATGGTGTACTCAATCCCATTGAGATTAAAAAATCATCGAACCCGGGAACCGAATTAATTAAGGTATTTCATCTGCTGGATCGTTCCTCTATACCACGGTCAAAGGGTGCAGTAATCTGCATGAAACCAGAATTATCAGCCATTGACCGGGAAAATTATATCGTGCCGGTATGGATGATTTAACCTCATTTTCTCAAAATTTATAAAAATCGCTTGCATTTTTCTAATATCCGTTATATTATTATATAGTTGCATCGGGGCGTGGCTCAGTTTGGTAGAGCGCTTGGTTCGGGACTAAGAGGTCGCAGGTTCAAATCCTGTCGCCCCGATTCACTAAAAGCAAGGATTACAAAATCCTTGTTTTTATTTTTTTATATTCAGACAAATTCCATTCCAAGAAGCAATGCCCCGACAATACCCTGTTCTCCACCAAGCCCTGCCGGCACAATAAATGTATCAAGATTCTTAAGCTGCTCTGTGTCCATATATCCATTCATCAGCTTTGCAAACTGTTGTCGTATCTTAGGGAACAAATGTGTCTGCTTCATCACTCCCCCTCCTAAGACGATCCTCTCTGTTGCCAGCACCATCGTATAGCTTACCAATGCCTGTGCGATATAATAACTCTCCAAATCCCAGACCGGATGTTCTTTTGAAAGTTCCATCCCTTTCATCCCTGTACGCTTCTCAATAGCCGGTCCTGCTGCCAATCCTTCCAGGCAATTGTCATGAAACCGGCAAAGAGACTCCCTATGATCCTCGGGATGTCTTTGCAACAGAATATGTCCGGTTTCAGGATGCAGCATACCATGCACCAGTTTTCCCTCTGCAATAATTCCGCCGCCAATGCCGGTTCCCACCGTTAAGTACATCCCATTTTCTATTCCCTGTAACGCACCCATCCGCTGCTCGCCAAGAGCTGCCACATTGACATCTGTATCCACGATAACCCTGCACCCAATATGATCTTTAAAGAAACGGTAAAAATTAAATCCCTGCCAGCCAGCTTTTGGAGACGTCAATATCATTCCATATTGATCCGATTGGCAATTCAGATCAACCGGTCCAAAAGTACCGACTCCCAAAGCCTCGATTGTATACTTTTGAAAAAATGTAAGCATGACCGGCATGGTTTCTTCCGGTGTTAAAGTAGGTATTTCCATCCGTTCTACAATCGAACCATCTGCATTTCCTACCGCACAGACCATCTTTGTTCCACCTGCTTCAATTGCTCCATAATACACCATTCTCTCCTCCTCCAAGTCCGGTTATCTATATTTTAATAGATAAGTCCATGCGCCGCAAGAAAAACAACGCATGAAATATGTGATTTTTCTATGTTTTTTATGACAAATCATTCATAAATTTGTGCAGAACAAAAAGTTACACAAAAACTGCCAGCAAGCATACGCTCACTGGCAGAAAAATTTGTTATGACACGATTCTATTTTTGTGTCTGTAACTATTTTATTGATTTTTCTTTAAAAACCTTTCAGCACCTTACTTCTTGATTTTTGCCTTAGAACTCAATCCCTTTGACTTAAGAAGTTTCTTGTAAGCTTTCAGTTTTGCCTTTGGCACCTTCACAGTTACCGTAGAAGGAACTCCCTTAAATGCTTTTTTCGCTACAGATTTTGATGTCAGTTTCTTCGTCTTAATCGTGATGGTCTTAAGCTTCTTACATCCACTGAACGCTTCTTTTCCAATAGTCTTTACATTTGCCGGAATCGTAATCTTGGTAATGCTGGTACACTTATAAAATGCTCTCTCTCCAATAGATGTTACCTTACTACCCAAGCTTACACTCTTAAGCTTCTTACATCCATTAAATGCCTTCTTACCAATGGTAGTCACATTCTTGCCCATGCTGATTGTCTTTAACTTGCTGCATCCGCTAAATGCATTGGCGCCAATCACAGCCATGTTGCTTCCCATTGTTACCTTTGTAACCTTCTTGTTGTTCTTAAGCGCATTGGCGCTAACTGAAGTTACTTTATAGACAATGCCATCCTTCGTTACAGTATTCGGAATCGTAATCTTTGTTGCTTTCTTGTTCGTCGTTCCCTTGTATGCAGCTTCCGGACTTCCAACTTCAGACTTTGTTACCACAAATTTTGCCTTGCTTGCTATATCATCAATCGTTGTTCCTACTGCTGCGACAGACTCCACTTCTGCTCTCTTTTGCTCGTAGGCTGTCTCTGCATCCGTCAGTTTCTTCAAAACATCAGCAGATACCAGTTTCTTCTGGTCGGCTGTCAATGCATCATATGCCTTTCTTGCCGCCTCAATGGCTGCCTTGCTGGCATCATTATACTCAACATCCTTAATAGCTTCAATGGCTACTGTAACGTCTGCGGCTGCTTTCTTGTCTGCTTCGGTAGCCGCTGCAACGGCTGCTTTTTGATAAATATCTTCCGCATCTGTCAACTTCTTCAAAACATCAGCAGATACCAGTTTCTTCTGGTCGGCTGTCAATGCATCATATGCCTTTCTTGCATCTTCAATTGCCTTCTTGCTGGCATTATCATATTTTACATCTTTGATAGCATTCATTGCTTTCACTGCGGCATCTACCTTGTTATATGTCGCCTCTGCATCTGTCAATGCCTGTACCAAGTCTTCAGAAACCATTGCCTTCAATGAAGCATCCAGATTCGCATATGCCTCTTTTGCAGCATCAATCGCCTCTTTGCATTCGTCTGTGTAAGCAACATCCCCAATCGCCTTAATTGCCTCCTCAACAGCATCCCTTGCAGAATAATTCGGTAATGTCTCTACATCAGCCACAACACATTCGTCAATCGGCTTACTTGTAACAATCAACTTGGTATCCGCATCTGCCTTAGCCAAAATCGCATCATCAACAGTAACTGCTGTAATATTATCAAAGTAAAGAGAGGAATCTACCACATATGCGCCGTTCTCATCCTTTTCGCCCCGATAATTTGCCGGAATGGAATTACACCAGAAAGCATATCCGTTGATCGCTTCTTTATCAATTGGATCTGTACTTTGCTTTTTAATAAATGCGCTGAGTGGAATCGTCACATATTTTGCCTCTGTGCCTCTGCCAAACTCTGTTAAAAATGCCTCTGCTTCAACTCCATCATTTCCTTTTAACTGGAATACAATCTTTTGTCCGTTTCCGTCCGGTTTTACCCACATGGTGATAGCGTTATACTTGGAATAATCTCTCTTATCCTCATCAAATGTACGTCCTAAACCGCCAGTCCATACTTCACCGCTGCCCGGATATGTCAGCTTGTAATCAAACTTTAAGCCATACTCACCCTGAACCTTATTTTCTGCATCCAGTGATACACTGGCGTTACAGTTAGCAGCGGAATTAGGGCTGCCATAGTTATTTGCAAGAAGCGCACTGTTTCCGTAGTAATACTCAAAGTCATCAAACAATGGCTGTTTCAAAACCGGTATATCCTGATTGAAATTAATATATTCAGCCTTGTCAATCAGAACTTCTTTGGCATCCGCTCCGGTTCCCGTTGCATATACATAAACTGTACCAACACCGGTTTCGCCCAGTTTTTCAAGATTGGCTGCTGATAACTCTGCTATATACTCATTCGTATCGCCAACTTTTGCAGCCTCTAAAACAACTTCCACATCATCTTTGCCATATACCTTGAATACTACCTTTGAAGCATTCTGTACAACTGCCTTAAACTCCTTCATCTCCTCAAGATTGTCCGTTTTAATGACAGCCTTATCATTCGGAGCAACCAGCCAGCCATCTACCTCTTTGCCGTATGCCTCCTCGGAAGCAGCGACATTCTTCTTATCAGCAGTCCCATAGAAATTAGTATCCTTTGCAAAAATTGATTTTTTATTGTTGTAAGCCTTAATAAAATCATTCACGAGTTCCTGTCCATACGCATTTCCATCCGCATCGGTCGCATCAATTTTATATGGCAGGAAGAAATTTGCATCATCAAAGTTTGCCCACAACAGGAAATACGGTATATCATTTGCTACAGCAGTGTCAACCAGCTTATTATACCAGCCACCGCCTATCGCCTGGGTAACTGCCAAAGGATTTCCTTTCGCAAGCACACTTGTTGTTGAACCATTCTGATTCACGCGGATACCACTCTCTGCGATTGCCGGAATTTTTTGTCTCGCATCCGCTAATCCCTTAACCACCTGACAGGTAGCCGCAACATTGTCAAAGAAATTATTCTCTTTGTCATCCGTTACTTCATAATCATCATAGTAATCGAATGCTAATACATCCACATACGCATCACCCGGATACCGATCCAAATAAGCCTCCTCTGAAGTAAGCGGGCCATTTGGTGAATATACATAAATGAAATTATGTACACCCTTTTCATTCTTTAAATAGTTTACCATATACTTCCACATAGCCTTATACTCATTCACGCTTGTAGAAGCAGTTCCCCACCAGAACCAGCCACCGCTGTTTTCATGGAACGGACGGAACAATACCGGAATATTGTCTTTCTCTAACTCCGCCGCATAATCTGCAATAATATCCAAATATGCCTTGAATCTCTTATTTGCTTCGGAACCCTCTTTCACCAACAAGGAAGAACAAGGAGTTGCAACATCCTGTGACTCTTTAAAATCACAATCCATGAAATCATATGGATACTTCTCTTTATCTTCCATTGTTGATGCTTTTATTTTCCCTGTATCTGCAAAATTCGGCATATGGCAGGAAAGTGTTATGATCGAACCTGCATCATAAGCTTTCTTTGTTACCTCTACGGATTTTTTAATGGCTTTGGTTGGTGTACCGCCGTCTGCTCTTGTTACGGAAGTCTCTACACCAGTCAGGGACAGGGTATCAATTCCAAAGATTCCGGCTTCATCACCTGTAATGTCGTTGATATCAGACGTTTCGCCATTTGTGCGTACGGAACGGAAAGAAGAATTTTGATGTCCGAACAGCACCTGATCACTCTCCCTTAAACCTGTTAAATACGCTGCCAATGCCTTTGTTTCGTTCGTTGCATCTTTGTCTATCAGTTTTACCGTTTCCGGCATGTTTGAGATATCTGCCTTATTGGCTGTCTTATCAACAGCTTCTGTAATCTTCACATAGCCCTCCAATGGGTCTTTCTTAGACTGTGTAAATGTTACATTGTCAATATAATAGGTTCCCTTCTCACCATTTCCAATGCCAGGACCAACCAAACCAATTGTTAATGCACTAACTGTAGCATTCTTCGGGGTAAAATCAACAGCAATTGTCGCTTTCCCGTCTTCGCCAATTGTAAACTCTACATTTGTATCCTGAACCTTCTTGCTATTATCATCATTCATAAAGAACTTGATTTTTGACATGGTAGAACCTGCCGGACAAATCAGATCAAATGTAACCTGATTATAATTACTGATATCCAAAGCCGTAAATTTGCCGCTGACTTTCGCCTCGCTGTAACCCTCGCCATCATCTGCGGAAAAATCAACACCTACTGCAAGTCTTTTATTTGTTCCATCCCAGCTCACATCAGCTAATGCATTATTTTCTACAGTCGCATCCCCATGATGATATTTCCAGCCGGGTTCGGAATACCAGTTTTCTCCCGGATCAGTTGAAAAGTCTGCAACCACAGTCGGTTCTTGTTCAACCAACACCGTTCCATCCGTAAATTTAGGATTGATAATATAAATATCGCCTTCAAAATCACTGTTGGCACCCGCACATTCTACGGTAAATGCTGTCAGTTTGTCTGTAACCGCTTCTTCAAAAGCAGTTTTACCCTGGAAACTTCCGTACCATGCATCTACCTTGGCACCAAAAGACCATGCCACATCTGCGGCATACCATCCCTCATGCCCTTCCACGGCTTTTAATGCTGTAGCAGCAGTATAGTTGTAATCCTGGCTCGCAACATAATTCCAGTTATCTCCTAAACGCATTACACCTTTAAATTGAATGCCACCTTCATAGGCTGGTGCTGTTGCTGATTTCACCAAAACGGTTGCACTCACAACTGCCCCCTGCTTTGGTACTCCTGACAAAGTGATTCCGGTGTTATATTCTGCATTTACCTTTTTTGTCTCGCCAGTGGTCTCATCTGTCTGTTCAACCTGAACCTGATCCCAGTCTTTAGTACTTGTAAAAGCACAGCTAAATGCCGGCTCCAAAGAATCATAGTCCAATTCTGGTTCCGTCTCACTTGTCACTTTGACATTAGAAAAGGAAATCATTCCTTCAAATCCCTGTCCAATGGCAACAAATGCAACCTCCCACAATGCATCCGCCTTATCCTCAAACGATAACTCCAACCGCACAGTCTTGCTTTTAGAAAAATTTGCCTTAGTAAGAGTTTCTACGTTACTTGTTAAATAACTCCAACCGTCACCTTTTACAACACCCTGTACCTTAAAATAATCCCCCTCGTCTGCAAGCGAAGTATAACCTGCTTCATCCAGTGTAACATCCACTGATAAAGTATAATTGTCAGGCAAAGTGATATTCTTATTCTGGGTGTTAGCATAAGAAACTTCCTTTTTATTCACCCAGTTAGCATCCTCTGTCTCAAATGTTACTGCGCTTTCAGCAATATTAACACTTTTATCACTTTCATACAAGGTAACTGTGGTTTCTGCCTCCGCAGCCTGTACATACCCCCCCCAGGTATTCGGAACCGTTATCACCGATAACGCCATCACTGTTGCCAACCCAATGGCAACGAGCCTTTTTTTAATCGTCTTCCTTCTCATAAATTATCCTCCTAATCTGTCTACATTTTCAGTACTCTAAAATAATACTACTGCCCTCCTTTCCTTTCCAAATCATATTAGTACTTGTCTCATCTATACGATTTTGAGATACTTTTTTGACCGTTTCATGTTTTTTCATCCACTTATTTTGCATATTATTTCTATCATCCTAAGACTTCTATAGTTCTTTTTTAAGCCGCTCATATTTTTCCTGGTAATGCATTTGTAAAGTCATATAATCCAGCCTCCAATCTATTTAGACAGCAAACATTATACTGGCTGCAATTCTTTTTCCAGTTCAAGCACCTGCTCCAAAGAAAGCCCGGAATATAATGCAATCTCCTCTGAAGACAACTTATGCGTTTTTATCATTCTTAAAGCAGACTGCTTAATCCCCTGTTCAATCCCCTGCTCAACCCCCTGCTCATATTTTTCCTGGTAATGCATTTGTAAAGTCATATAATCCAGCCTCCATTTCTCATTCTTTCTGACGGACTGTACCGCCTCATCCAGCTCTCTTGTAAATTCATCCTCCGGATCTTTTCCGTCAATAAAATCAAGCAGCTTTTTCATTTCCGGTGTGACATCATCCATTGTTCCTTTCGTGTTTAGGATGATCTTTGTTGTATCATCGCCCAAACCTAACTGAAGGTCTTGAATGCAACGGTTTTCAAAGGTATAAATATGCCGCCCTTCGCCAAACAAATCAAAGGTGCATACAAAAATAACAAAACTCCGTTTTAAGTCTTTGTAATCAGCCCCTTTTTCCAGGATATTCAAGTCTATCATTCCCTGATAATATCTTGTTCTTTTGGGAAGTTCCCTGTTCCTGGCCGTCTGCATCTCGATATTATAAACGCTTTTCCTCTTATCTTCCACATAGATATCTAAACGCACGCTTTTTGCATCTGCGGAAATGTCTATTGTCTCCTGTGATTTCGGATATTCAATGTTAGATATCTTTATGTTCAGTATCCGTTCTAAAAACGGTTTGCAGAACTTCGGATTTCTCATGATCACACTAAACATGAAATCATCCCTAAGTTGCAATTCCTCGAAGGCTTTCTCCATAATGATGCTCCTTCTTTTTCCTTACCTCTATTATAATATGTATCTGTGTGGTTTTGAAGGACTCACCTCATCCTTCAAAACCACGATATCATTTTGCCACGGCAGAGAAGATAAATGTGGCTTCTCCTTCCACTTCCATATCCTTCATGCCCGCCGGGATGATAAAATGATCCCCTTTCTTAACCTCTATGCCATCCAGAACGGCTTTTCCCTCAATCACGGAAGCCAGTATGAATTTCTGATCCTGTACTAACGTTTCTTTTCCTGCAAGTTCCGCCTTCCACACGGTGTAATACTCACAGGTTATCAACTGCTCAAACCACTGATTCACAGACTGCTGTGCGCCGCTGTCATTTTCTGCAGGCTGAAACGGCACTTCGATCACGTCTATACTCTGCTTCACATGAAGTTCACGGGGTTTCCCATTCTGCAAACGGTCGTAGTCATATACCCGGTAGGTGATATCACTGTTCTGCTGGCTTTCCAAAATCATCGTTCCGCCTTTAATCGCATGCACACAGCCCGGATTAATCTGGAAGAAATCTCCCTTTTTAATCGGAATCTCACGGATAAATTCTGACCAGCGTTTATTCTCGATCATATCCACTAATTCGTCTTTTGTCCTGGCATTATGTCCGATAATAATCGTTGCATCCTCATCACAATCCAAAATATACCAGCACTCCATCTTGCCAAGCGAACCATTTTCATGTTCTGCTGCATAGGCATCATTCGGATGCACCTGAATACTAAGGTCACCCTTTGCATCAATAATCTTCGTCAGAAGCGGAAATTTATCTCCCTTGATATTGCCAAACAACTCCCTGTGTTTGTCAAAAAGCTCACTCAGTTTCATGCCCGCATATTCACCATTTGCAATCTCACCGTCTCCGTTCGGATGTGCGCTGATTGCCCAGCATTCTCCGGTATCATCCCCCGGAATGTCATAACCATATTCTGCTCTCATGCGGTTCCCGCCCCAAATCATCTGCTTGAAAACCGGCTTTAAAAATAATAATTCCATATCTGCTATCCTCATCAAATATCCTGCTTATCCAGACTATGCCTCAATCTTACTCATCAAATCCGCAACCGTTTTCTGAAGGCGTGCATCCGAATCCTCTAAGCTTGTACCCTTTACTCCGATATAAAACTTAATCTTCGGCTCTGTTCCCGAAGGTCTTGCGCAGCACCAGTAATTATCCTCCATATCAAAGTACAGTACATTTGACTTTGGCAGGGTAATCTCTGTCTCCTCACCGGTTGCAAGGTTCTTGGCAACGGAAGACTGATAATCACGAAATTCTTTTACTTTCACGCCGCCGATTTCCGTTGGTGGATTCTTGCGGAGCTTCTCCATAATTGCCTTAATCTGCTCGGCGCCGGTGATTCCCTTCATGGTAATCGTCTCCAAGCCCTCACGGAAATAGCCGTACTTCTCATAAATCTCAAGCATTCCATCCCACAAGGTCTTACCCTGTGCCTTATAAGAAGCTGCAACTTCACACAGCATCATCACTGCCACGCAGGCATCTTTATCTCTCGCATAGGTTCCTGCCAGACAGCCGTAGCTCTCCTCCAATCCAAACACATAGGAATAGCTGTTATCACGCTCAAACCATTTAATCTGCTCACCAATAAACTTAAATCCGGTCAGCACCTCAATCAACTTCACATTGTAAGCTGCCGTCAGAACATCTGCCATATTGGTTGTGACAATCGTCTTAACCAGCGCAGCATTATCCGGCAGTGTACCGGTCGCTTTTCTCTCGCGCAAAATGTATTCCGCAATCAGCATACCGGACATATTTCCCGTAAAGCTTACATATTCTCCTGTCTTGGTATCTTTCGCATACACGCCAAGACGGTCTGCATCCGGATCGGTTGCAAGCACGATATCGGCATCTACCTCTTTCGCAAGCTTTAACGCAAGCGCAAATGCCTTCGGATCCTCCGGATTCGGATAGGAAACGGTCGGAAAATTGCCGTCTGGAAGTTCCTGCTCCTTTACCACATAGACATTCTTAAAGCCTAACTCCTTTAACACGTTACGCACCGGAAGATTACCAGTTCCGTGAAGCGGTGTATAGACAATCTTGATATCCTCTGCCATCTTCGCAATCACTTCCGGATGAATCGACTGCGCTTTCAACTGCTCCATATATTTTGCATCCATTGACTCATCAATGACATTGTAAAGACCTGCCTTTACCGCCTCTGCCTCCTCCATAGTCGTCACTTCATTATAATCCGTAACCTTTGCAACCTCTGCTAAAATATTCTTGTCATGCGGCGGCGTAATCTGCGCACCGTCCTCCCAGTAAACTTTATATCCGTTATACTCTGCCGGATTATGACTTGCCGTAATCACGATGCCTGCAATACACTTTAATTCCCTGACCGCAAAAGAAAGCTCCGGCGTCGGCCGCAGAGAAGGGAAAATATATGTCTTAATCCCGTTTGAATTGAGACATAAAGCGGCTTCCTTTGCAAACTCCGGTGACATTCTTCTGGAATCATACGCAATCGCCACGCCCTTTTCCTGTCCGTTCTGTGATTTCACATAGTTCGCAAGACCTTGTGTAGCCTTTCTCACCGTGTAAATGTTCATGCGGTTTGTACCTGCCCCAATAACACCGCGAAGTCCGCCCGTGCCGAACTCTAACTCTCTGTAAAAACGATCCTCTATCTCTTTCTCGTCTCCCTCTAATGCACGAAGCTCTGCCTTTGTCTCCTCATCAAAATAAGGATTTGCAAGCCACTCCTTATATTCCTCCATATAACCCATCTTTCTAACCTCCGACTCTAAATACTAAATGGCACCAGCGGTAAATCCGCCTTATTATACACATTCGTCACGCAAAAATTCGACCATGCATATCTTACATGGATTGGATCCTTAACCTCCGGACTCCAAAGGGCAATCGCCTCATCGCTGATAATTTCCCCTTGCGCCTCCACATAATGCTCGCCATCTCCGCTGATTTCAAATCCATAAATCTTCTCCGGTTTTTCCCGCCGTTCTTTCCAGCCGACAACCGCTTTATTTTCCTCCGTCATACGGTCAGCATATCTCCACAAATGAATCCCGCCATAGGTGCTGTGGAAATGTACAATCATCTTCCCATCCTGATACTCCACATTTTCTATTCCCATCGCATCATATTGCTTAATTCTTCCATAAGTCTTGCCTAGAACCTGCAATGCCAAACGCTCACCCGGAATCGTCTTGTCCGTCGGATGGAGATTGTCATATTCCCCACAGTCAATGATAACCGCCATATGCGTCCGCTTATTGTCCTTCGTTACCTGCTTTTGCTGTTCCCGCAAAATGCACCAGTTCTTATCATCCTCCACTCCATCCGCAATGAACATCGGAAGCTGTGTCAAATAAAAATCAAGGTCTTCATCCTCAAAATCCTTCCGCCACTGCTGGATTACCATACTGTTGAGTTTTCCGTAAAAACGGGAGCGCATCTCATCCGACTCGCCCTGATAATAAATGAATCCCCGGAGTCCATAAGGCGCTACCTGCATAACCATTGTCTCATGAAGACCACACGGACGGAAAGGCGACTTCCTCCCCATCGGCGGTTCCCACGGATTGTTGCCAAGCTTTTCGCAAAGTTCACTCCACAGGATATCCGGATTCACTGCCCGAAGCTTGTCCGCTTTCGCATCCCACTCTGCGACCTCCTTCTCAAAGGCTGCAAGCTCTGCCTCATATTCCGCTTCCGGCTTACTCTCAATCAGCTTTTGATAATCCATAAATGCTGCGGAAGCACCCGGCTCCGTACGAACCATTTCCTCACTCATCCAGCTAAGCGCTGAAGTACCGCCCCAGTAACAGTCAATAATCCCGATCGGCACCCGCAGGGAATCATACAGCTTATTTGCAAAATAAAATGCCACCGCCGACATCGTATCGCATACCCTGCCCTTCATAATCTGCCAACTTGTATCCTCATGCTTTTTCTCAAAATTCTCATCTATATAAGAAAGCTTCGGCACATTATAAAACCGGATGGACTCTCTGTTTGCCTGCGCGGATACCGCACGTCCATTGTCACTGTTTTGAAGTTCCAGTTCCATATTGGACTGCCCGCCTGCAAACCACACCTCGCCAATCAGAATATTCTGAAGATGGATTTTTTCCTCCTTGCATATGATATCCATCGTGTATGGCCCGCCTGCATCAATGGCAGCCAGCTTAATCCGCCACTTACCATCCTCTACATCTGCAATATACGTCCGGCGCAAAAACTCAATTTCCACCGCATCTCCGTCTACGCCTTCTCCCCAGATATAATTTTCCTTATTTCTCTGGAGTACCATGTTGTCACCAAATATCGGTGCTAGCTTTAACATCCCCAATTCCTCCTTCTCTCTTTCTATCTTCCCAAGCCATGTCAACTCTAGTGTAACGATTTGTAATTAACCAGACTCTATTCTTGTCTGAATCTTTGTCTGCATCGTTGCCTTTTCTTGACGTAGCCACCGCTACGCCTGCGAAAAAGCGCCTTGCATACAAAAGATTCATTCTGCGAATAAAGTCCAGTTATTACAAAATCGTTACACTAGGTTTGTTACATTATATCATAGATCCATGAATCTCGAAAGTACCTCATGGCTTACATTTCTACAGGATGAAGTTGCCGGAAAACATACCCGGTAATCGTCCTGAACACGGAAAGGAATCACCATATGCGCATAGATTTCCTGTTCAAATCTACACCCTACGGCAATTCCTTCCAACAATTCTCTTATTTCCCGTTCTTCAAATATTCCAAATTCTTAGCAATCAAATCACATCTTTGTTTTACGCAAAGAACCGAACGCATCGGATCCTGTGGTGTATGGAACACAAAATCAATCAGCTTATCCACCGTTGTGGTTGCAACATGCAGTCTTGTATCGGAAGATGCATAGTAGATAAATACTTCCTGATTCTCATTGACAATTGCGCCATTGGTAAATACCACGTTCGATACATCTCCAACCCGTTCCTCACCCTGAGGCGCAATCAGATAACCGGATGGCTCTGCAATTACTTTGGTCGGATCCTGCAAATCCGTAGCAAATGCGTATACAACATAACGAAGCCCGGCTGCTGTATTACGAACGCCATGCGCAATATGGATAAAGCCCTTATCCGTCTTGATTGGAGTTGCGCCAGCGCCATTTTTCGCCTCGGTAATTGTATGATACTTCCGTTTGCTTGTGATAATCTCCTCGTCAATGACAGCATGGGTGATATCCTCGCAGAGGCCAAAGCCGACCCCTCCACCGGAACCGGTATCAATAAAATCATCCATCGGTCTTGTATAGAATGCATATTTGCCATCCACGAACTCCGGATGAAGCACAACATTTCTCTGCTGCGGGGAATTTTTTGTCACCAGATTATCCAGTCTCTCCCATGTCTTCAAATCTTTCGTGCGGACAATGCCTGCTGCCGCAACTGCCGCAGATAAATCATTGACACTTGTATCTTTGCTCTCTGAGCAGAACACGCCGTAAATGTAGCCGTCCTCATGCTTCGTCAAACGCATGTCGTATACATTCGTCTCCTCCGGGCATACATCATCCAAAAGAATCGGATAATCCCAGAACCGGAAACCGTCCACTCCGTTATCACTCTCTGCCACGCCAAAGAAGGACTTTCTGTCATTTCCCTCAATTCTTGCCACCAGATAATACTTTCCATTCAACTCAATCGCGCCTGCATTAAATACTGCATTTACGCCAAGCCGTTCCATAAAATATGGGTTCGTCTCCGGATTCAAATCGTACTTCCATGTAAGCGGAATATGTTCTGCCGTGAGAACCGGATTCTCCCACCGGTCAAAAATACCATTATAAAAATCAGCCTTTACATTTTTCTTTGTAATCAACTTCTCGTATTTGTCATTTTCAATATAGAATCTCTCATGCAACATCTGCGCTCCTCCTTATCACTTCTAAACACATACGCCCGTTATGGTATGGGCATTTCCACGGTTCTACAATATCCTTCCTGCTGGTTGGCTTCTTATTCTCGTCAACCTCTGAGAACCATTCACTTCCCGGTCTGTCATCCACAAGGTTGTCCCTGATATAACCCCAGATTGCCTTTGCTGCATCTAAATATTCCGTCTTATCCGGATTCTTCTGGTAAGCATTCAGAAATCCAACAACCGACTCTGCCTGTACCCACCAGATTCTTGTTGTATCAACCACCCCATTCTCACATTCATTCACCAGCGAATTGTCCTTATACGCCAGTTCATATACAAATTCCGTCAGGGCATTTGTAATCGGGGTTATCTTTGCTTCAATGTCCTTGTCTCCAAGAACCTCCACGCCACGGTCGAGCAGCCATGTCGTCTCTATATCATGTCCATACGACTGTAAATCAATCAGATTATTCATCTCCCGGTCAAAGAACACATCCTGTCTTCTCAATGCCGGATTATATACCTTCTCTGCAAAAATATTCAAAATCCGAAGCATTTTTTCCTTCACGCCCGCATCCCTCGATACTCTGTAAAGTTCTGTATATGCTTCAAATACATGCAACAATGTATTCATTGTCTTTTCTGCAATAATTCCATTCTCAGAAAGCTTGTCATTCTCCACCGGCTGAAATGTCCGGTCAAACGCCTCTAAATATCCAAACTCATCTGTGCATTTTTCCTCAATCAGATGATAAAGCTCCATTGCAATATCCAGCGCCTGCTGTTTTTTGCTTGCATCATAATAGGATGACAGTGCATAGATGGCAAAGGCCTGATTATATGTGTGCTTGGTGGTGTCAAGCGGAGTACCGTCGCAGTTCGTTGACCAGAACACGCCGCCATACTCCTTGTCCAAACAGTGGTTTACCAAATAGTCAAATGCATGGTCTGCACATACAAGATCGTCATCATTAGGGAGGGTTAAATACGAATTTGAAAAGAACCACAAAATCCGACTATTCAGTATGACACCTTTCTCAGCATCCTTGTAAAGATTCAAGTCAAAATCTTTACGTCCATAAAAACCACCGTTTTCCTTGTCCATCAAACCAATCCAAAATGGACGAATACAATCATTTAAATTTGCCTTCACCTCATCAATAAACATGATATGCACCTCTATTCCCAAATATTAGAAAGATTCTTAGTTACTTTATTATGCTTTTCCCTTTAAGTAAATCTCTCGGTGCTATTTTAACATTTTTACCCAGTGTACGTCAAGAAAATTACTTTAAAAAATACAACATATTTTCTATTTTAGAATCTGCCTGAAAACTCTGCGTTCCCGCTCTGAAACGGAAGATTTGGGCAAATCCAACATATTTCGGGCTTTTTCGACCGTTTTTACTTTTTAAGTAATTTATTCGATTTTAACTTAATTTATTCATACCCGTTATAACTTCTTCACGGAATCTCTCACATACACTTCACCGGAAATGACAATACACCCTACCGAATAATCCGGATCATTCAGCTTATGAATAATCGTATCCACGGTGCTTTTTACCATAACGTCCGTTTGTACGCCAAAGGTTGTAATCCTCGGCAGGCTAAGCTCCGCATAAATATAATTATCAAATCCCACCACAGAAATATCGCCCGGCACCTTGTAGCCTAACTTCTTAAGCTTGGTAATGACATGGAACGCCACCTCATCACAATTGCAGACAAATGCGGTTGGCATTTCCTTCGGGAAGGTCGGCTCCACATACACGCCATCCTCATCACGATCCGGAATCACCCATTCCTCCCGTACAGGAATCCCCGCCTGTAGCATTGCCTTGCGAAATCCCATGTACCGATCCATAATAGAACTGGTTGCCTGATAACTGCCAATGTAGCCGATTTTTTTATGTCCCTGTGCAATCAGGTAACGCGTCATCATACAGGCGCCGTACATGCCATCACTGATGATGGAATCTACCTGCATATCTTCCAGCTCAAAATCCATAAAAATCAACGGAACGCCTGTCTCCCGAATCTTTTCAATATACGCCTGACTCATCTGCCCCATCATAATAATGCCGTCCACCTTATGATTCACCAGCACATTCGGCAAAACATTCTCGTTCTCCGCCTGTTTTGTCACAATTTCCAAAATGCCAAAATGACCCTGGGCTATCAATTCCATCGTAATCCGCTGATAGAGATTGGAATAGAAAGCATCCGTACTCATGAAATTACCGGCAACCAAAACGCCAATATTGTACTGCTTGTGCGCACGGTTATCCTTGAGACCTTTCGTATAGACATAACCCAGTTCTTCTGCCCGCTTTAATATTTTTTCCCGAACCTCTTTACTAACTCCATCTTTTCCGGTAATCGCCTTCGATACGGTGACAGTGCTGACACCCATATCCTTCGCAACATCGCTCATTGTCACATTCTTTGTTACCATGCAAACACTCCTTCGCATAATCTTATCTATTGCATATAAACTCTCCCGCTTCCTTATCCATCTCCCACACGGACAATATTTTGTTATTCTATTCCAATACACATACTATATGTATCATTATACCACACGAATTAAATTAATCAAGCAATTTTAAGTATTTTTACTTAAATATTAACAAAAAAACTGCTACTGCAACAGTCCGCCTGTCACAATAGCAGTTATCATCAATCTTCATTGCCATCTATAAGAAGCCTTATTCTCATGCCTTGCCTACAGATCCGAATAATTCCATCTTCTCCTTAACTGTAGCCTTGATTGCCTCGGCACCCGGCGCCAATAACTTACGCGGGTCAAATCCCTTACCCTCTAAGTCCTTACCAGCTTCAATATACTTACGTGTTGCTTCCTGGAAGGATAACTGGCACTCTGTATTGACATTAATCTTTGATACGCCAAGCTCGATTGCTTTCTTAATCATATCTGCCGGAATACCTGTACCGCCATGAAGAACTAACGGCATAACACCGGTCTTTTGCTGAATGGCATCCAATGTCTCGAAACTTAAACCTTCCCAGTTCTCCGGATACTTACCATGAATATTACCAATGCCTGCTGCAAGCATGTCTACGCCAAGATCTGCAACCGCCTTACATTCATCAGGATCCGCACACTCACCTTTACCGATGACGCCATCTTCCTCACCACCGATAGAACCGACCTCTGCCTCAATTGACATGCCCATTGCATGTGCAACATTTACTAACTCGGTTGTCTTTGCAATATTCTCCTCAATTGGATAGTGGGAGCCATCAAACATAATGGAAGTGAAACCAGCCTTAATACACTTATAACATCCTTCGTATGTTCCGTGGTCTAAATGAAGTGCTACAGGAACAGTAATTCCCAGTTCCTCATCCATCGCCTTAACCATAGCTGAAACGGTCTTAAATCCTGTCATATACTTACCAGCGCCCTCTGACACACCCAAGATTACCGGACTCTTTAACTCCTCAGCCGTTAAAAGAACTGACTTTGTCCACTCCAGGTTGTTAATATTGAACTGACCTACTGCATAATGACCTTCTTTAGCCTTCTTTAACATTTCTGTTGCTGAAACTAACATGTAACATTCCTCCGTATTCTAAAAATTCTTGCCCGTCATATCCATGCAGATATAAACGAAGCGTTCGAGGCACTGACACCTCCGGCAGACGGATTTCTCTCATCTGCATACCTGTTTTTATTATACCCCAACCATATCCAAAAATAAAGAAAAAATTTCCTTTTTCCGTTCCAAAGAGTAAATTCCTTTCACAAAATTTTGTTCATTTATATTCCCACTTAGCGGCATCCCCACTTCATTTTCAATCTTCACACCAGAAATATACTATCCCCTCTATAAATTAACCTTACTCTTAATCTCCCTTACCAGTTCATGCACTGTCACACACGGGTACATCTCCGATGGCTTTGTTTTACCTTCTCGTTTACACTGATAAAGCTTCTGCTGTGCTATCCAAATTGCCTTTTTCTCATCACCGGCTTTATAAAGTTTCCCATACATCTGCTCATCAGCTTTGGAATACTTCTGTCCGGTTTTGATTTCATATACTCTTCCAAAATCCGAACAGCATGTCCACGAATCCTGAAATGCCGGCATAGAGCCAAAATAAGCATACATCCATATTTCAAAACATGGATTTGACCAGCCCACCTGTATTCCTTTGCTGACTGCCTCTGCAATAATCTCATCAAATTGTTGCACCTGATCTCTGTCAAACACAATCCAGGGGATACGATACTGTGCATCGTAAGCAGTGAGTTCCAGACATTTATCAATCATGCTACGAGTCTTGGTCTCTATGACCTTTATGACAAGCTTATGCCTAACATCTTCCGGCAATGCCTGATGAAGTCCCGTAAAGAAACAACGTTCAGTCGCTTCTGTATCCGTGACAATCAAATAGTAACCCAATTCCGGCACTTTGAATCGTTTTCTCTGCTCACGTGTTTTTCTGTTACCTGTTCTGTCCTTTTTCGCCATAATCAATCTCTCCGTTCCACTCCGGTTGGCGCGAAACCAATATCCCACGGATACTCTGCGCCCTGAAACACATCAATGCTCTTTAAAGCAGGGATTGCGCCATACTTTCCAATAAGATAATTCTTCTCATAGCTTTCATCCTTACGAATATGCGAACCATCCTCATCCACAAAGTCAGCCAATGAATACAGCGCAGAAACCCCTTCTTCATCCTTTTCTACAAACCAAATTTCATCACGGCGTAACAATTGATTGGACAGCTGCCATGTATCATGAGTTGTAAATACAAGCTGCGCATGATTGGTGTTTATTTCCGGATTCAGGAATGTAAGCAGAAAATTCCTGACAAGCAGCGGATGCAGACGGGCATTTAATTCGTCAATAAAGAATACGCTGCCCTTCTCCAATACTTCCTGCAATTCCGGATATAACGCAAACATCTTTAACGTTCCGGCAGACTCCAATCCCAAAGGAATTTCTGCCATTTCATCAGAGTCAATCATTTTGTGAAGCGCATTGATTTTATATACCTCTTCCCTGGATTCAGCCTCCTGAGGAACCTGTTCGATTCTAAAATCCTTGATATGCGCATCAAAGGATGCAAAATATTCTACAACCTTCTGTTGAACACCCTTATCTTCCACAAAGCCCTTCGGCAGTCTTCTCGACATAAAGAAGTTTGTAAAAGGATCGCCAAAATCCGCAAGCTCATTGGCAAGGAACCAATCCCTGATCGCTTTACACTTACCAATCTTCAGTTTTGCCCCCAAAGAAATAATAAGCACCTGCTTTTCCAATGCTACCTGAATGTTATCCCGGCTGCTCTTTGGAAAACCTGATAAATCCAATTCTTCGTTAGATTTTCCACGATAGAAGACCGTACTGTATTTTCTGGCAGTCTTTGCCTTAGAATTAAGCCATTCTTCCGTTACTCCCTCCTTATTAATGCAGAAACCATAATTATATATCCTTTCAGACTTATCTCCAAACAGTGTAAAATACACTTCAAAACTGGATTCTGCATTTGCAGATGTCGAATCAAACAAGAATGGAGTCGGTCTGAACCTCTCAAACTTCTCTTCCTCGTCCCCGTACCGGAAAGAATCTGCAACATAGTCAGACATATATTCAAAAGCATTGTATATATTGGACTTTCCACTTGCGTTTGCCCCATAAATAGCAGCAACCGGCAAAATCTTCTCACTGCCAACAACCACTACTCTGTCAGAAAACTCTGTCATCTTTGCCGCAGACAAATCCAAAACTGCCTCATCTTTAAAGGATTTGAAATTCTTGAAATTAAATTGAATTAGCATAACCGCTACCCCACTTTCTTTTCTGCTTTCTATTATAGACAGTTTTGGCAATAAATCAACAGTTAAATGTGATTTTTTCTCATTTTACTGTATTTTTGCAGAATCATTTAAAAATCTCCTGTCCTTTAGCGAATCATAAATCTGCGCAGCCGTAATCTCCTCTATCTCCAACGCCTTTCCATCTGCGCTTTGCCGTTCTGTTTTGCCGGCCAGCCACGCTATATCATCCCTGCTTTCACTGCAAACTGAAAATGCATAGGTTTCCCCCAAATAGCCGGTTGCAATCCATACCCTCTGCCCGTCTGCCTTCTCCACAAATGACACGCCATCTTCACCCCGTCTGATCCAAAAGGAATCCATCGGAATCCGCAATCCCTCTCCGGTTCGTTTCACATACGCTTCCTTCATCGTCCAGTATTCCAGAAACCTCCGGTCACAGCTCTCCCGATTCTGCAATGCCATGATATCTTCATATTCCCTCTGATGAAAACACCGTTTGGCAACACCAAGCCGGTTCTCCCTTAACCGCTCCACATCTGCGCCCACCAGCCTGTCACTCACCGCTAACAAAGCATATTTTCCGGAATGGGATAAATTAAAATGCACCTGCTTTTCATGGCTGATATTTTCCAATTCCGGTTTTCCCTGCTCCCCATAGGAATAGCATATCTGTTCAATCGAAATCCCCGTCACCCGGCTTAAGCCATACTGCATAAAAACTCCTGCGAGCATCTTCCTATGTGCCATATCCTCCTTCCGCAGCCTGTCAACCTGTTCCTGCCTTTCCTCCGGCAATAGTTCGTAAAAAGCTTGTGACTGCCCATCCGGGCAGCCACAGCTTATATCCATATAAAATATTTTTAACATATCCGCTCCACAATTACAAAAGTTCAACCACCTTGCCAAGAATAACACTCTCTTTATCCCTCGCAGTAGTCAGATAATTCGCAATACGATCGCCTGCTTCAATTTCTCCCGTCACGGAAATACGAACCAACAGATTGCGGGCTGCTAACATATCATCCACAACCTTTGCATAATCATCCAGCATCTCCTGATCGAACGGAATCACCTCATTTGCCATCAGATATTTCAGGCGGTCATGCATCAGCACCTTATGGTCGTAGGCAATATGAAGCGCACGGATATCAAAATCCGGTTCCGCCTGCTTTAACTGTTTCTCCACTCTCTTAATCAGCGCATCATAAACATTGACGCCAAAAATCGTGTCATTAAAACGGTTACGCATCATGCGGAAATGACTCTTTGTATCACTTCCCTCCAAATACTCAATTAAAGTCCTCTTAATCAAAATCGGATCGATATCATAGTATCTGCTGTCCACATTTTTCTGAATCACATAAAGACCTCTTGTACCCTTGTAATCATCACGGAACACATGGTCGTCGCCTGCTTCTAAGGCATTAAATCCTTTCTTTACATCCTCAAAGCTGACAGTGGAATATGCATACTTGTCCTTAAATGTAAAATCTCCGACATAGAACATTTCCTCCTCCATATTATATCCATAAATGAACAGCTCATGTGAGAACTTAAAATCCCCAACCGCTACGGCAGAGAGCATCCTTGCCTCATCAAAGGCGCCATATATATATCCGCCAAGATCAATCGTCTTGATGATAAAATCAACAACATCACCACAATAGCTTTCAATCTGCGGCCTGGTAATCAATGAAAAAATCAAATACGGACATTCCTTCATTGCACTGCTTCCGGGCATCATATCACACAACAAAATCTCGTCACCGGATGTATATTCCGAAATATTATAACAACGCAATTGAATATAATTGCTATAAATCCATCTCTTTGCATTCTCATCCTCTCCCAGAATGGAAAACAGGGTTGCATGCCACTGCCATGAAGTAATCGGCGGGTACTTTACAGGTAATACTACTTTGTTTGCCATAATATGATATCCTCCTTCTCTACTTTAACTTATCTTCAATTACATCAATCACATCATCAAAACTCTCGTACTTATTCAGGGCAAGCTCCCTGTCATCAAATGTAACTCCAAACGTATTCTCCGCATCCACAATCACCTTAATCAGGGAAACGGAATCCATATCATACTCACCGACAAAGGAAGCGGATGTATCCACCTCGTTGGCCTCAATCTCCGGCATCTCTTCTTCGATAATCCCTAAAAGCTTCTCCTTAATCTCCTTCTTTTCCATAGACGTAACCTCCATTATAAATTATGCACGCAATCTCCATGCTGTCTCACACATATTTATATTTTAATACGAATTGCCTTGATATTCAATAAAAATGTAGTTTTTTTTCATTTTTCCGGAAGATGGCTAAAGGCTGTATCTTCAAATGCAATAAAAAACGGGATGCACACCTCCTTTTAAAGAAGGCATCCATCCCGCCTGCCGTGTCACAGGCTGCGGCATACAGCCATCAACCGTTTGTGACGAATTTATTTTTTGTAGAATGTATAAGACTCGTATGCCCTCACATTCATGCTGCCTAAGCTATATACTGTACCTTTGGAGTCCTTTGTATCCCCTGCATACCGATAAGTATAGGAAATCACATTATTGCCATACTGATCCTTTGAAACACTGTCCACCCGGCAGAACGCTCCCGTATACTTATTCTTGTAACATACATATACGGTCGTCTCTTTGTAGAGGGAAGTATTACTGTAAGCATAACTGCTATATTCTGACGAATACTCTGACTTCCACTTATTCAAACCATAGTTAACCTTTTTCTTATTTCCGACTTTGGTATACACAGGCTTGCCGTCCTTATCATAAGTCTGCACAACGATACTGGTAATGCTGTAATTCTTATCTGCCGTCTTCACGGTAAGCTTTCCACTGTTTCCGGACAGGAAAGACCGTCTGGAAGAAGATGAAGAACTATATGCTCCCTTGCTGTCCGCATTGGTAAGCTTGGTCTTCCCCAACTGGACAGAAGAAATAATTTTGGATGTCTTTAACACCTTATACGGTTGCTTATAGGTAGTCTTAATGACATTTGCCGGCTGATAATATACATGCTGCTGTTTGTCGGCGCCGGTTTTGATGGATGCCTCTACAAGTCCCTCATTTCCAGAGGCATAAATCTTCTTACTGCTGACACCCTGATAGTAAGGGCTGCCATTTAATGTCTTATACTCAAACCAGTCATCGGAAACCAGCTTGTCGGTATCCTCATCATAGATTTGATACATATATTTCCCATTTTGGTATGAAGAACTTGCATACAAATCCTGACTGCTGTACTTGGTATAAGAAATGGTATAAGTACCCGCCTTCAAAAACCGCAATGTGTAAGCCGCAGTCGCCTTATATTTCTTTGCGTTATTATATGCATCATTATAGTCATCATATGAATTGTAAGGATATCCACTGGCCCAATAATTAAAATATGCTTTCGTGTGATAATTAAATCCTGTCGGATCCGAAGATGTCTTGCTCGTCTTTACCTTCTTCTTGGATTTGGAAGTTGCCTTATTATTAATCTTAATTCCGCTGACATTATTTATACTCTTTTCCGAACCAACATACGAGATCTCTTTCTCTAACGTCTCTGTCCGGTTAATCGTCTTTGCCTCTGAAACAAACCCTGAGGCTGCGACCGTAACTGCCAAAGCTGCCATTGCAGCAGTTGCTTTCCATTTTTTCAAGAATCTGCTCATGTTCTTCCCTCCTTAATACTGCCATAATGAAATCGTTGCACTCGGGCAACGATCGTAAGATATTGTCTTACGTCCAGTCTGACCATTCTTTATAACACGCTTAACCTCTTTGATGCCCCGTGACTTGGAGATGGAATAGGTCACCGTATCCCCTAAAAACTTGTCCTTATAGGAAACATAGATATTGGTGTATTTCTTAAATTCATGATTTGACGTTCCTGAATATGCACTCGTATCGGTCCAATCATAATTCTGGGAAAGCGTAAGCTTCTTGCCATTCTTAAACTTCTTATAGACATACTGTCCTTTCTTGTTCACGGAAACCACAAGAATACCGGTAATCTTATACTGGCTGTTCGCTGTTACCTTGAACTTGCCGGATTTGCCCTTAACCTTATAAGAAGACTTGGAAGAATTCTTTTTCACGCCCTTCTTGATGCTTGCGGAATTAGAATAAACAGTCTGCTTACCAAAAACTGCCTTTTTAATAACAGCAGTCGAATTCACTGCCTGTACCTGAACTGTATAATGACCACGCTTCTGATTGCTGCTGTTTAACACATCAAAGCTGACCTTATAGGTTGCAGGCTTTGTCGCATACAGAGAAATATCAGAATACCCATAACTCGAGTAGTTTGTTGTATCGGTCACTTTTGCCTCCAAGCCCTTCTTATTGGTCTTGAGATTGGCAATCTTATCCCCGCTTGCATACCGCACATCAAAGCTTGCAATATCATTGGAATAAGTTGTCACTCTTACTTTCTTACCCTCCTTGATATTGCCCTTCGCATCCTCATAAGGATTGACATAAATCTTGCCGTCCACATAGTCTGTATCCGCATAAGCAGTCTGCACATTTGCAAACATCACAGAAAACGCCAAAAGTGTGAACACACACATCATGATACTTTTGATTCTTTTCATATAAAGATCCTCCTTGTTATTTTGTATGTATCATATGAATAATCCGCAATCGTCCGCGCTTCTCAATTGCCTACAGCCATTCGCCTTTTCGGACTTTCGTCTTTCCGGTTCCTGCCTGCTTATTCGACAAAGAAACAGCTATCTTTGCCTGCTGGCAGTTGTCTTCCTCTGCTTACAGGGAATGTCCGGATTGCCTACAGCTATCTCCTTCACCGGCAGTTACCTTTGCCTGTTTGCAGATTATTTCATTATACAACAATAATCATTATACCACGGAACCGACAAAATACCAGTATTTTTTTCTTTTGCCAATTTTTCCTTTGCATAAACTCCATAGGCAAATTAAAGCCTATACAGTGTATTAAAGTATAACATACCAGCCCATATAATTCAAGTATAATTAAACCATATAGGCAAGGGGATGTAAAAATATGAATTACTACGAAATAGGACAACGTATACGCAAGTTCCGCAAAGCATACCATTTGTCTCAGGAACAGTTAGCGGAAAAAGTCGGGATATCAACCACGCATATGAGCCATATCGAAACAGGCAATACCAAACTAAGCCTTCAGGTTTTTGTGGATATAGCAAATGCTTTGTCTGTGCAGACCGACGAACTTCTCTATGATATTCCACAAATTAACCGAACCGTTATTAAACACGAATTAGCAGAAATACTTGATTCATGCTCGCAGCATGATATATATATCCTTGTAGATGTGATAAGAACGCTCAAATCAGCTTTGGATAAATATAGCAATCAGGAGGAATGACAGGCTTAAACTTATTCTCCACGCTTTGGGTATCCGTAACAAAAAAGGCGCATGGTTTACAGTCAATTATCAAGGACTGTTCCATGTGCCTTTACGTTGTTTTACTCATATGGAGTTGTGTTGCCGATTATGCCAACTGCATAATTTCGGCTTCAAACTCCTTTAATTCATTAAAGAATAGTGATAGATAGTTTCTGTAACTGCCCGTTTCGCCATTCCATGCTCTTTTACCTGCTCATTAAATACTTTGCAAAAAAAACAGAAAAAGTCAAATCATTCCTTACTGTGTCTGCAACCTGGCAAGCTGTTCTTTTAACCGGGCAATTTCTTTATCTTTTGCCGCTAATGCCACCGCCAAAGCTTTGTTGTGTTCTCTATCCTTTGCTGCCAAAGCTTCATCTCGTTCTCTATCTTTTGCCGCCAGCGCTTCATCTTTCACCGCCAAAGCATCTTCGTATCCGTTGCAGATAATGTCAATATCCGTCATGTATGATTCATCCGTCATATCGTCAAAGTCCTCCGTTTCATAATAGTGGGAGTAGAGATAGTCATAAAGAGTCTGCGTGTACTGCTTAAGCTTTAATGCATCCTCTAACGTGATATTCCCTACCCGAAGGTTTTCGTTGATACTTCCCATTATATCATCTTTCA
>JAMPFS010000002.1 GCA_023664325.1 Clostridium sp.
AATAGTCTGGTACGAATCAAGGAAGTGTGGATAATTATGCGGAAACTCAAGTTATTTATCGCTCTTGCTTTTTTTCCGTATGTTCTATATAATGAACATAGTATTACTATTGTTCAAGAAAGGATAAATGGGGTTATGGATATCAGAGATTTTGTTAATGTAACAGAGTTGGAGGAATTAATGCAGAATTGGTCGGATGCGACCGGGCTTGCTACCATCGGAGTGGATTCCAACGGAGAATACTTCACAAGAGATATTAATTTTACGGACTTTTGCATCAAATACACAAGAGGCAGTGAAGAAGGGCTTGCCCGTTGTGCCAAATGTGATGCAGAATGTACAGGAACCTATTACTGTCATGCCGGTTTAATGGATTTCAGCCGTGACATCATTGTAAATGGCAAGAAAGTCGGCGCCATCATTGGTGGACAGGTTCTCCCGGAAGAACCGGATGAAGATAAGTTCCGCGCAATCGCTGTTGAGTTGGGGATTGATCCTGAGGAATACATTGCCGCTCTCCGCATGGTTCCTGTCCGCTCAGAACATTCTATCAAGGCAGCGGCACAGTTGCTCGGCGACATCGTAAATCGAATCGTCAATGCCAATTACAAGGCAATGCAGGACGAGAACAAGCTTGACTCCCTGGATGACAATATCGAAAAAGCTGCCGGATTAATTAAAGAAATCAATGAGAAATCACAGCAGCTCGATAAGATTGAAAGCAAGCAGAATATCCTGTCGCTCAACGCTTCCATTGAGGCAGCCAGAGCCGGTGAGTTTGGCCGTGGTTTTGCAGTTGTTGCCGCTGAAGTCGGCAAACTGGCGGTTAATTCCGGAGAAATCAACAAATCCATCAAACAGTCTTTGAAAACACTGACCGAAGCAATCAAAGATCTGGAACAACACGCAAGACAATAATTACATAACAAAAAAGATGTGTCTGCTACGACTTCAGACACATCTTTTTTTGTATTAATACTCAAACTTCTTCTCGAAATAAGTTTTTAAATCCTCAATCTTGATTCGCTCCTGCTCCATGCTGTCACGATCCCGGACAGTTACTGCCCCATCCTCCTCTGATTCAAAATCATAGGTTACACAATAAGGCGTTCCGATCTCATCCTGCCTGCGGTAACGTTTTCCAATGTTGCCCCGGTCATCATACTCACAGTTATAGGTCTTGGAAAGCTCCATGAAAATCTTCTCGGCACCCTCCGCTAATTTTTTGGAAAGCGGAAGCACGCCGATTTTAACCGGTGCTAATGCCGGATGGAAATGCAGGACAGTACGCATATCCGGTTTTTCCTCCGTTCCGATATTCTCCTCATCATAGGCGGAACACAAAAATGCCAGTGTCACACGGTCTGCGCCAAGCGACGGCTCAATGACATATGGAATATACTTCACATTCTTTGTATCATCAAAGTATTCCATCGGCTCGCCGGATGTATTTTGATGCTGTGTCAAATCGTAATCCGTACGGTCTGCAATTCCCCAAAGTTCTCCCCATCCAAACGGGAACAGGTATTCAATATCGGTGGTCGCTTTGCTATAGAAAGAAAGCTCCTCTTTATCGTGATCCCTGTATCTGGTCTCCTCCGGATTCATGCCAAGATCCTTCAGCCAGTCAATGCAAAACTGTTTCCAATAGGCAAACCATTCAAGGTCTGTATCCGGCTCACAGAAAAATTCCAGTTCCATCTGTTCAAATTCCCTTGTACGGAATGTAAAATTACCCGGTGAAATCTCGTTACGGAACGACTTCCCAATCTGTCCAATGCCAAATGGTATTTTTTTTCTGGATGTCCGCTGTACGTTTTTGAAATTAACAAAAATGCCCTGTGCCGTCTCCGGTCGTAAATAAATGGTGTTCTTTGCATCCTCTGTCACGCCCTGAAATGTTTTAAACATCAGGTTAAATTCCCGGATATCCGTAAAATTATGCTTTCCGCAGCGCGGACAGTCAATACCGTTTTCCTCAATATAGTCCGCCATCTTTTCATGTGTCCATGCATCAACGGTTCCCTCTATGGAAATGCCCTTTTCCTCCATATAATCCTCAATCAGCTTATCCGCGCGGAATCTCTCTTTACATTCCTTACAGTCCATCAAAGGATCTGAAAAACTTCCCAAATGCCCGGATGCCACCCATGTCTGCGGATTCATTAAAATGGAACAATCCACGCCTACATTATAAGGGTTTTCCTGAATAAACTTTTTCCACCATGCCCTTTTGATATTGTTCTTAAGCTCCACACCGAGATTTCCGTAATCCCACGTATTTGCCAGCCCTCCATAAATTTCCGAACCCGGATACACAAAACCTCTCGCCTTTGCCAATGCCTCAATCTTATCCATTGTCTTTTCCATAATCTAAACCTGCCTTTTTATTATATTCTATAGCTATTTAAAAATAATAATTGCTTTCCCTTCACCACTTGTAGCCACGGTTCCATCCTTTACAGTAACCTGGTCATTATAATATAAAATATCGCCCTTTACCACAACATCCGTTGCCTCAGACAGAATCAGAACCTCCGCCTTCTCTGTTCCGGAAAGCTTTGTGTAGGATACGGTCTTTCCATCCGCAGAGGTAAAGTCTCCCTCCAAATCCTCTTCCTTTACATTTTCATAAGCATCCAATGTACACTCCAACAAATTAAATCCGTTAAAGTTTTCCATGTCCTTATAGGTAAGCACAAGTTTCACCTTACTCATATCCTCTGTATCAATATATGACTTTTTAACCAGCTTTCCATTCTCACCATTATAATCTTCAATCTGTTCGTCAATGTAAGCTTCCAAATCTCCGGCTTGTATCGAAGATCCCTTGAAATCCTCCACTGCAATCTCCACGATAGAACCATTCCCTTTTACTACTAGTGTGTTTTTGTCATACTTCTTTGCATCCATGCTGCATCCGGTAAGCAAACAGACAAATGCCGCAAAAAGCATGATGAACTGAATTTTCTTCATGATCTGCAATCTTTCCTTTCTTCCCTTTTTCTATCACCCTTTACGTCTCAAATCATTCCCTGTAAATTTATCATCCATTATCTCATGTATACATTTCTGATGTGACACGGATAGAACGAATACATTTTACACACAAATAGATAATATTTCAAGACAAAGCGGCAAGAATTTCTAAAGAGTTGAATTTTTTTGGTATCTGGTGTTCAAAATAACGTCCCACAACCTCATCAAATTCCCGCCATACATCTTCCGAAAGCTGAAACGTATAGATCTTATTTACCGCCTCAGAAAGCACATATTGCACGGTATAAACAGCAGACTGCGACAGCATCCGAACATTTCCTGCTTTTTTGATGCACTCTTTGCAGAGAAAACCATTCGCCGGCATATAAAAAGCCGCCACCTGCTTATTCCCGCAATTGGCGCAGGAAAATGCCGCCATTGCCTCACCATCATAAGCCAGAACCTTCAACTCAAAAATTCTCCGAACCAATGGATTTGGAATCTCTTTTTTCACCAGCGCCTTTAACGTCACATATAATAAATTCAGCATATTGACATCTCCCACGCCTTCCACACAGAGGTATTCCAACACATCACAAAAATATGTACCATAGCAGATCCCCTCAATATCATTTTTTACATCCAGAAAATATTCCTTTACATCTGCGCTGATTAAGCGGTAAGCATCAAAACCCTCCAATACGGTAAAGACTGCAAAATTAAAAGGTTCGCTGATTCCCAGAAACGGACTGTTCGGCTTTCTCGCCCCGCGTGCAAAGGCAGTAATCTTACCGCGTTCTTTGGTAAGAATCACTAAACGTTTATCATAATCACCCACCAGCGTACTGGAAAGCACCATCCCGGTAAGTTCGATTTTATCACGCATGTCTTACTGCCCCCTGTCCGTTCTTTGAAAACATCCATCATTTCCTGCCGCTTCCCTAATAATCTGTATCCTGATAACCATAATTCTTAAGCAGGAACTCGCTGTCCCGCCAGTCCTTTTTTACCTTTACCCATAATTTCAGATTTACCTTTGTATCTAAGAGGTTCTCCATATCTTTCCTTGCCTGGGTTCCAATCTTCTTAAGCATGGCTCCCTGTTTCCCAATAATAATCCCCTTATGGGAATCCCGTTCGCAGATAATGGTGGCATCAATATCCACGATATTTCCGGTTTCCCGGTCTTTCATCCGGTCAATCACTACCGCAATGCCATGAGGAACCTCCTTGTCAAGGCTCCGAAGCGCTTTCTCCCTTATGATTTCTGCCACAATCGCCCGCTCCGGCTGATCCGTCACCGTATCCGCATCATAATACTGCGGCCCTTCCCCCAGATAACAGAAAATGGTTCTTAGCAGTTCATCCGTATTCTTATCCTTCAATGCTGCCACCGGAACGATCGCCTTGAAATCACAGACTTCTTTATATGTGTCAATTGCCTTAAATACTGCCTCCTCGTTCACCGTATCAATCTTGTTTATGACAAGAATCACCGGTGTCGAAACCTTTGAAAGCTTCTCTACAATATACTGCTCCCCCGCCCCAATAAAAGTAGTCGGTTCTACCAGCCATAAAATCACATCTACTTCCTTCAGGGTACGCTCTGCCGTACTTAACATGTATTCACCAAGCTTATTCTTCGCCCGGTTGATACCGGGGGTATCTAAAAACACAATCTGCCCCTCTTTCCCGGTATACACTGTCTGGATACGGTTTCTTGTGGTTTGTGCCTTTTTACTTGTGATGGCAATCTTCTGTCCGATCAAATGGTTCATCAGTGTCGATTTTCCGACATTCGGTCTTCCGATTATTGTTACAAATCCTGACTTAAACACTTATACTCCTCCCGAAACCAAAAAGTGGTTTCCCTATTCCTGTGTCTTTTCCTTCTCCGATTCTTCCACCGGAAGATCTTTTGCAGATGTGTCTTCCTCCCTTGTGTCATCTAAAAGCAGGTCCGCCTCCTCTTTTTCCTTTTTCAAACGTTTTTTACGCCTGTGCCTTTTGATCATGCTTCTGATGATCCAAATAATTAAAAATATGATGAATCCCCATATGGCGAGATATGGAAGCGCCACAATAAGCCCTACTAAGAAGTTCACAAATCCATTGCGGATGTCACGGAACGATTTTTCCAGACCGGTCGTTATCCTGGTAAAAAATGTGCTGTCATCCACTTCCACCGTGTAAGTCACTTCCTCTAAGGTGATGGATACCGTGCTATAAGTAACCAAATCATCATAAAGTTTCCTCTGGGATTCATAGTTTTCAAGCTCATAACGCACTTCGGTAAGCCGATCTTCCAGTGTTATAATGCTCTCTAGGGAATCTGCCTGTTTAAGCAAATCAAGCAGACGTTCCTGCTCTGTCTTTAGGGATGCAATACGGCTCTGCGTATCTGCATATTGCAGCGTAATATCCTCTGCCGATTCCGACTGGCTCACCATCGTTCCCAGGCTGCCAAGTTCCCCCACAAACCGGTCACTGTTCTCTGCCGGGATTCTTGCCGTCAGATATAAAGACCGTTTACCGGAACCATAGACCTCAGAAGATGAAATATAGCCGTCATACGCATCAATTTTTTGTTTTAAATATGCCCGTGCCTCATCAAAATTCTCTGTCTCATAAGAATAATTGTACCGTTTAATAATCTTCTTGCTATCCTGCTTTGCAACCGTCTGCGCTGCACTTGGTTCGGCCGCCTGCCCCGTAGAAGAACCTTTCTCCTCCGCTGTCAAACTCCCCTCTAGTCCATAATCACCGTCTGCAAAATCCTCTTCCGCCTGCATTTCGCAATCAGCCGCCCCCGCCACATCATTAGCCACAGTGTCATAGCCGGCAGTCTCATCCGCATATGCAGCCGTCTCATAATAATCGGAAGACGCATTTTCACTTTTTGCATTCCCACAGCCTGTCACACTGACACCGAGCAATGCTGCTGCAAGCAGCCCGGCAGCCAGCTTATGATATCCGTTTCCCTGTTTTTTTCTTTTGATCATAGTAATTCCTCCTCACACTTTCCTGTTTGCATGATAAGTGACAGAAAAATCAGAAAGTGTTGCAAAACGATAATCTTTTTTGCCGTTTCGTCATGCAAATGCCTTTATTTCCTGAAACAGCTCCTTCTCTTTATCAATCACATCTTCATCCCCTAATGCGCTCCGGTAATCTTCGGCAAAGACTGCCTCTAAATAAGGCGCCAGTGTACGGATTGTTTCCTGGTCGCACGATAATACCTCCTGACGAAGCTTTTCCAGTTCTTCCTGTGTAATCCCCGCCTGGTACATCACATCACTCTGCCTTCCGTCTGCTGCCGGAGTCAATGGAGCATCTAACTTGGCAATGGTTCCGATAATATACTTTACCATATCACGGTCAGATACCGTGAAATTCTTCACATAATCTACCGCCTGTTCATAAATGCGATACGTTCTTGCAAGGTTTGGATCGCGGTAGGATGTAAAATAGGAATCGCCTGTCTGGGAAAATGAACACATGCAGCCATATGCGCCGCCCTTTACCCGCACATTGATCCATAAATAATCGTAGGAAAAGATAATCTGTAAAACTTGCAGCGCGCCTGTAAACTTAAGACCTTTGTCCATAAAATTGCCGGCTGCCGCCACATACTGCACCTTGCTTGATGTCTGAAATCCCTCATTCCTTGCCTGTAAATCAAATTGCTGTGTTGTCATATCCGAAGTATCATCATTTAGATATTTTTCCATAGATGTGACTGCCACTTCTAATGAATCCCTGATATCTTCCTTGCCGGTATATGAAATAAACAGATTTTCCCTCTTTGCAAAAGCATGCAATAACTGCTTAAGCTTGTCGCAGGTCTCCTCATACCGGCTTTCAAAATCTTTATTTAATTCTGCAATAAATTCATAAAAGGTAATACCCTCTATCATTTCCTTCAAATATGCCGCTTTGGAAAAATAGGAGGATGCCCTGTTCGCCATCGCAATATGGCCGCTTTCCTGTATGCTCTCCTTTAACTGGGAATAAATTTCTGCAATGAGTTCTTTCATGCGCTTCTTATCTGTGATATGGGAGGTAAACACAATCTCCTCCATAAGCGCCAATGCATCCGGAAGATTCTCATGTAAAACCTTTGTCTTCACATCAAGGCTTGCCTTATATTCCCCTTTCTCCTTCCTGACTCCCATCACGGCAACGCTTGTTCCAACACCGCCGGTCTTTAAATCAATCTCATTGGAAAGGCTTCTGTAATCCCTGCGGTCCGTATCCACTTCTTTATAAAGCGCAGTCAGCAGTGAAATGTATGGCATAAGTTCCAGCGAAACATGCGTCAGATCAAAATGGTAGGTTACATAGTCAATTCCATTGGTGAAAATATTATGCTTTAAAAGCCTGACATCTGCAACGATATCCTCTTCATTCTTAAGTTTATATGCCTCTTTTCCGATATCCGAAAGTTCTAACAACGGGATTGTCAATAGTTTCTCCTCCGGCGTCGGCTCCGACTGATACTCCAAAAGCTCCTTTGTCTGCGCAACCAGCGCGGCAATTTCATTGTTCGATAAAGATGCCTTATATTGCGCAAGCTTCTTTGCTGTCAACATATCATTTTCTTTATTCATGCCCTTCTTTGGCACTGCCACGACAACCGCCTTATGGGTATTGCCCAATACATATTCCTTTAATATATTGGTGAAATAATCCGTTCCCACCTGCGCCTTTAAAAACTCAAAAACATCAATGTATTTTAAATACATAAATGGTTCGTTATCCTCGTAAAGCCAGCTGTTAAATGCCTGTAAACCATACATAAGCCCCTTCGGGTACCTTCCATAATTCGCCTCCCGAAGCTTAAATTCAAAATGGTTAATCGCAGCTTCTAACACCTTCTCCTCCAATCCGTTTTCAATGATGTCGGAAAGTGTCTTCTCCACAATAGATACGAAACGATCCTTATCCTCTGTTTTGCATCCCTTCGCCACAATACCGTAAAACGGCTGGTACATGCTGTCATCATACGAACTGTATACATCACTGCTGATTCCCGCATCCACCAAAGCTTTTTTGACAGGCGCCCCCGGCACATCAATCATGACATAATCGAGAATGCCAAATGCGAGATTTAAAGTACGGTTCAAACTGCTGCCGATTACCGTATTATAGCTCAAATACGTATTCTTTTCTTCTTCCTCCGCATCAGACAACGGGTAAAAGACAGTAACTTCCTTTGCCTTTTCAAAGTCTTTCTGCAAATGAATTTCAGAATCCACTTCTAAATAATCAAAATCACTCAGGTACTCCTCATCAATAAAGGCAAGCTCTTTTTCCATCTCCACATCACCATACAGATAAATATAGCTGTTCGATGGGTGATAGTACTTTTTATGGAAATCCAAAAAGTCTTCATAGGTAAGTTCCGGAATATTTTTCGGATCCCCGCCGGAATCACAGCCATAAGTGGTATCCGGGTACAATGCCTGCTGTACCGCCTGCGCAAGCTGGGAATCCGCAGAAGAATAGACTCCCTTCATCTCATTATATACCACGCCGTTATAAGTCAGGTCATCCTCTGCGCTTTCCAGATGGAAGTGCCAGCCCTCCTGTTTTAAGATCTTGTCATTTGAATAAATATCAGGATAAAAAACAGCATCCAGATAGACATCCATAAGATTGTGGAAATCCTTGTCATTGACGGATGCAATTGGATATACTGTCTTATCCGGATATGTCATGGCATTTAAAAAGGTATTGAGGGAACCCTTCGCAAGCTCCACAAACGGATCTTTCACCGGAAATTTTCTGGAACCGCAAAGCACGGAATGTTCAATAATATGCGGAACACCTGTATCATTTGCCGGCGGGGTGCGGAACCCAATCGTAAACACCTTGTTTGTATCATCATTTTTCACAAGCATGACTCTTGCTTTCGTCCTGTTATGGGAAAGCAGATATGCTGTTCCATTCATCTCCTCAATATACTCTTCCTTTAACACTGTGTAATTGTTCACGTTCATGCTCTACCTCCTGACACCTCTATCAAACATAATACTTTCCTAATCATTATTTCCAGAAAATACTATACCATTCATTTCTTATTTTGTCACTAAAAAAGGAAGTCATCACTGACTTCCCAAGTAGCGGAGGGGAGATTTGAACTCCCGACACCACGGGTATGAACCGTGTGCTCTAGCCAACTGAGCTACCCCGCCATAATGGAACCTACAGGGCTCGAACCTGTGACCCTCTGCTTGTAAGGCAGATGCTCTCCCAGCTGAGCTAAGATTCCATTGTGCGCTTGACACGAGTGTTAGTATATTAAAATTCCCTAAAAATGTCAAGTCCTTTTTTTATTTTTTTCCAAATGGCACATTTTCATTCATGCAGATATCCGATTGTCGGGATTTCAACATAGTAAAAGGCATCTCCTCAGTTGTTTCCGAGAAAATACATAATCAGATAAATGATGCCCAGCACGATCAAAATTGGAATGCCAAAGGTGATAAACACCCACACAACGCCTCTTAAAATGCAGAACACAAGGGCAGCCAGCAAAAGAAGCATCAGCCCATAGAGAATCTTTGCATACCAGGCTCCCGGGTCAAAATGAAACTCCTTATGACTGGAAAACTGCTCCTGCCCGTTTCCCCGCTCCTTCCTCCAGATTTTTCTCTCCCTGCCGTCTTCCGTGAACTCGACATCCGCAGCGCGCTCGCCGGTCTGGGCAGCAATGATGGAGCGGGCAATCAATGCAGGTTTCCCAATCATCTCAATGACTTCCTCCTCACTGTTCCCCTTCCTCACATACTCATCAATATAAGAATCATAATATCTGTAAGAATCCATCATCGCTTCCGGTGTCACCTCACCTGCCAAAGCTTCTTTCAATTCATTTAAAAATTCCTGTTTTGTCATATTTACTCTCCTCTCAGCACCAGAACATGATATGCTCCTTCTCCAAAAGACTGCCAGCTAATACTGTTATATCTATAATTATTTTCAAAAATAAACTGCATATCTTCTTTATCCGGATAATAATTCTCAATTACTGCCTCATACCGCTCTTCGCCATTCGTGACTAACTGGATATATGCGCAATCCTTATAAAACTGAAAATCTTTAAAATAGGAATCTTTTTGGACATAATAATTATATGCCATATCATCTGCCGTTGGATATTTCTCCTTCTGCCAGCTATGGCTTTTCGCCATAATCTCATCCGTCACATTAAAATACGGATGAATCGTGCATTCCCCTTGATCCGGTGTCGGATCGTCCCATGTGCTGTCTAAATGATACCATTTGCCATCCAGTTCCACAAGGTTCCACGCATGGTCAACTCCGTCTGCTGTCCCGATCACAAATTTTGTATTCACGCCTGCGCACATCAGCAAAAGCTGCATAGCCTCTGCATAACCATTGCAGACAGCATCTTTGTTCACCAGCGCGCCATATGCCCGGTAAATATCACTCTCCGGCCGCTGATCAACCACATTGCTATATACGCAGTGTGTTGTCAGATAGTCATGCAGCGCCAGCTCTTTTTCATAATCGGACATCTGCTCTGTAATCTGCGTATCCAAAATCTGCTGAATTGCCGCATATATTTCCCTCGCCTTTGTCTCTGCATCCGGTATTTCCTGCTTGCCCATATAAGCGGCATAGGCATAATAGTTAGGCGTTTTCTTAACAGTGATCCTGACTTTTTTATATGTACTTCCAACCACTCCGATCTGCTGATAACTCTCCCCGCTTCCAAAAACACCATCCAGTGAGGAATTAATCTGGTTAATTTCATTGATGTCCATATCCTTTAAATAGATTGTAAAGGAATCGGAACCATTTAAAATCTCTTCATCCAGACGATTGGAAACCTCTGCCAGTGAAGAGTAAATATTCGCTTCGTTGAAATTCTCTTCCGTCAACGAGGCTATCTTTTCCTGAAAGCCTGGAACCCTCTGATAAGCAGCCATTGCCACAAATGCCACTATAAATATTCCTGTAAATACACCTATTCTTTTTCCCATCCTGTACTCCTGTATCATTACTCCTATTGAATTTCCATTGTAACATTGATAGTTTCTCCTTGCAAACCCTATTTTAATGTTTTAAAATATTTATAGAAATATTCTGCCATGCAAAATCAGCTGCATGCGCATATTTTAAATTATATAAAAGGGGACTGACTATGGAATTTACATCTGATCACACAAAAATCCTTGCATTAAAGGAAAATATGGAGCGTGTCATTGTCGGCAAATCTGACACGATTATGCTATTGCTTACCGCTTTGCTTGCAAAGGGACATGTATTGCTCGAAGATATGCCTGGCACCGGTAAGACCATGCTTGCCAAGTCGCTTGCCGCTTCCATTGATGGCACTTACAAGCGTGTCCAGTTTACACCGGATCTCCTGCCGTCTGACGTGACAGGATTAAACGTTTACAACCAGAAAAATCATGAATTTGAATTTATTGCCGGCCCCGTGTTTACGAATATATTTTTGGCAGATGAAATCAACCGGGCAACCCCAAGAACCCAGTCCTGCCTGTTAGAGGCTATGGCGGAGGAGCAGGTTACCACGGATGGCATCACACGGAAACTTCCGAACCCATTTTTTCTGATTGCCACGGAAAATCCCATTGAAACAGCGGGTACTTTCCCACTTCCGGAAGCACAGCTTGACCGGTTTGCGCTGCATCTTTCCCTGGGTTTTCCGACAGAGACGGAAGAACTCTGTATATTAGACCGTTTTTTAACCGAAAATCCGCTTGACCGGTTAGAACCTGTCTGTTCCTTATCAGATATTCATGCCGCAAGGGAGGATGTCATGCAGATTTTTATTCATGAGGATGTGAAGAAATACATTGTTTCCATCGTGCAGGCAACCAGAAACCACGAGCAGCTCGCTATGGGCGCAACCCCGCGGGGAATGTTAGCCCTCATGCGTCTTTCCCAGGCTTATGCCTATTTACAGCAGCGGAACTATGTGATTCCTGAAGATGTAAAGTATCTTGCAATACCTTGTCTGTCACACCGGATCTTAACCTTCCACGGCGCAGGCGTCACGGAACTTGCATCCACCATTATGGCAGATATTTTATCCACCGTTCCGGTTCCTACAGAACATTTTGTAAAATAGTGTTTTCCATACATGACAAGGAGGAACTGCCATGCAGGCACTGATTATCATACTGTTAGCGATTATTCTTTATCTGGCGCAGGCAGTCTATTTTTCAAGACACTGGACAGACAACTTATCTGCTGCTATTTCCTTTAGCAAGACACATGCAAAAATAGGAGATTCCGTAGAACTTTTTATCGAGCTTACAAATAAAAAACAGCTTCCGCTTCCGGTGTTATATGTCAAATTCAAGACATCCAAAACTTTTATGTATCACACAACGGAAAACAGCGCCGTGTCAGACTATTATTACCGTAATGACGTCTTTTCCATCCTGGGTAATCAGCAGGTAAAGCGTTCCCTTACCTTTACGGCTGCCAAGCGGGGGTACTATACCATTGACACAATCAATCTGGTAATCAATGACATGTTTTTCCGGCGTCCGGGAGGCTGTAACCTCCCGAACCACTGCGCGCTTTATGTATTTCCGGATACCCTGTATGGCAAAAAGGAATTGCAGCTCACAAAGACGTTAATCGGGGACATCCTTACCAAAAATCTTTATGCAGATCCCCTGTCCTTTCGTGGAATCCGCAATTACAGCACTTCGGATGAAATGCGCTATATTAACTGGAAGTCCAGTGCCAAACAGCAGACACTCATGGTAAACACCTATTTTGATACTCAGACCACATCTGTCGTGCTGATTGCAAATTTTGACACCCAGACCATGATTCGCACAGAGCAGATGAGAGAATACATCATAAGAGTATGCGCCACCCTCATTGAATCTATGAACAGACAGCATTTTGCCCTACAGCTTTTATCAAATGTTCCGGATCTGGTGACAGGTCTTCCCATCACAACAGAAATGGGAGCCGGCAGCGAACACACAAAGACACTTTATGAATCGCTGGCAAGAATCAATGTCACAGGCAGCCTCAGTAATATTTCCGATTATTTTACCGGTTCCAAAAGCGCATTTACCGGACAGATGAGCGGCGTATCTTATGTGGTTGTGTCAAACTATCGAAAGCAGGATCTGCTGCTTTCTTATCATGCCCGGCAGCAGGAAGGGTACTCTATGTATTTTGTCTGCCCGGACGCTCCGGAAAATTTTGCAAAAAATGAATTTTATGCAGCACAGCCAATACCGGCAAAGGATAACAGCGGATATCGGCACTTGCCGCTTCACAACATTTATTTATGGGAGGTCTCACCGGATGAAGCATAATCTTACTCTTTATAAACAGATCAGCAGAATTGCCACGTTTTCCCTTACCTACCTGCTGATTTTCCTGATCGTATTAACCATATATGCAGGCGGTGTAAAAGCGCCGTGGTATCTGATTGGCATTCCGCTCGTGCTGATTGTCATGGCTTTATATGAGCGGTATTGTTTCAACTTATTTGTTTACATAATACTGCACGCACTGCTTCTGATCCCTGTTTTTCTGATACCGGTTCCCTCCCCGTTTTACCGCTATCTGTATGTTGCGCTAATTGTGTTTGAGACACTCCGCAATATCCATGTCTGGACGGCAGGCGGCATTCCGCCGTATCGGGATGTTCCACTGCTTCTGTTTGCATTTATACTGCTGTCCTATATCATTTCCGAAGCCTGCCACCAGGTTTTACTCACCAGGGCCTCCTACTACATTGGACTTGGAATCGTCTCCCTTCATTTTGTCCGCTATTTTATTACCGGTTTGGAAAAACTGTTATCCCGACCGGGCAATACGACCTCGCTTCCAACCAAGAAGATTATGTTAACCAATTCTTCTTTATTGGGAATTTTTTTACTGATATTTATATTAATCTGTCTCTTTTTTCATCTGTTTGAATTGGATTTTTTATTGCAGGATCTGGGGGATTTTTTACTGCGGATGATCCGCTTTCTTTTACATGCTGTCATGTATGTCACCGCACTGCTGCGGGCGCTGACCGCAAAAAATACCGAAATCCCCCCGGAGGAACCGATCGAACAAAAGGAGGATTTCTACCAGTCTCTTAATGAAATGATAGAACCCTCCCTGCTTTCTGAAATTATGACGGGTGTCCTTAAAGTGCTTGTGTTTGCCTTCCTCCTGTATATACTATACCGTGTCCTGTCTGATTTCATCAAAACCTATATGAATCGGTATGTGGAGGATGCGGATGTTGTTCTGACTTTAGAGACAAGAGAGGAACGGATTTCCATCAGAACCGACTCGGTCTCCTTCAAGGATAAAGTCAAAGCTTATTTTGACCAATCCCCCTCCGCTCAGGTGCGCCGCGCTTACCGGACAAAAATCCGCCAATATAAACAGTTAAAACACAAAAAAAGTGATACTTCCACAGAACTCGAGCACCAAATTGCGGCTCTTTATAACGAAGACATCTGCGATTTGACGGATATTTATCAGAAGGCACGGTACAGCATCGAAGAAATTACTTCAAATGATCTTGCTGCCGTTTCCCTTCAGAAAAGTGAGAATCTAAATCGTACATAAATATAGAATGGAGGTTTTCTTATGTATAACAAACAAATTCCAATCATACTTGCCTCTGCTTCACCGAGGCGCTCCCAGCTTTTGAAACAGGCTGGTTTTGAATTTACGGTAATCCCCTCAAATGCAGAGGAAACCGTAGAGGAGCCAGCGCCGGATCAGCTCGTGGAAAAACTTGCATTCCTAAAGGCGAATGATGTCTATCAACAGATAAAATGCGAATATAAGGGAAAAGATTTTATGGTAATCGGCGCCGACACCGTTGTGTACTATGACGGGGAGGTTCTTTTAAAACCGGCGGATGAACAGGAAGCCTTTGACATGCTCAAAATGTTATCCGACCGCACCCATCAGGTATATACCGGTATCGCCATTATATTGAAGTCCAATGGGGAAAAGCAGACCTATCTTCTCCACGAAAAGACAGATGTCACCTTTTATCCCATCTCGGACTACGAACTCAAAAAATACATTGCCACCGGCGATCCGTTAGACAAAGCCGGCGCATATGGCATCCAGGGACCTTTTGCCGTCCATATTAAGGAAATCCACGGCGATTACAACAACGTCGTAGGATTGCCAATCGCCAGACTTTATCAGGCTTTGCGGGGCTAAGGTAGCGCTACATCTTAAAGATGTTCATCTCCCCATCCAATTGCTCTGCAATCGTTCTTAAATGGCTGGCTTTTTCGGAGATGCCCGTCACAATGTCGGAAACCGCTGATACAGATGCGGAAGTCTCCTCTGCGCCAGCCGCATTCTCCTCTGCGATTGCTGTCAAATCATGAACAACATCCACAACCTCTATTCTTGCCTCATCCAACCGTTTTGTCTTAATGGATATTTGATTGATTCCTTCTACCGAATCATTAATACCCGATTTTATCCTGGCAAATGCTTCATCTGTTCTCGCCATCTGGGTACTCTGCTCATGCATAATATTGCGAACCTGTTCCATTGTCTCAACAGCCGCTTCGGAATCACTCTTCAAAGTCTCAATAATCTTACCGATCTCTGCCGCAGATGCATTAGACTGTTCTGCCAGATTCTGGATTTCAGAAGCTACAACTGCAAAGCCTCTTCCCTGCTCACCCGCTCTTGCCGCCTCAATGGAAGCATTCAAAGATAACAGATTTGTCTGGGTTGCAATATCGGCAATCATCTTCGTAGCCTCGCCAATCCGTATCGCTGAATCATTGGTAACCTGTGTCTGTTCCGCAATCATTTTCACATACCGCTCCACATTTGCATTCACCTCTTCGAGGCTGTTTAAAATGTTCTGCGCAACCTTGCTGGATTCCTGCACTTCCTTCGAGTACTTCATCAGTTTTTCGACTTCCTGATTCGTCTCGCTTACCATTTCACCCATGACAGTGACGTTTTCATTTGCCCTTGCAGTTTCCTCTGCCTGGTTTGCAGCCCCCGCAGCAATATCATTTACTGCATTTTCAACCTGTTCCATCGTCGTAGCAGTCTCAGATGCCCCCACATTCAGATCGTCCGCAGATGCTACTAACTCATTGCTTTGCTGCTTAATGGAGTCTACCACCCTGCTGAGTTCACCCCTCAGCACTCCAATCGCCTCGTTCATCTTACCGGTCTCATCCTTGCGCGCATCAAGTACTGCCTGTCTCTCGTCTGTCGTAAAATCCATATCTGAAATTTTTCCAATCAGTTCCGTGATTAAATTGATTGGCTTGACTAAAATACCTGCAATCACATACCCCAAACATCCGCAAATGACAATCGCGACCAGCAAGCCGATAATACTAATTTTGTTAAGGGTTGCAATCGGCTTTAACAGTTCATCCTCATCCGTGGTGACTACAAGGATATAATCACAGGCTTCATTCAAATACACTGCGGCATATTTGATGGCACCCTTAAATTCGTAGGATATGACACCATTTTCCGGTTTCTTCCCCGCCTGGATATCCGCTACAATGCCCTTTACCACTGCATTCTCAACCGGCTCTCCAACCTTTTCCGGTGTGGGATGATACAACATGATTCCGTCTGCCGAAACTGCATATATATAACTTGACTCAACACCGGCAAGCCCTACTCCTTCCAGCAGGTCTTTCAAATAATCCGCCTCTAACACAGCATCCACACCGGAATCTTGAATCGCTAAATCAAGCTCCTCGCCATAAGCATACGCTAAATCTTCCAGATAATTCTGTGACATATTTAAAATCTGTTTCTTTGAATTTGGTGAATATAGCACCATCATCAGAACTCCCGTAATGGCAATCACGGCAACGACTAATATACAGATTCTTGTTTTAATTGAATTGACTTTTGATACGTTTTTCCCCATTTTCCTTCATCCTCGCACTTTCTTTAGATTCAAATATCATTAGGTATAATTTTATTATAAAGCATGCCTTCTGTCAACTTTTTATCATGCTTTATGAGAGATATTTGCAGATGCTGTCACTTGCCCGCTCAATATCTTCCTTAAGCTCCTTAGCTGACATCACCATACAATTATTCCCTCTTGTAATCAACTGCACCAGACCATCAGAAGTCGCCACTGTCACCTGATAATCCTTTGAGATTTTATGCGTTAATTTTTCAATATAGGTATCAGCCGTCTCCGCTTCTTTTGTATATACTACATGAACATTGTGGTAATCAAACATTTCACCCAGGCTGCCCTTTACCTTATAGGCATCAAACACCACAATGGTTTCGATCTTCGTAACCGCCTGATAATTAGAAAGGATATCTAACAGTTTCATTCTTGCGCCATCTAAGTTATCTTCTACCAGACAGTTTAAATCCTCCCATGCATGTACGATATTATACCCATCTACGATCATGTATTTCCCGGAAGGTTTTTTGGGTACCCGTCTTTTGCCTGTTTCGACAGACACAGGCTTTGCAGGCCGTACCCAGTGCTTCTTTGCATTTTCATTTGCATGGAAGGTACGGTTCAAAATTGCCTCTATCTGTTCTTCATCTATGGAATACTCAAAAACCTCTGCCTTTCGGTTCCGGATATCATTTAAGGCAGCTTCCTCATACTCCTGTTCCATGCTGCCGTCATGGAGGCGTTCCAGGCAGCTTTCCACATGCATGTAATCCTTCACCTGGTTCCAGGGAACAATAAAGCCTGCCCCGTGGGAACAGAATACGGAAGATGATGGATTGGCTGTGTCCTCCTCGGCATTGTATGTCATGGCAGCTATCACTTCTTCAGAATTATGGCATACATCATATCCTTTCAAAGTACAAAGAAGACTTCCTCTTCCCCTGGTATAGGAAGTCAGCGTAATCTGGTAATCCCGCATAGCCGCAACCGGAGCCTGTCCGGTAAGCACTGCCATTTCCCCTTCGATTCCCGGTGGATTTACCGTGCCTGACATATTTTCGATATCATACATGGCGCGTCCCACCATGTCCATAGGCAGTTCCATTCTAAAATCATAATATGGCTCTAATAAGACACTGTCTGCCTGCATCAATCCCTGCCTCACCGCCCGGTAAGTCGCCTGCCGGAAATCTCCTCCCTCGGTATGCTTTGTATGCGCACGTCCGGAAACAACTGTAATGCGCATATCCGTCAAAGGAGAACCGGTAAGGACGCCTATATGTTCCCGTTCCTCCAAATGGGTAAGTATCAGCCGCTGCCAGTTTCTGCCCAGCACATCCTCGCTGCAATCAGCCATAAACTGCATCCCACTGCCAGGCTCCCCCGGCTCTAACAGCAAATGCACCTCCGCATAATGCCGCAATGGTTCAAAATGACCTACGCCTTCCACCGTATTCCGAATGGTCTCTTTATATACAATATCGCCCTTATCAAATTTCACACAGATGCCATAGCGCTCTAAAATCAACTTTGTAAGAATTTCAATCTGCACTTCACCCATCATGGAAATCTGAATGGATTTCGTCTCCTCCATCCAGATTACATGAAGTTCCGGATTCTCCTCCTCTAATTCCAAAAGTTTGGGCAGGAACACTGCCGCATCCACATCTTCGGGCAGTTCCACGCAGTAGGTAAGCACCGGCTCCAAAACCGGAAGTTCCGCCTGGTTCTCACAGCCCAACCCATCACCCGGTCTTGTCTTCGTCAGTCCTGCCACCGCACAAACACATCCCGCTTCCGCTTCCTGCACTACCTCAAATTGTTCACCGGAATAAATCCGGATCTGATGATTCTTTTCTTCCCACTCTGTTTTTCCTCTGTTATGTTTTACCACCATATCCCTGGTTTTTAATACACCACTCGTAATTTTCATGTATGTAAGCCGGTTGCCCTGCACATCCCTTGCAATCTTAAAAACTCTTGCGCCAAAGCCCGGCTGCATATTTGGCAAGGCGCCATCCCCTGCATCCTGCCGTAAAGCCCCTTCTTTTGTGTATGCCTTTGCAGGAGGCTTTACGGAACTTTCCCGATCCTGTGTATACATAAAAAGCCCCCGCAGAAATTCCTTCACGCCCTCATCCTTCAATGCAGAGCCAAAATAGCACGGAAACACCTTACGCTGCACAATCAATTCCTGTATCTGCTCCGTCACAATCTCCCCGCCCTCTAAGTAGTCCTCCAGAAGCTGTTCATCGCATACTGCAATCTGTTCCATAAATGCTTCCGTCTGTGTATCCGTAAAATCCACACATCCACCGCCGAAATGCTTTTGCAATTGTGCGAGTAATGCATCCCTGTCTGTCTGTGGCTGATCCATCTTGTTGACAAACAAAAAAACCGGAATGTGATATCGTTCCAGCAGCCGCCAAAGGGTTAAAGTGTGTCCCTGCACCCCATCTGCGCCGCTAATCACTAAGACCGCATAGTCCATAATCCAAAGCGAGCGTTCCATCTCCGCAGAAAAATCCACATGCCCCGGTGTATCTAACAGAGTAATGACCGCATCCTCCATTTTCATAACCGCCTGCTTTGAAAAAATGGTGATTCCCCTTGCGCGTTCTAATTCTTCTGTGTCCAAAAAGGCGTTTTGTGCATCCACACGCCCCATTTGTTTAATCATTCCACTATGAAACAACAAACCCTCTGATAAGGTAGTTTTCCCTGCATCTACATGCGCAAGAATTCCTACTGCCAGTCTTTTCATTCCTTTATCCTTTCTATTTCGTAATAGCATAGACAATTGCAAAACTTTTTTCTTTCTTTTGTTGTACAACATATACAATCCAACGCTGGCTCGCTCGCGCTACTTGTCACTCGTAATGGTACATAAGGTGCCAAAATACGGCACCTAAGTACCAACGGTTCCAAAGTACCTGCTTATGGATTTGTATATGTTGCACAACCATAATCATAGAATTAACAGAGTTTCACAATTGTCTCTCGTAATAACATACAGATAGAAAAAGGACACATCCATGATGCGTCCCTGCATGATCGCAATACAATTGTTATTTTACATCTTTTGCCTCTAAAAGTCTACGGGATTCCACATCCCCCGGCAGCATGCCATGTTCTTTGTACTTGAACAGTTCAAACTGTGAGCACTCTAAAAACTTTGCTTTGGGCTGGACTTGTAAAATCTGCTTTATCTCAGGTGTTGTACAGGCAGCTACAGCCTCCTCCGTATAAGGATCAAATACAATATAATTCTTAACCTCTTTTTTGCCAAACAGTGCCATAAACATTCCCTTCTTTCCTAATTGGACGCAATTTCCAGATATGTGCATATTATACTATACTTTTTAGTGTTTTTCAACAACTTTAGGAATTTTTTAATATTTTTTATGCAAGTTTTACAGTACTATTTGTGTATTTAGATGATTGTAAAAGCCTGCTTTCTAAAATGCAGTTGTGCAATACAGACGATATCATAAACTTATATTCCCTGAAATTCTGTCATATAATCCCGATAGCGGATTGCGCACATATTACGCTGGCACTGGTAATTACTCCGTGCTTCAATGGCAATATTTTGAAAAAATGTCCGCCAGAGTGTTTCATATTGATCCGACTGCCCTCTCTCCCATAATTGTTCCAACACGTCCTGTTCCAATGGCGCAAGATATGATTGCATTTTCTTTGGATGAAACAGCCCCATTTGATAGTTCTCATCCAATATGACAAAGTCCTCGCCCGGAAACCGATCCGAAAAATGATCCGCCAGCAGCGGAAGCACCTGATTCTTCGGATGAATCCTCGCTATCAAAATCCCCTCTTTCGATTCACGAAAACGGACAAATTCAAGAAACATATGCGCTTCATTTGTAACATTTCTTCTTCGCTCGTACATGCGGCATACCGTGTCTTCACCATGCATCTTTGTCACCCTCCGTCCATACCGGAACGCAAGTTTTAAAAAATCATAAATACAGTCCACCTTGTCCTCCTCATAAGATAAGGATGCATGGTAAACCCAGTCACAGACCTCCGCTCCAATCTGCTTTTTCAATGACCGCATGACCTTTAATGCTTTCTCCATATCCGTCTGTATATATTCATAATCTGTAAATAACTGTATTGCATGGTGCCGGTCTGTCCGAATAAAGAACGTATCCCGCAAAAGTCTTGCCGCCCATACATCATAAATTGCCGTAAACACACCATCCGGCATATCTTCACACAAAAAGCAGATTTTATTTTTCATACATTCCCTCCTATATGCGCTGTTCCGCCAGCGGCATGCTGTCATCAAATAACGATAACTGCTTAAACGTCACATCATAATCCAGTTCCCAGTTCCTACGCCGATCCAGTTCCAGTATCCGCCTTGTAATATAATCCTCTTCGATCTTTGTCTGATACATCATCTTTCCGTTACAGGTGATAAAATAATGCGCTCTCTTTAACACAACCCCAATCCTTTTTAGCCCATTAAAATCAAGCTTTGTGGCTGTCCTTGCGCCAACGATTCTCTTAGCGGATCTGACACCGATTCCCGGAACCCGCAAAAGCATCTGGTAGGATGCCGTCTGAATCTCTACCGGAAAATATTCCAAATGCCGGATCGCCCACTCGCACTTTGGATCCAGATAAGTATTAAAGTTCGGTTTGTTCTCCGATAAAAGTTCGGCAGCTTCAAACCCATAAAACCGTAACAGCCAGTCTGCCTGATACAATCTATGTTCCCGAAGCAGCGGCGGTTTCGTTCCAACCGCCGGTAATTTCGCATCCTCATTCAGCGCAACATAAGCAGAGTAAAACACCCGCTTTAAGTCAAACTTCTTGTATAATGCCTCAGCAACCATCAAAATCTGGTAATCATTCTCCGGTGTTGCTCCCACAATCATCTGCGTGCTTTGCCCTGCGGGAACAAAGGACGACCTTGAAACAGCAGGCAGATTTGACCGCAACACCCCTGCATCCGTATCCGCCAAAAGCATATCCCTTGTTCGGGAAACATCTGTCTTTTCGATTTTGGAAAGCTGCCATCCATCCTCTGTATTCTGTGCGGTATCCCTGCCTGAAAATAACGATCGGGGATGGCTGCCATGCTGCCCAATCATATGAATCCCGCTTTGCTGCCCTGCGCCAATTCCCTGCTGTATCTGACGCAATGGCGACAAAATTGCCCTTCTTGTCTTGTTCGGCGCTAATTCTTTCAATCCGGCTGCCGTAGGCAATTCTAAATTCGTACTCATACGGTCTGCCAGATATCCCACAAGCTGGATGATCTGCGGATCCGCTCCCGGAATTGCTTTCACATGGATATAACCATTAAAATGATGCACCTGCCTCAATAACCTGAGCGCAATATAAATCTCCTCCATTGTCTGTGTCGGATTCTTCCGGATACCGGAACTTAAAAACAAGCCCTCTATGTAGTTACGCCGGTAAAACTGAAGCGTTAGTTCGCAAATCTCCTCCGGTGTAAAGGATGTGCGCAGAGTATCATTTGAAATACGGTTTGCGCAATACTTACAGTCATAAATACATTCATTCGTATACAAAATCTTAAGGAGTGAGATACACCTTCCATCCGCTGCAAAACTGTGGCAGATGCCACAGGCGGCAGTATTCCCCATACTGCTGCCATCCCCTTTGCGATCCACGCCACTCGAAGTGCATGCCACATCATACTTTGCCGCATCTGACAATATCGTAAGCTTCTCCTCTAATGTCAAATCCTCAATAACAACCATGCTGCCCTCCCATATCCATCCGGTACAACTGACAGATTCGCCTTGCCGGTACTTATAACCCGTTCGTAACAGAACGTATGTTCCGAACTTATATTCTATTTTAACATATTTTTGCACATTTGCAACCCCTAAAAAAGCAGGATGACTGTCACATCTGTAACAGCCATCCTGCTTTTTTATAATATTCCCTATCCGAAACCCTATGCGAGCGCCGCTGTGATAATCGCCATCGAATACACTTCTGCCGCAGTACATCCACGCGACAAATCATTAATCGGGGAATTTAAACCCAGTAAAATCGGACCATATGCTTCGAAATTACCCATTCTCTGTGCAATTTTGTAGCCGATATTTCCGGCATTGATATCCGGGAAAATAAAGGTATTTGCATGTCCTCCCACCTCGGAATCCGGACATTTTTTCTTGGCAACTCTCGGAGAAACCGCTGCATCAAACTGAATCTCTCCCTCAATCGGAACATCCGGACACCGCTCTTTTGCAAGTTCGGCTGCCTTTTTCATCTTATCCACATCCTCACCTGCACCGGATCCAAGCGTGGAATAGCTTAAAAATGCTACTTTGGGATCAATGCCAAATCTTTTGGCGCAGCGGATGGTCTCCTCTGCAATCTCAGAAAGTTCTTCTGCATTCGGCTTGATATTAATGGAGCAGTCACCCATAGCAAGCACCTCATTTTCACCTGTTGCAGAAGGTCTTACTAAAATGAAGCAGGAAGAAACAATCTTGTTCTCCGGTTTCGTCTTAATCAGCTGCAATGCAGGCCGCACGGTATCTGCCGTTGAATAGGTGGCGCCCCCGAGCAAAGCATCTGCATAGCCCATCTTCACAAGCATCGTGCCAAAATAGTTATTCTGGTACACATATTTTTTGGCTTCTTCCGGTGTCATCCCCTTGCTCTTGCGAAGCTCACAAAACAGCTCTATCATCTTATCCATTTCTGCAAAATCATTCGGATCGATAATCTCGGATCCACGGATATTATAGCCGCTCTCCTCTGCCACATCATAGATCTCCTGAGGATTCCCAATCAGAATCGGATGTAAAAAATTACTTGCCAAAAGTCTGGATGATGCCTCTAAGATACGGGAATCCGTTCCTTCTGTCAGCACAATTTTCTTTGGATTTTTCTTAAGAATATCAATTAACTGCCCAAAACCATACATTATACATAACCTCCATCTGTTATCAATCTTGTCCTATATACTATTATATAAATTTATTGAAATTTCTCAACAATTTTTTTACAAAAGTAACACATTTTTTGTCTTTTTTTTGGTGCAATCGCCAAATTATTTTTTTACAGATTTTTCCGTATCAGCATCGCATCCCCAAAAGAGAAGAATCTGTATTGTTCTTTCACCGCCACTTCATATGCATGCAGCATTGTCTCCCTGGTGGAAAATGCGGATACCAGCATTAACAATGTAGATTCCGGCAGATGAAAGTTTGTAATCAGGGAATCAATGACCTTGAACTCATAACCCGGATAGATAAAGATATCCGTAAAACCGCTTCCGGCATGAACCATCCCATGTTCGTCCGCTACCGATTCCACGGTTCTTGTGCTCGTTGTTCCAACCGAAACCACCTGATTCCCTCTTGCCTTTGCCGCATTGATTTTAGCTGCCTCTTCCTCCTCCACAATATAAAACTCCGAATGCATATGATGTTCGGCTATATTGTCTGTCTTCACCGGACGAAAGGTTCCAAGACCGACATGTAATGTCACACGAGCAATTTCTACGCCTTTGTCTGTGAGCTGTTTTAATAATTCCTCCGTAAAATGAAGCCCTGCTGTCGGTGCTGCGGCAGAACCCTCATGCTTTGCATACACAGTCTGGTATCGGTTACGGTCCTTTAACTGGTGTGTGATATACGGTGGCAGCGGCATTTGCCCAAGCCTGTCTAAAAGTTCCTCCCAGATCCCCTCATACTCAAAGGAAATCAATCGGTTTCCATCCTCTATGACATCCGTCACTTCACCCACAAGCAGCCCATCCCCAAAAGAGATTCTTGCCCCTTTCCTTGCCTTTTTCCCCGGCTTTACAAGAGTCTCCCACACCTTCTCTTCTCTCCGTTTTAACAATAAAACCTCGATGGAAGCCCCTGTTTTTTCTTTTACTCCCATCAGACGTGCAGGAATCACTTTTGTGTCGTTGATAACCAGACAGTCTCCTGGGTTTACATAATCCAGTATGTCATAAAAATGTTTATGGCAGATGCTTCCATCTTTTCTGCCTACCACCATAAGCCTGGAATCACTTCGCTTCTCCAACGGATCTTGCGCAATCAATTCCTGCGGCAACTCATAATAAAAATCTGATAATTTCATTTTTCTACTCCTGATATATTTAATTAGCAGACGCAAAACCGCCGCTTTATTTTGCCTCTTTCCAGCGTTCATCCCTCTCTTTGCTGGATACAGTTGCCCTTGTAAGCTGTAAGACAATCTCGCTGAAATATCTGTCCGGCACATCCTTTACCAGCAATGCATGATCCGTCTCATTCCTGTGGTAAAAATAGGACTCTTTTTGCACCTGCCCTGCCCGATAAAAGGCTGCCTCATAAACGGTGACCTCCTCGCCCATGCCGCCGACAAAACTTCCGGAAAAGAATAATGTTGCGCCATATCCCAGTTCCACATCCTCCCGGTAATACGCATCAAATCCACCGGCATCTAACACATCTCCCCTATACCAGCCAAATGTTTGCAGCTTACCGGCTAAAGACAAATCATTTAGGATCATGCCGCCAAACCGCTCTATCTGCCTGCAATTCTCCTCCTCCGGCAGTTTACCATAAACCGGTCTGTCCAACTGCTCAAATGGCTGGGTAATCTCATAGTCCAAAAGCTGTTCCTTCCATGTCTCAAGGCTTTCCTTCGTAAGATCTACCGGATGCACAAAACCAATCTTCGCATCCTCTGAAAGTTCATATTCCTCCTCATCCTCTGTGTTAAAGGATCCATCCTCCATATAACGGAAACTCTTTACCAGTCTATGCTCCTCATACACACCCCAAATCAGTCCGATGGCAAACTGATGCATAATTGGATTTTTTACAAACAGTTCCTGCCATGCTCCGCTGTTCCAAAGGCGTTCGGAAGAAAGCGCCATTTCAAGCCTCATTTTCTGGCTGGATACCGTTGCTTTCATCTGCTTTTTCATCTGTTTAAATTCACTGTACGCCGCTGCCGCTTTTTCCTCATCATCCTTCTTTCCCGGCGCCGGAAGATTCTTAAGCTTCTTTCCCGAAGCATCAAACACCTCTACTTCCAGCGCTGGTGTAATCGTAACCGTAAACCGGCGTCCGCCATAATCGAAATGCCGTTCCATATGCTCATCAAATCCTAAATCCGGCACAATTTTATCCTCTAACTGGGCTCTCGTAAGACCCAGCTGTCCGGCTGCATATTCCAAAGCTTTTCCCGCTGCCGCTTTCACCTGTTTAAACTTGAACTTTCTTGCAATGCCGTCCACAATCAGCAATGCCTGTGGTTCCGGGCTTAATGCCAGCGCCTGCACTGCCTCTGCCGCAATTGCCCCTCTGGAATTTGTCGGCCACTCTTTGATCTGATGCTCTAACTTCGCCACAATATCTGCTCCGCCGTGCTGTGCCGCTGCATATAATACCCAGCGTTTCTTAGCCTCTGCTCCAAGCTCCATCCACTTGTCAAACAGTTCATTCACATAAACCGTAAAATCCTGTGCCTGAAGCTCTTCCACAAGCTTTGCCGCCATTTTATTCACCCCAAGCCTGTCCATAGACGCATAGGCAATCAGCACAGCCTGCAGATATGCTTCCTCTGCCTCGCTGCCATCCTTCTTATGCACCGGTGAAAACGGTGTCTCATATGCCCATGCAAGGGAACGCTTTTTCCCGCCTTTGTGCAGTTCCTTAACCAAGTCGTCATTGGATGCCACCGCATCTCCGTTTTCCGTTCCCTGCTTGCCATCCCCATCTTTCCCGCTGTTTAGGTAACGGTTAATCAGGTCGGAAACCTTTGCGCTTTTTTCCTTTTCAAGCGCTCCCCTTAGCAGGTCTGTATCCTCCGGATTATGCCATGCAATCAGTACACGGGCAGCCAGTTCCCTGTCTCCCGCCTTCTTGGAACCCAGCATAGCCACCATATCTTCCTTCCAGTCCTTTTGGGTTTGCAAAACGGATAACAACACTTCCCTGACGGATTTTGCGCTGTCAGTGGAATATTTCAAAATCACTTCTTTATTCCGCCCGGCATTTTCTGCGAGCGCCATAATACCCAGACTTCTTCCATAAGCATTTGCATTGGCAAAGGCTTCTACCGTCTCCTCCCTGCGCTCCTCTAAATAGTTTCCAAAAATCTCCTGTGCATGTTTTGTCAGGGCTTCCTTGATCTCCTCACTATAGAAACGGTCAACAATCATGCTAAGTCCTTCTAACTGATGCGCCACATCCATCCCGGCAGCATCCAATACCCTGAAAAGATAGATTAGCGCCTTATCCATGCCTTTGCGGTTTCTTCCAATATCTTCATCATAAAAGCCATTGCATCCCCGTAAGATACAAAGGGCAAAACTGCGGTTATAAAAATCTGTGTCCTTATACATGGCGTAATGCCGTTCCAATGCCCTTCGCTGGTCTTTGCCCACATACCAGCCGGTCACCTGGATCGCATCCTGAATCGGATAGAGACTGCCAATCTCTGTCTTCCCATACAGATAATCCCTGATTGCCGGCATGTGCTGCGGCGGGCAGTCCTGCCCTATGAGCAGCTCTATCATCTTATCCCGTGTCTTCTGCTTTGTATGATCCTGCCCCATAAGCTTTTCATAAAAATCCGGATCCTTTTCCTTCATCACATCCGCCATGCAGACCGTTGTCTCATATTCAGCCTGCTGATAATACTCTAAAAAGCGTTCCCGGTGGTTCATAAACTGATATGCCATAACATTCTTTTTCTGATGCAAAGACGCCCAGCTGATATAGGCTGCCAAATCCATGTCAAACAGCTCATCAAAATTACCGCCCCGCTGCGAGAAATCAAGCCTTAAATCAAAGGCTTCCATTACGGAAAGCATTCCATCCATATCCAAAGCGCAACAGAAAGTCACCACATTGCGCAGGCGGTTTGAAAGCACAAAATTTGCAAAAGCGCAGCCGCCTAACAGCTTCATCATAAAGCTGCTGTAAGGCAGATTGCGGTAATCACGGATGAGTTTTAAGGATGGGGAATCTTTTCTAAGCTCTGCCGCCACCCTGCCTATGGCATCCGGAGTGTTTTGCGCACATTGTCCGACTAATGTTCCAAGCCCTCCAAGTATCGTCTCCTCATAGCGGTTCATAAGTTCCCGGTCTTCCTCTGCAATCACAAACAATCCTGCCTGCTGCCTGCCGCCAAACAATTTTTTCACTTTTCCCAAAATACCGGCTGACGGTTCTGTTTCCCTCAGTGTGTCTAACACCTGTCTGATGGGATATTTCAGGTAAAAATATGCCGCATAGAGAAACAGCCTTGTATTTCCCTGCTTTGGCGTCGTATATTCGAGTGCCTGCTTTACATTCTCTGCCTTTTCTTCCGCCACCTTGCTAAGTTCTACGATCTCCCTTCTGGACAGCCGTGACTCGGTATTGCCGATCATGCAGGCATAAATGGCTGCCGCTTTCGCCGTTTCCATCTGAATCTTTCCCGACTTTTTCATGTTCCACCACCAAAACGGCATCATGTCGTGTATCGCCACCCCTCCGATGGCAAACAATGCTTCAAACAAACGATTTGCCTCTTCGTTATGATGCCTGTCCACTGCTTTTTGCATCACATCCGCAAACTTACGCTTCACTTCCGGTGAAACCATGCCCATGTCCTGCTCTGCGATACCGGAAAGTTCCGCCGCCCCGCCATCCGTCATATACGCCTCAATCTTTTGCATAGCCGCCTCATCCAATCCACACTGCTCAAATAATTCCATAATCTTTTGCAAATGCTCCTCTGACCGTATCATCCTTTCATCCTCCATTTTCTTTTATTTACCTTCACCATAATAACATAGTCCCCTGTCAATCCCTGTCCGCTCCCTGCAAATGAGCAAATACCGGTAAATCTGCCGATAAAGGATAAGTATCTCCTGTATGTTTAAGTTCATCTGGTGCCTCCCCTGTTCTAACCGGGAAGAAAGCTCCTGAAGCATGTCCGACAGCAGCAAAAGCCCGATTTGTTCCGCCATTTTGCCCTGTTCCATAAGCCCTCGCAAAGTGCTGTCATAAATGGTAGCAAATCCACTTTGAAACAATTCCACCAGCAAAGACTCCACCTCTTCCAAAATCTCCTCTACCGCTTCACAGCTTTCAACCTGCGCTGTCTGTTTCGCACTGCCTGCCCTATGTTCCGCCTCTTTCCGGACGTATCCAAAAAGCTTCTTACCCTCATAATACGGATTCTCGCTCCCCTTGTAAACCGCCACCGGATACATATGGATTTTTCCGTTTTTCAGATAAATCCTCCCAAGAAAGCAATAGTGCTGTTTTTTCTGCAATTTTTCCAGATACCGTATGGCAGATGCCTCCCGTTTTGAATAGTCCATCAAAATGACAAGCTCCCTGCCCTTTTTATCATAAATGCTCAGCGTAAGGGTCTGGTCTGTCTCAGAAAATCCGGCTTCATCCAACGCATGCGCATCCACAAATACCAAATTCCGTCTTCTGTGTTCCCCACCGTACCCCTCCACAAACCATTTTTGATAGAGTGCCGCAAAATCATCAAAATACCAGTCTCTCATCAGCTCCCTGTCGAGCGTGCTCTGTTCCACGATCTCTGCCTTTGTCTCTGACGTTCCGGATAATCTGCCCTGCGCATCACATTTCGCATGGTCAAGATGAAGCGTCACTTTATACAAATCCTCAAGCAGTACGGGCAGTTCCCAGGGAGCCTCTGCCTTCTTTGTAAACCCTTTTGCCTGATTCTCATAAAAGGTTGGTCTCGCATTGGAATATGTGTACCAGTTTCCCGTCTGTCTCTCCAAAAAATAAACGGTATCTCCCTCGTAACCTGTCTGTGTCACAAAATGCTCCATCGTAATACCCACCAGATCCAGATCTCCTGCCGGCAGGTAATTCCCCCGGAATTCCCCTGCCAATGCTGCAATTTCCTGATTATCCTTTGCCTGCCCCAAAGCCTTCACCTGACGGCTAAGCCGTACCAGCTTCGACAACAATGCCCTCACCTCAAAGGCTGCGGAGTGCCGGAAATACTGCTCATAATCATCTTTTAACCCCCTGCAGTATCCCTCATATCTGGCAAGCTCTGCATTATGGCACAAAATGGCAAGGCGTTCCAGATACTCCATCACATCTTTTGCGCATCTCGATAAACCGGTGAAAAACACATCCTCCAAAAAGGTTTCCAGCTCCTGTGATACTTTCTGTATCTGCCCCGCATCATAACCTGCCTCGCCAGCCTCCATATCGGTAAGCTGATCTTTTGTCAAAATTCCCTGTTCAAGCAGACACCATAAGACAGCTTCCGCCTTATGGACGCACAGTTCTTTCCTGTGGCAGGTACACGAGGAATAGTTTAGCGGTGACAACAGCTTCACCGTCACCCCCCGTTCCGGAATCTGTACCGTTACCACATTCCCATAAGAAATAACCGGTTTTGCCGAGGAAAGCCCTGCTATAAAATTCCGGCAGCCCCGTATGCCCAATGCACGGGTAAGCTTCTTCAGGGGATAGGCGCTCATTTCATCCATAAGCTGTTGGGGGATACCGCCGGACTTTTCTTCAACCACGTCCTCCCCGCCGCTTAAAAGCATTTCATCGGTCTTTGTTTCGTTCTCTGAATTGTTTTCACCCGCCGTATCCATTTGCTGCAAATAAAGCACAGCCTGTATCACATGCCGGCAGATATTTCTTGACGGACAACTGCATATGCTCTCTGCTACCGGCAGCGCCACGGTAACCTGTTCTTCCCCAACCGCCACCTGCCACCGGTTTTCCTCCTCACATTCCATAAGACGGCAGACAATGCCGGCTTCCATATCTTTATTGGCACGCTTGACAATACCTTTATTGCTGATTCCAATCAAATATTCTTCATCAAACTGTTTCCATATACCCTGTTCCATCCTACAAGCATATCTCCTCTCCGTGTGCCTGCCTTTACATCAGTTTTGCCATAAACTCCACAAGATGTTCCGGTGTCATAGCCCCGACATGTGCTCCCATATCGCTCAGGCGCTGGGCTGTCCGCCTGTCATAATTGGGATTTGCCTCCATGTCCAGCGCAGTAAGGGCAATCAGTTTCGCCCCGCTTTCCATGATATCCTTCGCAGTACGGTAAAGCCTGTCACAACTGCCGCCCTCGTAAAGATCCGAAACCAGCACAACCATCGTGCGGTGTGGGTATTCAATCAGCCCCTCACAGTATTGAAGCGCTCCTGCAATATCCGTTCCCCCGCCAAGCTGGATGCTCATAAGCGTCTCCACCGGATCCTCCACATAGCCGCTTAAATCCACCACATTTGTATCAAAAATAACCAGCCTTGTATCGAGCATTGGCAGTTTGGCAAAAATCCCAGCCATAATGGCGCTGTGAATGACGGAATCCAGCATAGAACCGCTCTCATCCACGCAAATAACCACCTTCCAACGATGATACCGCTTCTTTCTGGCATGAAAATACACCTGCTTTAACACAAGCTGTTCCTGCGCAGTATCATAATTTTTGAGATTGTGCCGGATTGTCTTTTGTATGTCCAGGTTCCTTGCCGATTTCACCGGGCTTCCCGATGTTTTATCCAACTGTCCGGTAATCGTTTTTCGCATGTCCTGTTCCATCTGCCTGCTGAGTTCTTCCGCTACCTTTCGCACAATCTGCCTCGCCACATCAAGCACCGGCCCATGCATGACATGTTTTAGTTCCAGCACAGTTTTTAAAAGTTCTTTATTCGGCTCTAAGCCTTTTAAAACCTCCGGCTCTGTCAAAAGCTCCGTCATATTATATTTGTCCAGCGCATGGTGTTCCATAATTTCTGCTGTGTCCTTTGGAAACAGCTTCTTCATCTTATGAAGCCACTGTGGAACCGTCAGATTGGAACCGCCATTCCCTCCTGCCATGCCCCTCACATCCTGTTCCTCTCCATATTCCCGCAGATAGAGGAAATCCAGCACATCCTCCATCTCCATATAGTTTAGATCCCCGGGGGAAAAGGATATCTGGTCTTTTGCGTATTTGCCAAGCACAAGACGCCACCGGTTTAAACATTCCCTTTCATCTGCCATATCCCATCTCCTCCAATTTCTGTCGTGCGTAAGCATCCAAAGCGGTTCCATAGGCTGTCAGTTTGGGATCCATTCCCATACGCTCTAAAATGCTCTCTTTTTTCCCTCCATAGATCGCTGCCACGGAGGCGCCAATCCGGTCGATTTCTCCCGGCGTAAAATATGCAAATGCCATACGAAGCTCCGGCAGCATCTTCATAAAGCTCTCCGCATCCACCTGCTTCAAAAAACCGTCTAACATATCCAAAAAGGCGGTTCCGATAAAAACGATATCCCTGGCAAGATAAAACAACCCCCGGAAGAAAGAAGCGGTCTTTATCACCTGCTCCTTTGTTCCGGAAAGATATCCACGGCACACCTTTTCCAAATCAGCCTCCGTCCTGCTGCCGCAGGCATACAAAATCCCCTGTACACAGCCATTTAAGCCGGCATTCATTTTGCGATCCTTTTCCAATTTGAAAAGCGCTGTGAGAAATGATTCCCGCATGCCTGCAAACTCTTCCGGCTCATGATTTCCGGTCATCTGATAGATACGTTTTACCGCCTCCATTACATCTTCTAACTGCTCCCCCTTTACCTGCGCCATATCCGGCAAAAGAAAAATCAGCCGCCTGCAGCACAAGCATAACAAATCCGATAACGGCAGTTTGATTCCATAAAGCTCTTCCAATTCCCTTAACTTTCTCAAAATCGCCAGCGCATCCGCTAAGGAAAAGAAATCGGTATCCTGAAGCATCTGTTCTTTCAGCCTGTCATATACAGCCTGTAAATTCTCGTCTATCCCCATTTCAAAAAGGCGGCTTAGCAGCAATGCGCTTTCTCTTGCATCAAGATTTTCACGCATTTTTTCCCGGACAAGCCCTTTTACAGCCTCCCTGACCGTTCCGCCATATACAGAAGCATCAATCAGCGCCGCCATGACATCCACATTCCATTTATACTTCCATGTCTCCCGGATCAGGTTCCGGTCTTTGTTAAGCTGGAGATTCGGCCCCTTTATGCGGGTGGCAAAGCCGGTCTCCAAATAGACCATCTGATGGAAAAACATGCTCGCCATGCGGTGTTTCGGCTTCGAGAAAACAGACAGTGTAATATCAGAAACCAGAGTGGGACGTTCCTTCAGGCGGAACTGCCTGCACTTAGCTTCAAAATCTTTCATAATCGGAGGAACCTCAGCCTCTTTACAAAGCTGTCCTTTGCGGTCTCCGGTCATCAGCCTTCTAAGAATCTGCATCGGCGCATCGGTTGCAATATTATACTCCCCCTTGACAAAGGAGGATAACGCTGCATCCATAAGCTCATATGCACCGGGCTGCTGTTTTCCCCGAAGTGCGCACAGTCCTTCCGTCATGGCATCTGCGCAGATTTCATCATAGGTGGATAAATTTCCCTCCTCCTTGCGGATTTGCCGTCCGGTGCGCAGAAGAAATTCCAAAACCGCCTGCCTGTATACCACCTGAACATCCGCTATGCCTTCGCTTTGCCCGAATCCCTCCCATACACTCTGGTAAAAACCGGGAAACGGCATCCCGCTGGCATAACCGTTTAATGCATCTGCTGCTTCCATAGAATATGGCATCAGAAATACATCCTGTTCCTTTAACGAAATCGGTTCCTTTGCCTTTTCCCTATTGCTGCCTTCCCATGCTGCTAAAATCCTCTCCATCAGGGCAGGCGTATGAAAACCGCCCGTCACCACCAAAAGCCGCTTCTTTTTTTCACTCCATCTTTGAATCTCCTCCGCCATAAAGGTTTCCCGCGCAATACATCCCTCTTTCTTTAAGCGTTCCGGCGTATCATTCTCCCTTGCCAGTCTGCAATGGATGAACAGGTTGGAAAACCATGTTTCCGAAGAAATCGAAAGCCCGTTAATTTCAAAATACTTCTCCCAAAACTCATCAAAATTTCGCACACCGCTTCGCTCGCACAGCATATGAATGTATTCATTGCGTGACAACAGATAATCATCATTATAATTGTTCTTGTCATCCTCCCGCAAAAGCCCCCTGCCCTCCTCGCAGGCTGCCAGTATATTCCCATATGGCAAATCAATAAATGCCGTCTCGATTCCCTGCTCTTTGCCGCATTTTAATGCAGCAAGCTCCGGTGAATAGTCCAGAAACGGGTAATAGCACTTATACCGGCGTTTTTCTTCACTAATCCTGCCCGCCTTGTCATCATAGGAATAGTACACCGCAAAAGGCGGCTTCGTCTGCTCATTTATCATAACCGGAATCAGAGAATTTGCATTTTGGGGACCCTCAATTAAAATGGCATCCGGCAAACAGGATTCCACCATCCTCCTTATATGATAGGAGCATGCCGGGCTATGATGTCTTACCGGCAAAAATGTTATTTCAGTTCCCGTCTTGCTTCGTAATACTGTTTCCATAGACCGCCCTCTTTACTGCTCTTATCCCGGATTACCGTGTTAAAATACTCTTTCACTTTCGCCAAATCATCTTTATTTTCCTTAGATACCGCGCCAACCAGATTCTCTACCAGTGTGCTTATGCGCATCATGCCATCATCATAATAATATCCGCTGATCATAGTCTGGTAATAGACAGAAACCGCCTCTGCCGTGCTCATGACGGCTGACGGCGTATCAATCCGATGCCCATAGGCGGAAATTCCCTCGCGAAGCTCATGGTAGGTAGCAGCGAGCAGCTCCGCCACATCCTCATCCACTTCCATTTCAATCTGGCTTGCTGCTGCCAAGTTCCTAACCTCATTGATAATAATCTGTTTTTCCAATGCCACTTCCTTAACCGGCATAACCGTCTCAAAATTAAATCTCCGCTTCAAGGCGCTGCTCATCTCATTCACGCCCTTATCCCTTGTGTTTGCCGTTCCAATGACATTAAATCCCGGCCGGGCAAATAAAATCCCCTCATCTCCAAGCTCCGGCACATTCAATACCTTGTCACTGAGCACACTGATTAAACTGTCCTGTATCTCCGCAGGCGTCCTCGTAATTTCCTCAAAACGGGTAATATATCCCTTTTCCATTCCAACATATAAAGGAGCAGGCACCAGCGCCTCCCTCGATGGGCCTTTCGCCAGCAGTAAGGCATAGTTCCAGGAATATTTGATCATATCCTCTGTCGTTCCCGCAGTTCCCTGTATCGTATTCGTGCTGACACCGCTAATCGCAGCCGACAGCAGCTCTGAAAGCATCGTCTTTGCCGTACCCGGCTCCCCTACAAGCATCAGCCCCCTGTTTCCGGCTAACGTTACAATACACCGTTCCACCAGCGCATCATTTCCAAAATATTTCTTCCCAATCACAATTTCTTTCCCATTGCAGGGAACAGGTTTTTTACTGCCCAATATAAAAGTTCTGACTGCCTTCGGCGACATTTGCCAATTCTCCGGCCGGCTGCCGGTATCACTTTCACGGAGTGCCTCCAACTCCTCCCTGTACCGGATCTCCACCGGTGGTTTTATCAGTTTTTTTGCTTCCATCCTATGTCATCCCCCATTTCTTATGCCGTTTCCTCTAAGGCTGTCCATCAGACATATGCCATGCTTACCAGATGTTCCATATCAATTTTATTCTATTATAATCAATTACAGGCATATTCTCAATCACATTTTATGAAATTTCCCTGTCAGCGTTATAAGCCAAAAATCCACCTTCGCCGCCTCTACAGTAGATAAGACGGCAAAAGTGGATTTCTTTCCTGTTTACAGTTATTCAGCTTCTATAAATATGTTATCTGCCATGCAAAGCCTATCCTCTAAGCTCAATGCCCATCTGTTTCAGTGCATCAAGCACTTTTTCCACTGCCTTGTCCACCTCGGCAGATTCCAGGTTTCTGTCCTTTGCGCGGAAAATCAGGGAAAATGCGACCGATTTCCTGCCTTCACCGACCTGCTCCCCTTCATACACATCAAAAAGCTCGAGGCTTTCTAATATCTTGCCGGCATTTTTGGTAATCACATGCTCAATCTGACCGACAAACAGGCTCTTATCCATCACCATCGACAGATCCCTTGTACTTGCAGGATACTTGGCAATACCCTCATACTTACGGTCAAAACATGCAAGCATGGTAAGCACATCCATATTGAGAACCGCCACATATGCCTCTGTCTTCAGGTTATAATTATCACCTGCCTCGGGATGCACCTGTCCCATATATCCAAGAGGGAGCTTCCCCTTTACCATCTTTGCCTGACGTCCCGGATGCAGATACAAAATATCATTGCATGGCTCAAAATCAACCTGACCTGCCATTCCAAGCTTTTCAAAGATTTCTTCCACTGCGCCCTTTAGGGTAAAGAAATCTCCGTCTCCATACATACCCATTGTCAGCCTCATTTTCTCATCCGGAAGTTCCTCAAGCGGAAGCGATTTTGGAATATAAATGTTTCCCAGTTCATAAAGCCTTACCGACTTATTTCTCCTGTTATAATTGGTTGCAAGAGAAGTCAGCATGCCATTTAGGGATACAGTCCGCATAATCGAGAAATCCTCTCCAAGCGGATTCTGGATTACGATTGCATTGCGCTCTACAGCATCCTGTGGCAATAACAGCTTGTCAAATACCTTTGGACTTTCAAAGGAATAGGTCATACCGCCGGAAAATCCATTCCGCTCGCAAATCTCTCTTGCCACATCCTCCACTCTCTGGTTAAATGGCTTCTTACCGACAGTCGCCTCGCCTCTTGGCAGGGAAACCGGAATATTATCATAGCCGTAAAACCTTGCCACCTCTTCCGCCAAATCTGCCATGCATCCGAGATCCTGCCGGAATGTAGGAATCGTAAGGGTGTTATCTGCCTCATGATATACAAGACCTAATCTTTCAAAGTACTCTAACATATCTTCCTTCGGAATATCGGTTCCGAGCAAATTGTTATATCTGTCCGGTTCAAACGGCAGAACCTTTTCTTTCACAGGGTTCGGATAGACATCCACGACACCGCCTACAACTTCCCCACATTCCATTTCCTCCACTAACTGGCATGCCCTGTTAATTGCCTCGATCGCCGTATTGGGATCCAGCCCCTTTGTAAACTTAAAGGAAGCGTCTGTCTGCAAACCGATCCGCTTTGATGCCAGGCGGATGTTCGTGCCGTCAAAGCAGGCTGCCTCAAACAGCACTGTTTTTACATCATCCGTAATCATGGAGTTTTCCCCACCCATGATACCGGCGATACCGACTTCTTTTTCCCCGTCACAAATCATCAGCACACCGGAATCGAGCCTGCGTTCCTGCCCATCCAATGTGGTAAAGGTATCTCCATCCGCCGCGCGCTTTACAATAATCTCGCGCTTTGCAATGGTATCCAGATCATAGGCATGCATCGGCTGCCCATATTCCTCCATGATATAGTTCGTGATATCTACCAGGTTGTTGATGGAACGGATTCCCATCGCTTTTAAACGGTCCTGCATCCACTTTGGCGAAGGCCCAATCTTAATATTTTCCACTACCCTTGCGCAGTAACGGGTGCATAAATCATGATCTTCCACTGTCACCTTTATAAAATCATTTACATCCTTATCATTTGCCTTTACGGTTACAACCGGTGGATAAAATGGCTTATTGAAAGTTGCCGCTGCCTCCCTCGCCATGCCAATCATGGAAAAACAGTCTACACGGTTTGAGGTAATCTCATATTCCACCACTGTATCATCTAATCCTAATGCCTTTACCGCATCATCGCCCGGTTTCACTCCTGACTCCGGTAAAAATACATAAACACCATCTTCCGGCGCTTCCGGATAAAAATCCCTGGATGAGCCTAACTCCTCAATGCCACACATCATGCCATTGCTTTCCACGCCACGGAGTTTCCCCTTCTTAATCTTAATGCCGTCCGGATATTCCGTATCATCGCCATGCGCTGCCGCTACCTTTCCGCCGTCTAAGACGATCGGAACCACATCCCCTTCTTTGACATTCTTTGCGCCTGTCACAATCTGAATCGTCTCCGTGCCGATATTGACCTGGCAGACCACAAGCTTATCCGCATCCGGGTGTTTTTCAATGCTCTCAATCCTGCCTGCTACAATTTTCTCTAAATTCTTATCCTTCTTTTCATATCCCTCCACATGGGAACCGGACAAAGTCATGCGGTCTACAAATTCCTGTACGTCCACATCAAGATCCGGAACATACGCTTTCATCCACGATAATGGTGTATTCATAATTATTTATTCCTTTCTATATTACTATTTAATCCATATCCTAAAATTGGTTCAGGAACCTTACGTCATTCTCATACAGCAGTCTCATATCATCAATCTCATACTTGAGAAGTGTCACCCGCTCTAACCCGATACCAAAGGCAAAGCCCTGATATTCCTTTGGATCAATGCCGCACATTTCCAAAACATGTGGGTGTACCATACCACAGCCAAGAATCTCAATCCAGCCACTTCCTTTACACATACGGCAGCCTTTGCCTCCACATTTAAAGCATGTGATATCCACCTCCGCAGACGGCTCTGTAAACGGGAAATGATGCGGCCGGAATTTTACCTGTGTCTTCTCGCCAAAGAATTCCCTTGCAAACTGTGCCAATGTTCCTTTTAAGTCTGCCATTGTAATATTTTTATCAATGACAAGACCTTCTACCTGATGGAAGGATGGGGAATGGGTCGCATCCACTTCATCTGCTCGGAATACCCGTCCGGCAGAAATAATGCGGATGGGAAGATTTCCCTTCTCCATAATTCTTGCCTGAACAGAGGAAGTCTGTGTACGGAGCAAGATTTCCTTATTGATATAAAATGTGTCCTGTTCATCCTTTGCAGGATGGTTCGCCGGGATATTCAAAAGTTCAAAATTATATTTATCGTACTCGACTTCCGGTCCTTCCACAACCTCATAGCCCATACCGATAAATACTCTCTCTAAATCCTCTAAGGCAATTTGATTCGGGTGCCTGTGTCCCCGGATATTCTTCTTTCCCGGCAGGGTTACATCAATGGTCTCCCGCTTCATTTTCTCGGTGCGCAGCATTTTTGCCACCCTGGTACGCTCCTCCTCTAACTTTTCTTCAATCGCTGCTCTTGCCTCGTTTACCATCTGACCGACCATCGGACGTTCTTCCGGCGCTACCTCCTTCATGCTTTTGAGGACTGCCGTAAGTTCACCTTTCTTGCCAAGAACTGCAACTTTAATGTCATTTAAGGCATCTAAATCTTTTGCTTCGCTGATTTTTGCAAGCGCATCTGCTTTAATCGCTTCCAGTTTTTCTTTCATAATTTATCTCCTTTTATGTCTTCTATAAAAAAAAGCCCGCCCCTATATTGGGACGAGCCTATAGCCGCGGTACCACCCAGTTTCCGGGATATCCCTCCCGGCACTTTGTCATGTCATAACGTTCATGACCCGTCTAAACCTACCAAATCCATATTAACAGACTCTTCAATTTAAAAGCTCCGGTGTGAAATTAAAATAATATGTGAACTAAAGATTGCTTCCAGCCAATGGCAATCCCTCTCTGGCAGAACATACTATTCTTTTGCACCATCCCTGCCGATTCCTATTCGGTTCAGCTATTATATAACCATGTCAGATGCCGCTTTACATGCATGATTACACATAAGCTATCCCTTATTGTAACATTTTTTTCACCCGTGTCAAGTATCCTTTCGACAATAAGTAATTAATCACTGCCCCGATAAACAGCGCATACATGCAAAAATAAAGCCACAGCATGGCAATCACAATTCCCGCAAGCGAGCCGTACATCACCGAATAGCTTGAAAAATATTTGAGGTACAGTTTCACTCCCTGGGTAACCACCAGCCATGCCACAGATGCAAAGGCAGCTCCCGGCGCCTGGCTCTGTATACGCTCCCTCAGCTTCATGTGTTCCTCTTTTCCCATCGGCAGCCCAAAACCACCGGGCAGTATGACAAACATCATCAAAATAAAAAAATAAAACAAAAGCCAGCCGAGCAGATAGCGTATCAGCAAAAACACCTCGCGAAGCACCGTGCCAATTTCAAATACACCCTTGATATATCCCTTATAGTAATGGCTCACCCATACATAAAACGTCATCATCAGGGCAAAAATGATAATAAAAATGACGGTATAGGCAATTGCAATCAGCCTGTTTTTGATCACGCTTCTCTCACGCCGTATCTGATACATACTGTTAAACCCATCCATCAGGGATACAATCCCCCTGGATGCAGACCAAAGCAGCGTGATCACGGAAATTGAAATCACTGTCTTGCTCGCCCGCTCGTAAAGGTCGCTGATAATATCCTGCACATACGGCATAACATCATTCGGAATGACCTTTATCAGCAAATCCAATACATCCTGCTGGCTAAACGGAAGATACGTTGCCACGGCTAAGACCAGGGAAATAAGCGGCACAATCGAAAGCAGTATAAAAAATGCAGACTGCGCGGCGCATGCTGCGGTATAGTTATCACCGATCATGCAGCCAAATTTATACACATACCGTATCAGCATCTTAATCTTTTTGTCCGGCTTTTCATCACCAATCTTTTCCATACTCCCCCCTATAAATTATTTTCCCATCATTTCATACATATCTTTCAGTTCCACTGCCGTATAGTAATGCGCAATAATATCACCTGCGGTATATCCAAGCTTAGCCATGTCATTGGCGCCGTTCTGGCTTAAACCCACGCCATGTCCAAAGCCGCCTCCCCGCAGCATAAATCCATTGCTTTCCTCCACATAGAAATATGCGCTCGGCAGTGACGCCCATCCGGTGACAGTCGAGCCGTCCTGTTTGCGGATGATGATGCCCTCCGGACAAAGCAGCGCCCTCGCATTCGCCTGCCCCATAACCAAAATCGTCTCCGCCGTTCCTGTAATAAGCATTTCTTCTATGATTCCGCTGCTTCCCCGCTTTGTCACCTCCACACTCACCACATCACCGATAGACTGGATTGATTTTTTTTCGTAATCGCCTGTTGAACTCTTGGCAAGAATCTTTTCCGGCATCGCCTGAATCCGGTCATATAAATGGGCATTTACTGCCTGTGTCATTTTATCCTTTGTAAAGAATACCTCCCATCTGAAAAACGGTTCATTCTCCTCGATAAATCCTGCGCCCAGTTCTCCGTTTATAAATGCCCGGAAACTCTCTTCGTTTTCCAAATTTGCCAGATCATTCAGCTCTGTCTCCATCGTATCTAACAGATATGCTTCGGGATTGCCGCCCCATACCACGCTGTTATTGCTGGTCGTTCCGCATGAGGTAGAAAAGAAAAATGCCTCAATCACATCGCCATCATAGCATGGAACCACGCCATATGTGTCATCCACGGCAAAAACTGCCCTCTCATCCTCTTCCACATTATTATACACCTGACTGGATATGCTGTCGTCTAAATGCGCCCCGTATTCTGCATATGTTTCCCCTTCCATCTGCCGGTACGCATATGCCCTTGCGCAAATCGCCTGCGCTTTCAATGCCTCCATCTCATAAGAAACCGGCATTTCGCTTGGAACAACACCATATAAATACTGTTCGACAGAAAGCTCATTCACCACCAATACTCCTTTATCATCCTTTGCCAGCTCAATTGTCCCCCGATAGGAAGGCTCTCCATACTGCCGCTTCACAGAGGAAATGGTGATTCTTCCCTCTTCCTCCTTAGAACGAATTTTAACATTTCCTCCTTCAAACTCTTTACTTCCATTCCGATATTCAATCCGTTCCCCTGCCTCATGTTCTTCCACCGTGTCACCGTAAGATACCGTAAATGCCGTATCGGATGTAATATTGACTCCGTTATGGTAAAGACTGGTATAATCCGTATTGTTAATCAGCACCCGTATATTTTTTGCATAAATATCCTCTGTTATCAATGCTGCCTCCACTATGCTGTCCACAATATACAAAGAGACCTGCGTGTAACCAATCAGGGTTCCGGCAGACTTCATGGCTTTAAACGTTCCATTTGTCTTATACACATTAAAGCTGTCTGAAAGATATAGCGGTTCCTCATATCCTTCCACACTGACAAAGCCGTCCTCGTAGGCAGTAACCTTTGCCTGTACCAGATCCTGTAAATGGTTTGTCACACCGATGACTCCCTTATTACTTATGTTGATATCTGCCAAATAATTCTCAGTAACTTCTGCCGGCACGGCATCTTCTGATGCAATTGGCAGACGCTGCATTGCGCCATTGACATAACAGAGAAGCTCTTTGCCGCTTTCGCCATCACTGATACCGGATACATATACATTCTTTATCAGGACGTCCTCTTTGCTCTCCCCAAGACAAAGAATAATTTCATTATTTGAGACATACAGCTTCACCACTTTCCCAATATAGTCACGGTCCATACCATAATCCTTTTCCATATAGTAGTCACCGCTGTTTGTATTCACCACCTCATAAACAATGCCATCTATTTCCTTGTCATTGGAACTGTCTATATTATATATGTACAAATTCGTGCTAAACAGTCTGTCTAATTGGAGCCCTTCAATCAGTGTTTCGTAAAGACTTTCAAACTGTGTACGGGTAAGGGGAACGAAACCCGGGGTATGCGCAATGGAAACCTCTGCCTTTGCCACATCCACGCCTGCCGCCTCAAACAGCCTTCTTGCCTCCTTCACAGTAAAAGCCGAGCCAAGTTTATCGGGATAGTCATATCCTCCCACGCCAAGATAACTGATTAAGCGGATCGCTTCCGAGTTTGTGATCGTCATGCCATTTGCCTGCTTATCCGTTACCAGTGTCTTTATGAAAATGCCGCCAACCAAACCAATTATCACAAAAATCCCCAGAATAAACGGCCATATTTTTTTCTTTTTTCTAACTTTCATCTCTCTATTCTTTCCTCGCATTACTCTCTCCTTTTAGGTCAGTTGTTTATTATTCGCTGTACCAGTGTACTACATAAATGATAATTCGGCAAGAATCCTCTCAATGAAAGAAAAATACCCGTGCAAAACATGAACAAAGCAGCAATCAGACCGGGCAAATGCTCTTACTGTCTAAATGCTGCTTCCTTCTCTTTTGTAATGATGTAACTCTTTTGTATATTCATATTCCTATGTATATCATAAATCTTATCCTATGTAGCCTGTTCTTTTGTCCTGTGTGTGTTCACTTTCCAGAAACGCTTCTGTTCCCGGAAAATGTTTGTCTATAAGAAGTAGAACAACCGGTGATGCCGATTCCTGTATTTTGACTCCTAGCCAAGCTAGGTGGGCAACCTCACACATGCCTCAGTCTTCCGGTTCATGCCGGCATGACATCTTCAAGTAAATATCGGTATCCCATAAAAATAAATGTAGGTTCAAAATTACAAGAGTTGCCGAACACCCCAGAAGTCCTACGCTCTTAACATGCCTCAAATTTAGATAAATTATACATCATATCAGGGAAAAATACAATAGAAAATTTCCCTGTTTTCCATTATGATGTTAAGCACTACAACAACGGCGCCAGCGCCTTCGTAATATATCCCATCATTTTCATTCCCCATTTTCTCTTTGACACGGTTTCCGGTGTTACCTCCCGGCATTTTGTAAGAGTGTCCTGAAAATCCTTTTCAATATCCGGAATACATTCCGTATGGCACATATAAGTGGCGCATTCAAAATGATGATAAAGGCTTCGGTAATCCAGATTAATTGTGCCGACTACCGCCTTGATGTCATCACTGACAAATACTTTGGCATGGACAAAACCGGGGGTATATTCATAGATTTTTACCCCGGACTTTAACAAAGCCGCATAGTGGGTTTTTGCCAGCGCATACGGAATCTTTTTGTCGGGAATCCCCGGCAGGATAATCCGCACATCCATGCCCCGTTCCGCAGCAAACTGAAGCGCCGCCTGCATTTCACTGTCCAGAATCAAATACGGTGTCATGATATGCACATATTTCTGCGACTGGTTGAGAATATCCATATATACACGCTCCCCGACTTTGTCCTTATCAAGCGGATAATCCCCAAACGGAAGCACATATCCCGTAGCGTTTCGTTTCGGCTCTACCGGAACGTGAATATATTTGTCAAATTCCACGGTTTTCTCATCCAGATTCCACATCTGTAAAAACATCAGCGTAAAGTTTGCCACTGCCTTTCCCTGAATCATCACGGCAGTGTCCTTCCAGTGTCCATGTTTCTCCACCTGATTGATATACTCATCTGCCAGATTCACCCCGCCGTTAAATGCAGTATGCCCGTCAATCACCAGAATCTTTCTATGGTCACGGTAATTATAATGCGTAGACACAAAAGGCGTCAGCGGCGCAAACATTTTGCACTGGATTCCAAGCTTCTTAAGCCGTTTCGGATAGTCATGCGGAAGCGTAGAAAATTCACAGGTGCCGTCATACAATACCCTGACCTCCACGCCTTCTGCCGCCTTTTTCGCCAATATTTCCAGAACCTTTCCCCACATCAGCCCTTCTTCTATAATAAAATATTCCAAAAAAATGAAATGCTTTGCCTGCTCTAACTGTACCAGCAATTCCTGAAATTTATTCTCCCCGAGCGGAAAATAAGTTACCTTCGTATTGTCACAGACCGGATAACAGCCTGTCCGGTTAATATAATGTGTCAGCGCCGCGCTTTCCGGGCTGTCTTCCCGAAGCCTGCGCATGGTTTCCTCAGACTGCGGAATGCTTTCCTTTGTCTCGCCAATCAGCTGCCCAAGCCGGTCCTTAATTGCCCGGTGTCCGATATCCGTTCTTGTATAGAGCAAAAACATTGCCCCAAATACCGGAAACAGCATAATCACCATCAGCCACGTCAGTTTGACATCTGATTCAAAGTCGCAGTTAAACAGATAGACAATCATGATTGCCGTAAATACGACTGTGCTTCCCATAATGTGTGGAAGAAACTCACGAAACCACCAAAACGCACAAAGCAAAAAGAATGCCTGTACCAAAAACAGCACGAGAATCAGTCCCAAACGGCTGAACACCAGCCTGAGCAAACCTTTTTTTCCTTTTTTTAACAGATACATTCCTGTACTTTCTTCATTCATGATGAATTTTCTCCTCTCTTACCGCATTGCCAGGATTTTTATATTGTAACACCATATTGTAAAATGGTCAAAGGGTTGAAATAATTTCTTCTTGAGTTTTCCGTATATTTCAAGTATCATAATGATATTATATTTTGTATAAATCAGTATTACAAAGGAGATTACCATGTCTAAAAAGAATGTGCTCATCGCTCAGTCCGGCGGTCCCACCGTTGCCATTAATGCCTCATTGGCAGGCGTGATGGAAGGTGTTTTAAATAGTGATACATATGATACGGCATATGGTTCCATCTATGGCATCTTAGGAATTTTACAGAATAATTTGATGAATCTGAATGAAAAACTTCTGGAAAATGAACATTTTCTGGACAGCCTCAAGGTATCGCCAGCCATGTATCTTGGCTCCTGCCGGTACAAGCTTCCGGACTATGAGGATGATGATGCGACCTACACATTCATCTTCAGCCAGTTTAAGAAATATAACATAGGCGCCTTTTTCTATATTGGAGGAAACGATTCTATGGATACCGTGCTGAAACTTTCCCGCTATGGGGAACAGATTGGCAGTGAGATCCGCATTATCGGCATTCCCAAAACCATTGACAACGATCTATGCATAACCGACCATACACCGGGTTTTGGTTCGGCAGCCAAGTATGTGGCAACAACTGTTCTTGAGGTTGCCCATGACACCTTTATATACAGTGTGCCAAGCGTAACCATTTTAGAGATTATGGGGCGTGATGCGGGATGGCTTACCGCTGCTTCTGCCCTTGCCCGCAATGAATACAACACTGCGCCACACCTCGTTTATCTGCCGGAAGCCGTATTTGATAAGCAACATTTTTTGGAAGATGTAAAGACACAGCTTGCCAGACGCAACAATGTCATTATCGCAGTTTCCGAGGGAATCCGTGATGAGAAAGGCAGTTATATCAGCGCTTCCACCGCCAAAAATGACCAGTTCGGCCATTCCCAGCTCAGCGGCACCGGCAAATGCCTCGAATATATCATAAAGGAAGAAATTAACGTGAAATGTCGTTCGATTGAGATTAACGTATTACAACGCGCTGCCGGTCACTGCGCTTCCCTGACGGATCTAAACGAAGCAGCAGCGCTTGGCAGACAGGCTGTTACAGAAGCCACAAAAGGCAATACAAAATGCATGATGATACTAAACCGCATTTCCAATTCCCCTTACAGATGTGAGATTGGATATGCAGATATCGACCAGATTGCAAACCAAGCAAAATCTGTTCCCAGGGAATGGATTGCGGAAGCTGGAAATGATGTCACTCCCGCACTCCTTCATTACCTGTCGCCACTTATTTCCGGTGAACCGAAGATACCATATCAAAACGGACTTCCGGTATACCTTCCGGTAAACCATTTAGATGTGGAATGTTAAATGGCTGCGGATTTCCCCTTTTTCATTACTCGTGTTCCCGGATCATTTTTCTCACCGGGAGCACAAAGCCTGGTGATACAGAAAGCTCATCTACGCCCATATCCAGGAAGGTATCCGTCAGTGTTGTATCTGCGCCTAATTCTCCACAAATACCAGCCCATATGCCCGCTGCATGCGCATTGTCCACTACCATCTTAATCATGCGCAGCACCGCCTCATGGTGTGAATTATAGAACGGATCCAGCTTGGCATTTTGCCGGTCGATTGCCAGTGTATACTGCGTCAGATCATTGGTGCCAATGCTGAAGAAATCAACCTCCTTTGCCAGCAGATCACTAATCATAACCGCTGCCGGCGTCTCTATCATAATGCCCTGTTCCACATCACCATACCGGATACCGGCATCATCTAACTCTTTCTTCACCTCATCTGCCATCTGCTTAATCTGCTTTACCTCATCTACCGAGATAATCATGGGATACATGATGGCAATATTGCCAAATGCGCTGGCTCGAAACAGCGCGCGGAGCTGCGTCTTAAAAATCTCCTGCTCCATCAGGCAGATACGGATGGCACGATAGCCCATAGCCGGATTATCTTCATGTTCCATATTGAAATAATCTACCTGCTTATCTGCGCCAATATCCAGCGTCCGAATGATAACCTTTTTTCCTGCCATTGTCTCTGCCACCTGTTTATACGCAAGGAACTGCTCTTCTTCTGTCGGATAGTCCGCAGACTCTAAGTATAAAAATTCGCTTCGGAATAAACCGATGCCTGCCGCATCATTCTGAAGCACAGAAGCTAAATCCGATACATTTCCAATATTGGCATACAATTTAATATGCTGCCCGCTCTTTGTCACATTCTCCTTGCCCTTCAATGTCTGCAAAAGCTCTCTCTGTTTCATATCCTCTGCCTGCTTCTGCTTCATCTCATCTAAAATGTCCTGTGTCGGATCAATATAGAGAATTCCCTTGTATCCATCCACGATTGCCATCCTGCCATTCCACGCCTCACTGATTTCCACGCCAATCAATGCCGGAATATTCATCGTGCGCGCCAAAATAGCAGTATGGGAATTGGAAGATCCCAGCCTTGTTACAAAGGAGAGAAGTTTTGACTTATCCATCTGTACCGTCTCACTCGGCGCCAAATCCTCTGCCACAATAATGACCGGCTCATCACCAATCTCACCACCGGCATTGCCGCCCTGAAGCACGGTTACCACCCGTTCCGAAATATCTTTGACATCAATGGAGCGCGCCTTGAAATATTCATCATCCATATTGGCAAACATTTCAGAGAAGTTATCCCCTGTTACCGCTACCGCATATTCTGCATTTACCTCCTGCTGGCGAATCATGTTGTAGACAGAATCGTTATAATCATCATCCTCAAGCATCATTTGATGCACTTCAAAAATCTGTGCATTGACCTCGCCAACTTCTGTAACCGCTTTGTCATATAAAGCCCCTAATTGCTCAATGGCAGTTGACTTCGCAGCCTCATACCTTGCCACTTCCGCTTCCACATCCGCAGCCTTCTCCCGCTTTACCTGCTGCTGATTCTTAGAATAAAACAAAATTTTACCAATAGCAACGCCATTAAATATAGATTTACCATTATACTGTTCCATTCTTTCTATCCTCCGATCTGCTGTCTGGTAAGTTCCGCAATTACTTATTGATTACAGATTTTCCTCGAAGAACTTCTTGATTGTCTCTCCATCTGCCGCCTCGTTGTCACCCTCGACCGTGACGGTAACTTCCATACCCTGCTTGACGCCTAAACTCATCAGCATCATCAACTTGGTTGCATCTGCGCTCTTTCCGTTACATGCAACCGTCACTTTTGAACCAAGTTCTTTTGCCGCCTTCACCAATAAACCTGCCGGTCTGGCATGAATGCCTACCTCGTCTGTGATTACATAATTAAATGTCATAATAAAAGCCCTCCTTTAAATGATATTTATTGTAAAATAAAAATTATCATATTTTGTACCGCAACGCAACCCTTTTTTCATTCTATGACAAACACCCTTCCGCAAAACGGCAAAAGCCTTATATGGCATCTCCCATTCATCACCGGAATATGCTCTTTTTGCGGCTGCTCCGTTCCACCATATATCTCCCAGTTGGTATTTAAAAGCTCATACAGCATATGGTTTCCCTCTATCCGCAGCATATATGCATCATAGCGCGCATCACTGAAATTGAATACCGCCAATATTCTCTGCCCGCCCGCATTCCGCATAAATGCGTACACAAGCGCTTCCCCTGCGCCGGCTTCCACATAAGAAAAACAACCAGTATTATACTCTTCCACATGCAGCGCCTGATTTGCCAGATAAATCTGATTCATATCACGGAAAAACCTGATAAATGCCTGGTGGATCGGAAAACCCGCAAGCTCCTCAAAATCCTGTGGCCGGTAATGCGCCCATTCCCGGAACTGTCCGATTTCATTTCCCATAAAATTAAGTTTTTTCCCCGGATGGCACAGCATATAGGCAAACATTGCACGGCATTGATGAAATTTATCTTCGTAATCACCATACATCTTATCTAAAATCGTCTTTTTGCCATGAACCACCTCGTCATGCGAAAACGGAAGCAGATAAAGCTCGTTGCTGAAATAGTGCATGGAAAACCAGAGATCATCATAATGTTTTCTTCTCTCCTCCATAGGATAACCAAAAAACCGCAGAGTATCATGCATAAAACCCAAATCCCATTTATAATCAAATCCCAGACCTCCATATTCGACAGGCGCCGTTACCTTTAAATAATTCGTGGAATCCTCGGCAACCAGTATCACGGAAGGATGGATATTATGTAAACCCTGATTCAGACTTTGTATAAAACGAAGCGCCTCCTGATTGATGCCGCGGTTTTCCCGCCCCTGCCAATGTATGATATTCGAGACTGCATCCATCCGCAGCCCGTCAAAATGATATTCCGAAAGCCAGTAATTTGCGCAGGATTTTAAAAAGCTTGCCACTTCACCCCTTCCGTGGGCAAAATTATAAGAACCCCATTCACTGCGCTGCACATCTTCAAAAGGAATTTCGTAAAGAGGGGTTCCGTCAAAACGGGAAAGCCCATATTCATCCACTGCAAAATGCACCATGACAAAATCAAGAATCACTCCAATGCCAGCCTGATGGCAGGAATTTACAAACTTTTTAAGCCCCGTCGGCGTTCCATATCTCGAGGTAGGGGCAAAAAAGCCTGTACTCTGGTACCCCCACGACTCATCCATTGGATGTTCATTTAACGGCATAATTTCAATATGCGTATAACCCATTTCCTTCAAATAAGGTATCAGGTCACCGGCAAGTTCCTCATAACGGTACCAGCGGTCGCCCTTCGCCTTCCATGAGCCAAAATGCATCTCATAGATATGCATCGGTTTATCATAACACTTGGAACGTTTTGCCATCCACTCTTCATCATCAAACATATGATTTTGCATGTCTGCCACAACAGATGCGGAACACGGTCTTAGCTCCATAGAAAATCCATAGGGATCTGCCTTATCCGTCCACGTTCCGTCATGATGGTAAATGCGGAATTTGTACAGATCCCCCTCGCCGGCATCCGGCACTGTAAGCGTAAAAACGCCTCCCCTGCCATTTTCATGCATTTCCCTGCCAAGCCACCCATTGAAGGAACCAATTAACATTACCTTCTTTGCTCTTGGCGCATATACCCGGAACACGACCCCCTCTGACAGGATATGCGCTCCAAAATAATGATATGCTTGCCATTCATTTCCGTTATAAAACTGTTCCAAATCCATACTGTACCTCACTAAATTCCATATTCTGCCTTTGCCCGGCGCGCAGATTAAAAAAAGCAGCTACATTGTCTTTATCCAGTGTAACCGCTTTTTATATTATGTAAACTTCTAAATCCTATGCCATTGCCTCTTCACAAGCTGCTGCTTCCATATCCACTCTGCGAAGCAGTTTTTCATACTCCTCAATCGGAATCGGTTTGCTATAATAAAAACCCTGCACAATTTCACAGCCTGCATCCCGCAGCATATCCCGCTGAACTTTTGTCTCCACACCCTCTGCTATGACAGTGATTCCTAAATGATGCGCCATATTGATAATATCGCAAATCATCAACCGTTCCTTTTCACATTCTTCATTTACATAACCATCCACGAAACTTTTATCCAGCTTCAAAATATTAAGCGGCATTTTCCGCAGCAAGCCAAGCGAAGAATAGCCTGTACCAAAATCATCCATCGAAAGCCGGAAACCAATCTGTTCGATTTCACCCATTGTATCCAACAGATACTTCATATTGTCAAATGCAGCGCTTTCCGTAAGTTCCAAATCAATGTATTCAAACGGAACTTCCTGTTCCCTGACTGTATCGGCAATATTCTTCACCAGGTTCCGATTTGTGAGCTGTACACGGGAGACATTCACAGAAATCGGTAACAGTTCATAACCTTCCTCCATCCACTGTCTGAACTTCTCACTGACTTTCTTCAATACGAACTGGTCAATCAGACCAATCGAACCATCCTCTTCAAAAACCGGCACAAACTGATTTGGCGGAAGAAATTCCTTATGCTTGTAATTCCAGCGAATCAAAGCTTCTGCCCCGGCTAACGTGTCATCCCTTAAATTATATTTTGGCTGAAGATATACGACAAATTCTTCATTATCCAATGCTTCCTGCAAATCATCCTTAAGCTGCTGCCTCCGGATCATCTCTTCCTTTGCATAGTCATCATAGACCATAATATTCTTGCCCTGGTGCTTCTTTGCATTTGCCTTCGCAATCTTCGCACAGTCAAACATCACATATGCGCTATCATAATTTCCCTCCTGCTGAACCAATCCGCAGGAGTACTGTACATGGTAGTTTTCGTTGTCCGGCAACGAGCCTATTTCTTTAAACAAGGTCTCCATGATGTCCTCGCAGACTGCAATGGAACTGTTTTTGACAATAACTGCAAATACATCATTCTCGCAACGGCATGCAAACTCAAAGACATCTGCAAATTCCTTCAGCTTATCTCCCACGAAACAAAGATAGGCATCTCCCATTTCATAGCCCCATAAATCATTAATCAGCTTAAAATTCTTCACATCAAAAACCGCCAGAATGAATGCCTCCCTGTTCCGGATTTTACTGTCAATCATTTTGCTCATCTGATCCAGATTCGGCAGCTGCGTAAGCTCATCCACAAAGGCAATCTTGTATATCTGCTGGCTGTTCCGCCGCCTGCTAACCTCCACAAAGCTGATAATACACGTGGATAGAACGATTCCCGGAATACGGGTTTTGAGCAGGGAAAAACTCAAACTGATAAGCAGCACAGAAATACAAACAAATATAATAGAATGTTTTACCGAATCATCTCTTTCAAAACCCAAAATACCACCCCCATATCCGATCATCCGCATCCAAAAACATGTTATCATTATACGTTATTTTTTCATAACCGTCAACTTTTTGCATATACTAAAGAGAAGTATATTTCATGGAGGCTAAAAATGGATTACAACAAGCAGCATCCGCTCTCCCAAATTACCGGAAGCAGCAGCCTGTCCATGTTAGAAATGCTGATCCCCTATGTTGACTATCCATTCAAGCTTCCTCTCGCGCTGTTCATCAAATTCCATGAAATCCGCCTCATCATAAATACCCTGCAAAATGCAGATATGATAGAACAATTCAGTTTACATAATACCAACAACAGCCCTGCCGATATGCTTGCCTCCTTTACCGGAATGTCTCCGGATATGCTGCAAATGCTGATGGGCATGGCAGAAAATGGTTTCCCGGGCATGAATCCGGAGTTTCCACCCGAAACACCAAACCCTTTTCCGTCCTTTGGAATGGGAGGCTTTCCCCCACCCGATGCCACCGGTTTTGATGATCGCATGAACCGGTTATTTTCAGAATATGATAATCAAATTGAAAAGGAGAATATAAATGGATTTTAATGATTTTGCCTCTACCAAAGAATTTCAGAATCTACATCCCCTCAAACAGCAAATCATTCAGGAGATGGTGCAGGGTTCACGGAATATGCCGCTTGAGATGATGCTGCCAAAGGTTATGAACATCAACAGGGAATTAGGGAAACGGCATCTGGGTTTTACGAAAGAGGAAAGCCGTCTGCTCATCAATATACTAAAGGAGAACATGTCGCCGGCAGAATGCCAGAAAGTCGATATGCTCATGGGATTTCTTTCTCATTAAGAAGGCAAACAGTCAGCTATCCGTGTCTTTTAAAAGATACGGATAGCTGACTGTTTGCCGGTATGCTTATAACTAATCCTTCCTAAATTCCAAAAGCTCCAGACCTTCGTTGTATTCCAAAACCGTATTGATTGTCCACTGGTTTGTAAATAACAACAGCGGATTCCCCTTCATATCCTTTACCTTCTTAACCTCGTTCACACGCTTTAAGGAATTTACATCCGTAGCCGGGTCTTTGATCCACCTTATAAAATTATACGGTAACGGCTCAAGCTTAATCTCACAGCCATATTCATTTTCCAGGCGGTACTTTAACACTTCAAATTGCAGGACGCCAACCACGCCTACAATAATCTCTGACATCCCTGCCGTGTACTCCTGAAAAATCTGGATGGCGCCCTCCTGCGCTAACTGGGTAACGCCCTGGACAAACTGTTTTCTCTTCATGGTATTAAGCTGCACCACTCTCGAGAAATGCTCCGGCGCAAAGGTCGGAATCCCCTCGTACTCGTACTTCTTTCCAGGTTTACATAACGTGTCACCAATCGAAAAAATGCCCGGATCGAACACCCCAATGACATCCCCGGCATAAGCCTCCTCTACAATCTTCCGGTCCTGCGCCATAAGCTGCTGCGGCTGGGACAGCTTCATTTTACGCTTACTCTGTACATGGTAGATATCCTTACCGGCGTCAAACCTGCCGGAACAAATCCTGATAAATGCAATACGGTCACGATGCGCTTTATTCATATTTGCCTGGATTTTAAAAACAAATGCCGAAAAATCCTCACTCATCGGATCGATCAGACCTTCATTTGACATGCGTGGAAGCGGCGGCGTTGTCATCTTCAAAAAATGATTCAAAAATGTCTCGATGCCAAACGTATTCAAGGCAGAGCCAAAAAATACGGGAGTGAGTTCCCCCCTGCTTACCTTCTCGATATCCAAAGGCTCGCTTGCTCCATCTAACAGTTCCACTTCCTCCATCAACCGGTTATAGAGGATTTCACCGATATCCGCCTGCAAACCTGCATCATCTATCGAATAATCCGTCTCCGCTGCCTTCTTTGCCCCTCCGGTCGATACCGCCTGAAATCTGGAAACGACCCTCGTTTCCCTGTCATAGACGCCCTTAAACTCTTTGCCGGAGCCGATCGGCCAGTTCACGGCGCACGTCTGTATCCCTAATACATTTTCAATATCATCTAACAGTTCAAACGTATCCTTTGCATCCCGATCCATTTTATTGATAAACGTGAAAATGGGAATATGGCGCATGACACATACCTTAAAAAGCTTAATCGTCTGCGCTTCCACGCCTTTTGATGCATCAATCACCATCACCGCAGAATCCGCAGCCATCAGTGTGCGGTAAGTGTCCTCCGAAAAATCCTGATGTCCCGGCGTATCCAAAATATTAATGCAATAGCCGTCATATTCAAACTGCAATACAGAGGAGGTAACCGAAATTCCTCTCTCCTTCTCGATATCCATCCAGTCAGAAACGGCATACTTTGAGTTTGCCTTTCCTTTGACAGAACCGGCTGTATTAATTGCGCCACCGAACAGAAGGAATTTTTCTGTCAAAGTAGTCTTGCCTGCATCCGGATGGGAAATAATTGCAAATGTCCGTCTCTTTTCGATTTCCTTTCTCAAATCCGCCATGATATACTCCCTTGTTTAGTAAGCAATATTTACTATTATTTTTGTAATTTTCCCTTTTGAAATACAGATTTCATTATTTCTCGAACATAAGCTGTTTTTCATTTTGCTTTTATTTGTCCTCGTAATCCATTTTTCCGTATCAATATTATGATTTGCTCTTCTCATCTTCTTCTTTGCCGTCTGCTTTTTCGAGCTGCCGCCCTTAACAGTGGAAGAGACTTTATTGGCATTTCCCATATAGTACTTTGTCTTTGAGGTCAGTTTCGCTGTCCTGATCTCCCCAACCTGTACCCAGCGCTTTGTCTGTTTGGACAGTCTGTATTTTACATATTTGACTGTTTTTCCTTTCACAGACAAAATTCCATAATCTACATCATCCGTTGTGCATCCCGATAATCCGATTTCCTGCAGGGAATAATATTTTTTTGCGAAGGCTGTCTCACCGTGAAGCAGACATGCTGCGAATGCAATAACCCAGATAACGAAAACAATAACATTTTTCATACTTTGGAATACTCTCATTCTTTTTTCCTCACATTTTCAGGTTAGACAGGCACGCGCTTCCCTGTCTGTCAAAACTTCCTCTATTTTGCTACAATATTCACAATTTTACCCGGAACATAAATCTCTTTGCTAATATTAAGACCGGCAAGCTTCTCCGCAACTGCTTCCTTACCGGCTGCAATCACGGAATCTTTGTCTGCATCTGCTGCGATGTCTATCGTGGCGCGGGTCTTGCCATTAATCTGAACCGGCACCGTAATCGTATCCTCTTTCATGGCTGACTCGTCATAGGTCGGCCATCCGGAATAAAATACAGTACCTTCACCGCCAAGCTTTTCCCAGAGTTCTTCGCCGATATGCGGCGCAAACGGAGCAATCAAACGGGTAATCGTCTTCAATGTCTCCAAATCGACGCCATCCTTCTTTGTCAGCTCCACAAGCTTATTGTTGTACTCCATAAATCCGGACACAACCGTATTCAGGCTGAAACTCTCCAAACGCGTGGTGATATCGTATACCATCTTATTGCGCAGTTTCACAAGCTCCGGTGTCTCTGCTCCCGGATGCTCAATGTTCTTAACCGCCATATTGTAAAAACGGGAAAGGAAACGGTATACCCCGTCAATTCCTCTGTCATCCCAGATGGAATCTAACTCCGGTGGCCCGATAAACAGCTCGTACATGCGAAGCGCATCACAGCCATAGTCATTTACCATATCATCCGGTGATACGATATTTCCAAGCGATTTACTCATCTTAGTCGCTGCGCCGGTCTCCCTGTCACGTCCGCAAATCATTCCCTGGTTAAACAATTTTTTGAACGGCTCATCAAAATCAACCACGCCAATATCGTGCAGGAACTTGGTATAGAAACGGGCATATAACAGGTGCAGTACCGCATGCTCTACACCGCCGATATACATATCAACCGGCAGATACTTATCTGCCTTTTCCCTGTTCACCAGTTCTTTCTCATTCTTGTTGTCCACATAGCGCAGGAAATACCATGAAGAACCCGCCCACTGCGGCATGGTATTCGTCTCACGCTTTGCCGGCTTATTACAGCACGGACATGTCGTATTCACCCATGAATCAATCGCTGCAAGCGGCGACTCACCGGTTCCGGTCGGCTCATATTTCTCAACATCAGGAAGCAATACAGGAAGCTGCTCCTCCGGTACTGCAACCGGGCCACAATCCGGGCAATGCACAATCGGAATCGGCTCACCCCAGTATCTTTGGCGGGAAAATACCCAGTCACGCAGCTTATAGTTGGTTGTCTTTTTACCATATCCCATCTTCTCAATCATTTCGGGAGCTTCTCTTTTCAGTACAGCAGACTCTAAACCATTCCATTCACCGGAATTAATCATCATGCCATTTGCCTCTGTATAAGCCTCCTCCATATTCTCTATTTCCTGCCCATCCTTCGCAATAACCTGGATAATTGGCAGATCAAATTTCTTAGCGAACGCAAAGTCACGGTCATCATGCGCCGGCACGCACATGATTGCCCCCGTGCCATAATCCGCCAATACATAATCCGATAACCAAATCGGCGTCTTCTCATTATTGAGTGGATTAATCGCATAAGATCCGGTAAACACACCCGTCTTTTCCTTATCCTGCATACGGTCAACATTTGACTTCATGGATGCATCATAGATATACTTTTCAACAGCTTCTCTCGTCTCGTCTGTCGCAAGCTTACCAGCCAATTCATGTTCCGGCGCCAATACCATAAAGGTTGCGCCCCATAAAGTATCCGGACGGGTCGTATAAACGGTAATCTTCTCCTCCATGCCGTCTACTTTAAAATCAACCTCTGCGCCATAGGATTTGCCGATCCAGTCTGACTGCATTTTCTTAACCTTTTCCGGCCAGTCTAATTTATCCAGATCTGCCAGCAGACGGTCTGCGTAAGCTGTAATCTTCAACATCCACTGGCGAAGATTCTTCTTTGTCACCTCGCTGTGGCAGCGCTCGCATTTACCATCCACAACCTCTTCGTTGGCGAGACCGGTCTTGCAGGACGGACACCAGTTAATCGGCATCTGCTTCTCATAGGCGAGACCTTCCTTAAACATCTTTACAAAAATCCACTGTGTCCACTTATAGTAATTCGGATCCGTGGTATTTACTTCTCTATCCCAGTCATAGATGGCTGCAATCTCATTAATCTGCCTTTTAATGTTGGCTACATTCTCCGCTGTCGAAATTGCCGGATGGACGCCATTTTGAATCGCATAGTTCTCCGCCGGAAGACCAAATGCATCCCATCCCATCGGATGAATCAGGTAGTATCCCTGCATCATCTTATAACGGCTCCATACATCACTGATTACATACCCTCGCCAGTGACCGACATGTAACCCATTGCCGGACGGATATGGAAACATATCCAGACAGTAATATTTTGGTTTGTTACCGTCCTCCACATTGATTGGGTTCTTTTTCCAGTTTTCACGCCATTTGCCTTCGATCAGCTTATGATTATATGCTGTTGCCATTCTCATATCCTCCTAATTGTATCGTAAAGGGATATTCCCTTCCTCAAACCTTCCATATATAAAGATTTTCCATTGTTTCCTTAACTTGTCTATTGTACCACACAATCCCCTTTTGTCAAGAAATGGCGCCTAATTTCCGCAATTGCAAAACTATCTGTCCCACTTATCGCACAGACTGTTAATCTGGTCTGTAAACCTTACCAAATCCTTATTTGCGCCACCCTTATTATGCGCGATTACCACAAGCAGGCGGTTGCCGGCTGCCACCAGACGGTCAAAGATTGCCTGCGCCCTGAATGCTTTCTGGCTGACCTTAACCTTCTTGGTTACGACACCCTTAGACAGCAATTCATCGGTTGCCAGGTCAAACTCTGCGCCGGAAAACGGAGCAATCGCCTCGTAGCCCTCTTCCTGAATCATTTTCTTGAAATGCTCACACACCAAATCTTCACCGTGTACCACAAATACCTTTGGCTTTGGTTCAAAAGAATGAAGCCACTTTAATAAGCCTTCCTGGTCTGCATGCCCGCTGATACCGTCTAATTTTTCAATTCTTGCCTTCACCTCAATCTGTTCGCCAAACAGCTTGACGCTTGGCGCTCCCTCTAAAACGCTTCGTCCCAGTGTTCCGTGCGCCTGGTATCCGACAAATAAGATGGTGCTTTCTTTTCTCCAGAGATTATGCTTTAGATGATGCCGTATCCGCCCTGCCTCGCACATACCGGATGCCGAGATAATCACCTTCGGCTTCAGATCAAAGTTAATTGCTTTGGAATCATCACTGGTAACAGAAGTCTTAAGCCCCGGAAACGAAATCGGGTTAATTCCCTGCCGAACCAGATCCATTGCCTCCTCATCAAAACAGCTCTCCACATTCTTCTGAAAGATGCTGGTTGCCTCTATCGCCAGCGGGCTGTCCACATACACCTCAAACCCGTCATATTCCGGTAACAGATTATCGTATTTTATCTTGCGGATAAAGTATAGAAGCTCCTGTGTTCTTCCGACCGCAAAAGATGGAATCACAACATTTCCGCCCTTATCAAATGTTTCCCGGATAATCCGGCTAAGCTCTGCCACATAATCCGGCGTTCCGCCATGATTCCGGTCTCCGTAGGTGGACTCCATCACCACATAATCCGCTTCTTTTAAATATTGCGGATCCTTAATAATCGGCTGGTTGATATTGCCGATATCACCGGAAAAGACGATCTTCTTCGAGGTATCTTCCTCTGTCATCCAAACCTCAATACTGGCGGAGCCTAACAGATGCCCTACATCCGAAAAGCGTACCCGGATTCCCTCCGCAAGTTCAATCGTCTCATCATACTGGCACGGCACAAAATGTTCTAATACCCCAATGGCATCATTCATGCTGTACAGCGGAACATATTCCTCGCCACCGGCTCTTTTCGCCTTGCGGTTTCTCCACTCCGCCTCAAATTCCTGAATATGCGCACTGTCACGCAGCATAATCTGGCAGAGGTCTGTCGTCGCCTTTGTCGTATATACGCTCCCACGGAAGCCTTTCGCATACATCAACGGCAGCAGACCGGAATGGTCAATGTGCGCATGTGTCAACAGTATGTAATCGACCTCCGATGGATTGACCGGAAGTTCCTGGTTCTCATACACATCTGTACCCTGCTCCATTCCACAATCCACTAAAATGTTTTTCCCGCATGCCTGTAAGCAATGACAGCTTCCCGTCACCTCATGGTCGGCTCCAATAAATGTTAGTTTCATAACAAATACCCCCATTCTTTCTGTCAGTTTCCCCTGACTTTTTTCATTGTATTTCTATCCGTTGTACGTTCATCCCAGTGTACGCCGGACAAATGTTAAGTGTAACTAGGATAACAGGTGGAATTTTGCGGCAATCTTTGCAAGCGCCGCCCCCTTCGGAAATGCTTCCAGCCTCTCCTTTGTATAGCCTCCAAATTTTATAATCGCTATAAAATAGGATAGCGCTGCAACGATAATGGCAATCGCCACTGCCACTGCATTTGCCATGCGCTGCCCCATCACATAAATGCATAACGCATGGCACCCCATATACACGATAACCGCAACCACTCCCATCACAAAAGAGGAGCCAAGCGGAACCCATACTGCCGATTTCCACTGCATTTTAAATCCCAGTGTATTCCTGACTGCCCTTATATTTATCACAATAATAATCACTACATAAAGCAGCGTTGCGAAAATCAGCGAATATACGCCCAAGTCCGTAAAAAGCAAAAGCGGTATCAGCAAAAAGACATGCAGAACCAGTGCGGATGCTGCACTGATAACCGGTATATTTACCTTCCCGATTCCCTGCAATACGCCATTTAACACGCTGGATATTCCATATAGTACAATGGATAAACCACCTGAAATCAAGAGTATGGCTACGGTATCGGTGCTGTCTTTAGATAAATTATAATAAATCAGCCGGACAATCGGCTTTGCCAGCACCGCAAAACCGACTGCGCATGGCATCGTCAACGTTGCCGCAAGCTCCAAAGACTGCTGTATGCGCCGGTTGCATTCTGTGACATTCCCCTCCGAATAGGAACTGGATACTCTCGGAATAATGGCAGAAGCCACTGCTGCCGCCATAGCAATCGGCACATTTGCCAATACCATATAATAGCGGTTATACAGGGCATACTGCGCAGAGATCACTGCCTCATCAGCCCCTGTCTTTGCGAACAGCCAGTCAAAAACCTTCATATCCAGAGTAACATTGACGTTGTAAATAAAGGAACTGAAAATAATCGGAGTCGCTATCATTAAAAGCAGTTTGATAACCTGCCTGTAAGACAAAAGCTCACTTGTCGTATCCGCTTTGATTCTCTCATCCAGCTCCTTTCGCTCACTGTGGAACAAAAACATCATATATACAAGTCCTGCAAGCACCGCCACTCCGGTTCCGATCGTGCCGCCTGCCGCTCCGTACCTGGCAATTTCACTGTCTGTCATGCCGTTCGCTGCTGCCCATTTTATCAGCGCCAAAGCTGCCGCAATACTCACAACCGCATTAAAAATCTGTTCCACAATCTGTGAGATGGAAGTCGGCACCATATTCCCATATGCCTGATAATATCCCCGGTAAACACTTAAAAAGCCCGACAGAAAAACGGTAGGGGCAAGCATCCGAAGCGATAATACCGCATTTTGCACCTCTTTCACCATATAAGGCGCAAAGACATAGGTAATGATTGCGGCAATCCCTCCCACAATCAATACATATACCATCGAACCACGGAATATTCTTCTTACATTCCGGTATTCCCCCTTTTCAATCCGCTCTGCCATAATTTTGGAAATTGCGACCGGAATACTAAATGTGGCGATTAGCAAAATCAGCGCATAAATCGTCTGCGCCCGCCCATAGTAGCCATTTCCTTCTTCTTTTAATATATTGGCAAATGGAATGTTATAAATCATTCCGATTAACTTTGATACAATGCTCGCAACTGCCAGTATCGTCGCCTGCAGCGCAAAATTCATCCCGATTTTTCTCTTTTTTCCCATAAATTCTTTTCCTAACTATATGTGTATTGCTTTTGTAACAGTATACCACATATTTCCATGATTTAAAACCCAAAACCGGGGCAATACTCTTAACGACAAATTTATCATCCGAAAGGAGTTTTTTATGGCAGTTGATTTTAAAAACAGCAAAACGAAAGAGAATCTTATGCGCGCCTTTGCAGGCGAGTCCCAGGCACGGAACCGTTATACCTATGCCAGTGAGCAGGCGCGTAAGGAGCATTTATATGTCCTTGATTATGTATTTCGCTTCACCGCAGACCAGGAGCTGGCGCACGGAAAAATCTTTTACAATCTGCTAAGTGAGCTGTCCGGGGAAAACATTGAAATTGACGGAACGTATCCGGTGGATATCAGTGAATCCTATACCGATCTTCTGCGTATGGCAGAACACAACGAACGGGAAGAACATGAAAATGTATATAAGGAATTTGAAGAAACTGCGCGCCAGGAAGGATTTGATGACATCGCAAGAACATTCTTTATGATCGGACGTGTAGAAAAAATGCATGCTGACCGCTTTTCCAAATTTGCCGAGTGGATGGAAGAGAATAAGCTTTTTGTATCCGATGTATCCACCCAATGGATGTGTTTAAACTGCGGTTTCACGACACTGGCAAACGAAGCGCCAAAGGAATGTCCTGCATGTGGGGAGGAACAGGGATTTTTTATCCGTTTGGAACTGGCTCCATACACGGATAAGGAAATGTCTGAACTTACAAAATAGCTTTCCCATGAAAACGTATGCCGCATTTGCGGACAGCATACAGCCAGGCTGTTTTCATTCCGGTCTGATTTCTGCTGTCCGCAGGGCTACATTTCATTGTCCTTCTCTCTGTTTAATACCCTGTTCCGCACAAATACAAAGACAAGGACAATTACCGCTGCCACCGGTATCAAAGAACCGGGAGTTACGGTTTTGGGCATGGAATAGGAAACCAATGCCATCTCCCTGTCATAATCATACCATCCCTCTCTGGTATGTTTGTAAAAGTCTGCATCACTCTTTAAAAAGAACCGATAGTCCGGTGGTTTATATCCGCCTTCATCATCCCATGTCACATCCATGTTATACCAATACCCATCCACCTTTACCACATTCCATGCATGGTCGGAATCCGCCTCATAATCCTCGGAAGCGCCGACTACGATCCTTACCGGTATATCCATCTCTGCCAGCAGAATAAATGCCGCCATGCAATATCCCTGACAGACCATTTTGCCAGTCAGATATCCTTCATAGTCCAAATAATTCTGATGCAGGTAATCATAATCATAGTTCCGAATCAGATAATCGTGAACCGCCTTCACGCTCTCATAATCTGACTCTTTTTTTAACTCTGCCGCCAGTTCCTTCATATGTTGGAAATACGCATCCACATCCTGCTTGTCATATTTGTAGGTCAGCCTGACCTCGATCCGCAGGTTGCGCTTCTCCGTGAAGCTCCCCTCATAAAACACCATTTCTATATGTTTCAAATAATATGCCAGATAACTTCCGCTTTCCGGCAGATCGTCCACATTGTGGTAATACTCATACTCACTCAAGATTTTCTGATAATCTGCTCCCAATGTCCCCTGATAGGTATCATAATACATAACGTCTTTGTGATCCCTTACCTGCCGGCTTATCGCCTGATAAAATTCGTCTGTGCTTGAAACAATGATGCCCTGCTCTTCCTCTATGGCATCCGTCTGTGCCTGCACCGGTTTTATCTGACCTGCGCATCCAAGCAGAACCATCATGACAAATAATATTCTTTTCTTCATGCTACCCTTTCCCCTGCTTAAAAACAAACGGCGTTCACACCCGTGACCCCAAAGCCACAGATGCGCCCGCCTGCTTCCATCATTAAAAACTATGACAATTATTCAACAGAATAATTCGGTGCTTCTTTCGTAATCTGAATATCATGCGGATGGCTCTCCTTAAGGGATGCTGCTGAAATCTCAACAAACTGCGCATTCTCATGCAAATCCTCTATTGTCTTGGCGCCACAATATCCCATGCCGGAACGAAGTCCTCCCATCAGCTGGAAGACCGTATCTTCCACGGTACCCTTATATGCCACACGGCCTTCTACGCCTTCCGGAACTAATTTCTTCGCATTCGCCTGGAAATAACGGTCTTTGCTTCCATTCTCCATAGCAGCAATGGAACCCATTCCCCGATATACTTTGTACTTACGTCCCTGATATAACTCAAACTCACCCGGAGACTCATCCGTACCGGCAAACAGACTGCCCATCATGCAAACATTTGCGCCTGCTGCAAGCGCTTTCGTAATATCACCGGAATATTTGATTCCGCCATCTGCAATCACCGGTATTCCATATTCTTTCGCCACATCATAGGCATCCATAATTGCCGTAATCTGAGGAACGCCAATACCTGCAACGACACGGGTGGTACAGATGGAACCTGGTCCGATACCAATCTTCACTGCATCGACTCCCATTTTAATCATTGCCTCTGCTCCACTTCTGGTCGCAACATTACCGGCAATCACCTGCAAATCCGGATATTTTTCACGAATCAGTTTGAACGTCTTTAATACATTCGCTGAATGTCCATGTGCCGTATCAATGACAATCGCATCCACTTTGGATGCCACTAACTCATCCACACGGTCTGTAATGTCCGGAGTAACGCCAACCGCTGCTGCGCACAGAAGCCTTCCCTGCGAATCTTTTGCAGAATTTGGGTACTTAATCGTCTTCTCAATATCTTTAATTGTAATCAGACCTTTTAAGTTGAAATCATCATCTACAATTGGAAGTTTTTCCTTGCGGGCTGCCGCAAGTACCTTCTTTGCCTCATCTAAAGTAATTCCCTCTTTTGCCGTAATCAGACCTTCTGTCGTCATGGATTCTTTGATTTTTTTGTTGTAATCCGTCTCAAACTTAAGATCCCGGTTTGTAATAATACCAACCAGTTTCGTTCCCTCACAGATCGGCACACCGGAAATGCGGAATTTTGCCATCAGCTTATCTGCATCATCCAATGTATTGTCCGGAGTCAGGGAAAAAGGATCCGTAATGACGCCATTTTCAGAACGCTTTACTTTATCGACTTCTTCCGCCTGTTCCTCAATGGACATATTTTTGTGAATGACTCCTATGCCGCCCTGTCGCGCCATCGCGATTGCCATTCTGTGTTCCGTCACGGTATCCATTCCGGAACTCATAAGCGGAATCTGTAATTGAATCTTCTTTGTAAGCTGCGTCCTCAAATCAACATCATTCGGTATCACCTCCGAATATGCCGGCACCAGCAGCACATCATCAAAGGTAATTCCTTTGCCAATAATTTTGTTCATATCTTTCCTACCCTTTCATTCGTCAGTCTTCTTCATAGACACATATGTACAATTTGATATATTCTGCGCCATCCAATAAAAGCGGCACAACAATTGGTGAAATATCCGACTGCATCTTAAGACCGGCGCCTGCCATCGCAATCGGCGGCGTAATATCAATAATTTTTCCCTGGGTTGAAAAAATAGTTGCTGTATTACCCATAATCATATTGCTAAGCTCATTCAGCGCAGAACATGCCATCTCATCAAGTTCCGCCACCGGCATGCCAAACATCATCTTGCTGGCAATATCCTTTGCATTATCCGTACTCATTGCAATGACTGCCTGTCCCTTCATCTGTCCGACTATCCCTACCGTAATCGTATAAATCGGATCATCAAACTTAAACTCTGCCAAAGATGGCTTTCCAATTGCAAGCTTTAACTGGGTAACACTATCAAAAACGCTCATGGTAGATTGTAAAAACGGATTTATATTGTTTACATCTAATGCCTTTTTCATACTTTCCTCTTTCCAGCTTTTGTGCTTATTACATTGTTCTATATATTATACATGAATCTTATGCACTTAGCAAACAAAAAAATATTTTTTTTCAAATTTTTTTCATATTTTTTTCTCCGAACAATGCCAAAATATTTTTTTCAACCCTGTTTTCAAATTATTTGCCTTTTTTCTTTTTGCAACCTGTGGTATGATAGTGGCAATGTAAACATAGTAACATAGTATAGAATAAGCGAAACAAACGGAGGATATCATGGAACAGACCTTTCAGGAAATACTGCCGGAATTAGTGGAATCCATTACATCGAACTACAAAACTTCCGATTTACTTCTCGGAAAAAATAATAAACAGCTTCCCGTCCGGGCAGAGCTGATCAGCATATTAAATGGCTTTAAAGATTTACTTTTTCCAGGGTACTTTAATGACGAACATATTGACAATAATATTGCAGCATTTTATACCGGGCAAAAACTTTCTAACCTTCACCAGAAGATGAAAAAGCAGATCGCTATGGCTTTAGCATATGACAAGGATGCATCCATAACGGCAAACTCCCCGGAAATTGCAGCAGAAACCGAACGCATATGCTGCGCCTTTTTCCAGACCATACCGGACATACAGCAATACCTGTTATTGGACGTAAAAGCCGGTTATGACGGGGATCCCGCAGCAAGCAGCATGGAGCAGATCATTTTCTCCTACCCCGGTTTTTATGCTGTTTTTGTATACCGGCTCGCACACGAGCTATACAAGCTGAAAGTTCCCTTTATACCAAGAGTTATGACCGAGCAGGCTCACAGTAAAACGGGCATTGATATCAATGCAGGCGCTGTGATCGGGAAACACTTTTTTATGGATCACGGCACCGGTATTGTAATCGGTGAAACGACTGTCATTGGTGAATATGTCAAACTTTATCAAGGCGTTACATTAGGCGCCTTAAGCACCCGAGGCGGCCAGCATCTCTCAGGAGTGAAACGCCATCCCACCATTGAAGACCGGGTGACGATTTATTCCAACGCAACGATTTTAGGCGGTGAAACCGTAATCGGAAAAGATTCCGTCATTGGCGGCGGCGCCTTTATTACAAACTCTATTCCGGAATGTACGCGCGTCTCCATCACACCGCCCGAGCTTGCAATAAAAAATGATATCCAAAATGCACATTCTGATCTTTGTGCAACAGAATACATCTACGAAATATAAACAAAGGAACGAAGAATATGGTACTAGCATGTCAAAATATCTCTAAATCCTATGGTATGACAGAGATACTTCACAACATTAACTTTCATATTGAAGCACGGGAAAAGCTTGCCATCGCCGGCATCAACGGCGCTGGCAAATCTACCCTGTTAAAAATCATCATGAATGAGGAGGAACCGGATGATGGACAGGTTGTCATTGGCAAAGATATCTCGGTCGGTTATCTTGCCCAGCATCAGGATGCCTATTATGACAAGACCATTTATGAGGAACTCTTAAGTGTCAAGCAGGATGTCATTGCATTACAGGAGCAGATGCGGGCATTAGAGCAGGACATGAAGCATTTGCAGGGGGATAACCTCCGTGATGCGTTAGAACGCTATACCCGCATGAACCATGCTTTTGAACAGTCAGACGGCTATTCCTTTGAAAGCCAGATTACCGGAATTTTAAAGGGTCTGGGATTTGACAAGAGTGAATTTAACCGTCCGGTCAGCGAGCTTTCCGGCGGACAGAAAACCAGGGTTGCCCTCGGACGTTTGCTGCTTTCCCGCCCGGATATCCTTTTACTGGACGAGCCTACCAACCACTTGGATCTCAACAGCATCCGCTGGTTAGAGGGCTTTCTTTCAGGCTATGCCGGAGCTGTGATTATCGTATCCCATGACCGCTACTTCTTAGACCGGATCGTGACAAAGGTTGTCGAGATTGAGAACAGCAAAAGCGCCATTTACCACGGCAATTACAGCTACTATGCCGCCAAACGTGAGGAAGTCCGTCTTTCCAAATACCGTGCCTATATGAACCAGCAGGCAGAAATCAAACACCAGGAGGAAGTCATTGCAAAACTGAAGCAGTTTAACCGTGAAAAATCCATTAAACGCGCCGAGAGCCGTGAAAAAATGTTAGACCGCATCGAACGTCTTGAAAAGCCTCAGGATGTACAGGATGAAATGCGCCTTGCCCTGACCCCCGCCATTGAAAGCGGCAATGATGTGCTTCTCGTGGAAGGGCTTACAAAATCTTATGGCAACCATGTTTTATTTACAGACCTTTTCATTGACATCAAGCGTGGCGAGCGGGTTGCCCTGATCGGGAACAATGGCACGGGAAAAACCACCATTTTAAAGATTATCAACCGGCTTATTCCAAAGGATTCCGGAAGCATCACATTCGGCGCCCAGGTACATATCGGATATTACGACCAGGAGCATCAAATACTGCATCCGGACAAAACAATTTTTGATGAGCTGCATGATGCCTATCCCCATCTAACCAATACCAAAATACGCAATGTATTGGCTGCTTTTTTATTTACCGGAGAGGATGTATTTAAGGAAATCAAAGACTTAAGCGGCGGCGAACGCGGAAGGGTCAGTCTTGCCAAGCTCATGCTCTCTGACGCGAATTTTCTGATTTTAGACGAACCGACAAACCACCTGGATATTACTTCCAAAGAAATCCTGGAAAATGCCCTCAAAAATTATACCGGAACACTGTTTTTCGTGTCCCATGACCGCTATTTTATCAATCAGACCGCAACCAGGATTCTGGATCTTAGCCCGGACGGGCTTGCCTCCTATACCGGAAACTATGACTACTACCTTGAAAAACAGCTTGTATCAACCGCCCGCACAGAAGAAAAAGAATCATCTGCAAAAAAAGATACGGAAATCAAAAAGGACTGGAAACGTTCCAAAGAAGAACAGGCAAAGGAGCGCAAACGCAAAAACGATTTAAAACGGGTAGAAAACCGGATTGAGGAATTAGAACAGCTCATCTCCCATCTTGACGGGGAAATGGCAAAACCGGAACATGCAACCAATGCAGAAAAGCTTACCGAATTTGCGGACAGGCAGGCTGCCGCCAGGGAAGAATTAGATACACTCTACGAACAGTGGGAAACATTGTCAGAGGATACCCTCTAACCGGAGATTTCCCTCTGTTCCAGAGGTTCTATCAGCCTGGTTAACCCGATATATATATTCTGTCCATTTTCGGACGGATCTTCTACATTTGTCTGGAACGTAACATAATAGGGAATCCCTATTTCCTCCTGCCCGTCACCTAACTGAAAATGTATGCCAAAATCAACAATGCTGAGTTCCGGCAGCACATAGCTGCTGCTGACATAATATGCGGAATAATAAATCCGCAGCTCTTCCGCAAAGGAATTTGCCCAGTATTCCAGCAACTGGTCTCTGGTCGCTTTGCCAGAAGCCGTGATTTCATCATAAAATGTATTTACATAGTCCACAATACCGGTATTCGGCATGGACAAAGCATACAGCTGATAAGTCTCTGCATCCATAAACAGGCGGATATCCCTGCCCGCCGTCACGAAATGCAGCAGCCATACATTCACGGTCAGATTACTGTTCTGGCTGTCACAGATCGTATAGTAGGTGGCGCGTTCAAAGGTATCCTCCTCCATCTTCAGTTCATTCTCCATCGGCAGGATTCGCTTTTCTTTCCAGAGGTCAACCGCAAGCTTGACATTGCCAAGCAGATCCGGCGCCTGCGATCTGAGCTCCCCGGCATTCCCAATCACAAAAATCTCTGACATTCGGATATCCTCTGCGGAAAGCACCCTCATTTTCTCCGCCACAGACAAAGTATAATGGATACCATCTTCGGCACTGTTCCTCTCTATAATCTGATAACGGTTTAGGTTCTTCTTCTCAGAAACAGCAACCACTGCCCTCGGCATATATTCCGCAAGCAGAAAAAATGCCGCCACAATCAGTAAAAAACTTATTCTCTTTTTATGTTTCAACTTCATCTTCATCCCATTCCTCATCTTTTTCCCCTGCAAATTCCTCCGGAAGCGGCAATGTAACAGTGACCGTGGTTCCTTTTCCCTCCTCACTGTCAATCTGCCAGTCTGCATGGTGCATCGCGACAATTTCACTGCAAAGCGTCATGCCAAGACCGGCGCCGCCCTCCTTGCGCGAACGTGATTTGTCAATCATATAAAATGCCTGTGTAATGTGGGCAAGCTCCTCCTTTGGCATACCCTTTCCCTCATCCTCAATCATAACCCGGTAACCGCCCTCTACTGTTTTTCCCCGGATCCATATGGTATCTCCCGCCTCAGATGCCTTCCTCGCATTATCCGTGAGATTTGCAAACAGGGAAATCAACAAATCCTTTTCTCCATATATTTTACCGCTCTCTACCTCCCGTTTCAAAACCATATCCTTCTCAAGGACAGCTACCTCTGCCAAATCAAATACATTCTCCAGCAGATACTCCGCATCAATCGGATGAAATTCAAATTTGTTCTTTTGCAATACAAAAAGTTCCATCAATTTGAAAGACAGGGCTTCTAAACGCTTTCCCTGCGAATACACATATCCCGCTGCCTTGATCTTTTCCTCCGTTGACAGGTCCATCGAACGTATCATATCCGCATAACCGATAATGGCGGTGAGCGGTGTTTTCAGCTCATGCGCAAATGCGGAAGTAAATGCCTCCTGATTTTTTGCATGGCTCGTGAGTTCTTCCATCTTTTCCGTCAGGCTGTCTGCCATAAAATTAAAATCTTTTGCCAGCATTCCAATCTCATCCGTGCCGTTTTCATTTGCGCGAACCTCATAATTCCCTTTTGCAAAGCTCGTTGTAATCTTAGAAAGGTTATAAAGCCGGAATGTCAGCAAATAGGACAGCATTAAAGACACGATACTGGTTCCAACCAGCAAAATCACAATAATGATCTGATATGCCGTTATCATGGAATCCCTCTGTTCATAAATGCCGTTGATATCCGATATGGTTTCGATATAATAATGGGTATCCACAAACGGAATGACTGCCATGCTTACAACCCGGAGCATATAATGTTCCCCGTCTTTATAGATTTCATAACCGCTGACCGTTTCATCAATCTGCTCTAACAGACCCGATGCCGTCACGTCCTGTTCGGGATAAATCATCTGCCCGTTTTCATCCCAGATCCGCAGTTCCTTGCCAACCATTCTCTCACCCAATGACTGCGCCACTTCCCTGATAACAGTCGGGTGTTTTTCCACATACGAAATCGGCAGGGCTTCCACTGTATTCTGAAAGGCAATATGATACATTTCATTTTCGGTATTGCACATCTCGATTTCCCGCTCGTACAGGGAATTAAATGCCGCCTGAATCATCCATGTGCCACAAATACTGAACGACACGGAAATCAATATAAAAATACTAAGAAAAACCTTCCAAAACAGCCTCATGCTTACCCCACTCTATCTTATCTTCAAATCCTGCCCGTCAGACCTCTAAGCGGTATCCGACTTTATAAACAGCTTTAATCTGGTCTTCCCAGTTCAGTTTCTTCCGAAGCCGCTGCACATGCAGATCCACTGTACGGCTGTCGCCTAAATAATTGCTTTCCCATACATTCTCATATATGGTTTCCCTGTAAAGCGCAATATTTTTATTACGCACAAATAAAAGCAGCAGTTCAAACTCCTTCATGGTAAGCATGATCTGCTCCCCGTTTTGTATCACAACCCTGGATGGAATATCAATGGAAATATCCAGGATCTCAATCTTATCTGCCGCCTTATGATATCTGCGGAGCACCGTCTCTACTCTTGCCAACAGCTCCACAATCTCAAATGGCTTGGTAATGTAATCATCCGCTCCCGATTTTAAACCTTTTACCTTATCGTCCAATTCACTCATTGCAGTAATAAAGATAACCGGAATTTCCAACGCCTTTGTGTAGTCCAAAAGCTCATAACCGTTGATGCCGGGCAGCATAATATCAAGCAGCGCCAGATCAAAATGTTCTTTATCCATCATATCCGCTGCCGTCACCCCATCAAACGCAGTATAGCAGGCATATCCTGCTTTCATCAGATTCATGCGAATCAGATCAGAAATTGCTTCTTCATCCTCTACAATCAATATTTTTATCATTGCCTTAACTCCATCTTCCCTTGTATCCTATCCTGTAAACGCTTGCCGTCACTCCGTCCTCCGGCAGCCTTCCCCGTATTTTCCCGCTGTCTGCAAACCGTCTGCCTGCCGGAATAATAACAGCATATCCAAAAATTGTATCATTTTTGTATCATTGTATCATTTTTTTTGACAAAAAAACACCTGTAACCGGAAAATATATGCTGTCTGCTCCTTTCCCTTCTGTTACAGGTGTGTTTTATTATCTTTGAAATATCAGCCGAAATCTGTTTGCGTCTTTGCCCCGATACCGTTCCTGCCGTTCTATGCCAGTCCCGCCTCTAAGGTTTTACGGATTTCCTTAATGAAATTCTCGGAATTTAGCACGGTTGGATTCTCAATGGTTGTAATCAGCGCCAAATCCTTTGTCATTTTGCCGGACTCAATCGTTTCAAGGGTTGCTGACTCTAATTTATCTGCAAATGCGCAAAGCGCCGGAATTGCATCAAGCTCCCCTCGTTTTCTCAAAGCGCCTGTCCACGCAAAGATGGTTGCCACGGAATTGGTAGATGTCTCCTCACCCTTTAAGTGCTTATAGTAATGTCTCTGAACCGTTCCATGCGCCGCCTCGTATTCATAGACTCCGGATGGAGAAACCAGCACAGACGTCATCATTGCCAGGGAACCAAATGCGGATGAAACCATATCAGACATCACATCACCATCATAGTTCTTACATGCCCAGATAAACCCGCCCTCTGCTTTCATAACACGGGCTACCGCATCATCAATCAGCGTATAGAAATACTCAATGCCCGCAGCCTTAAACTTCTCATCATACTCTGCTGTGTAGATTTCCTGAAAAATATCTTTGAATCTATGGTCATATTTCTTGGAAATCGTATCCTTTGTCGCAAACCATACAGACTGCTTCGTATCTAACGCATAATTAAAGCATGCCCGCGCAAAGCTTTCAATGGAGTTATCAAGGTTATGCATACCCTGAATCACACCCGGCCCTGTAAACTCATGGATGGTTTCACGGATCTCGGTTCCATCCTCGCTGGTAAATACCAGTTCTGCTTTACCGGCGCCCGGTATGCGCATCTCCGCATTCTTATATACATCACCATAGGCATGTCTTGCAAGTGTAATCGGTTTTACCCAGTTTTTCACACAAGGTTCAATCCCCTTCACAACAATCGGCGCCCGGAATACCGTTCCATCTAAGGCTGCGCGAATCGTTCCATTCGGTGACTTCCACATTTCCTTTAAATCATATTCGGTCATACGGGCAGCATTTGGCGTGATGGTTGCGCATTTCACTGCCACGCCATACTTCTTGGTTGCCTCTGCCGAATCAATCGTCACCTGGTCATTGGTCTTATTTCTGTATTCCAGTCCAAGATCATAATACTCTGTCTTTAAATCAATAAATGGAAGCAAAAGCTCATCCTTAATCATCTTCCAGAGAATCCTCGTCATCTCATCCCCGTCCATCTCTACCAACGGAGTCGTCATTTTAATCTTATCCATTTCTATGTATCCTCCTTAATGTATCTTTAAATAGGCAGTTACGAATATAGGTTTTCCAAGACGTCTGTTGTACAATATAGACAAATATCATAAGCCAGGCGCTTTGGAGCCGCCAGTTCTTAGCGAGGTTTTTTCGAGCTTAGCACTGTTGCGAGCGACAAGCAGTGCAAACGTGCCTGCGTTGATTTGTCTATATTGTACAACGGACGTTAGCGAAAACAAAGTTTCGCAAATGCCTAGAGATATACTTTAACAGAAAAAGAAGGATATGGCAAACAATTCTATGGATAAAAATGTATTTTTCACTTATTTTACCTTTCACCTTTCCATTTTCAGGAAAAAATCGCTCTGCTTCTTAAGATAATTAAATATATCCGCCATTTTTCAGCAGAAAAATAATCAGAGTCAGGGTGACCGAAGAAAGAAGCGTTGTCACGACAACAATACCGGAGGCAAGCACCCCATCATTGTCCATATTCTTCGCCATAATATAGGAGCTTACCGTGGTTGGCGCTCCCGTAAGGATCAGCATGGCAACCAGGCTCTCGCCCCGAAATCCCATCCATATGGCTAACGGCAGAAAAATACCCGGGATAACCACTAATTTTATAACGGATGCAGCCACGGTAAGTTTCATCCGTTTCATGGCTTTACCGGTGGAGAACCCACCGCCAATCGCAAGCAGCGCCAGCGGTGTGGAAAGACTTGCCACACTATTCATGCTCTTTTGCAAAATCACCGGAAATTCAAACCGGAGCAGGGCAAATGGTATCCCCAGCACAATGCCAATGATGATTGGATTGGTAACAATCCCTTTCAGGGTTTTCTTCATAACCGCTTTTGTATCGTTCTCCCCTTCATTGGCGCTTCGCACCAGCACCAGCACGGAAAAAATATTAAACAGCGGAATGGATGCTACAATCATCATCGGAACCAGCCCGCTGTCTCCATAGATATTTTGCGCAAAAGCAATTCCGAGAATTGCCGCGCTTCCCCGGAACGCCCCCTGGACAAAACTTCCAATCATACTCTTATCCCTTATAAAAAGTTCAGCAAAAAACCATGTCATGCCAAAAAATACACAGGTTCCGAAAAAGCAGAACAGCACAAACTTAAGGTCAAAGTCATTGGATAAGTCCGCCTCTGCGATGTCTTTGAACACGAAAACCGGCAATGCCACTTTAAATACCAGCTTATCTGCCACGGACACAAACTCATCCGTCAAAAATCCGATCCGTTTTAACCACCATCCCAGAATCATCACCAGAAAAATCGGCATAGTGGCATTCATGCTGTACATAAAATTCTCTAACATTTCCTTCTTCCCTTTCACACAATACAGGGTGCGAACCAGCCAGTCCGCACCCTGCATTTTATCCTATCGCAGACCATCCATTTCATCCTCTTTGGAGTCTGCATCATCACCATTCTTATTGCCCATAATAAACAATGCCACAACGACTATAATGGACACAATCATGCAGATCGCAATCAGCCAGGGCTTTGAAGTGTCTCCGGTTTGCGCCATTCCCACTAAATAATTTAACATCTTTCTCCTCTTTTCTACTGATTGTTCCCAGGCAATCCCTTTTAGTCCTCCGGATGATAATTCTTCACGACCTCTTTGTCCGGAATTGTCTGCTTCGTCTCTCTGACAAACTTGCCAACTTCTGCGGTAGCCTTATTAATCGGAATATTGGTTCCGGCGCCTGCAACGCATCCTCCCGGGCAGCCCATGCCCTCAATCAGACAGCCGTTTTTCCGTCCTGCTTTGGCAAGCATCAGCATTTTCCGGCATTCATCCAGTCCTTCCGCATGTTCAATGTGTACTTCCGTTCCCGGATAATATTCATTGATACAATCCTCAACCGCCTTCGCCACGCCGCCTGCGACGGCATATCCGCGCCCGGCTCCGGTCGCATCATTCATCGGTTCCCCGACACGGAAATCATCAAACTCAATATCTCTTGAAATGAACATGGCATCCAATTCCTCAAAGGTAATGACAAAATCCACATCGCTTCGGATGGTTCTGCGCATGGCTTCCAGTTTTTTTGCCGCACATGGGCCAATGAACACGACAGAGGAATCCGCATGCTCCTTTTTTATCATGCGGGCTGTCGCCACCATCGGAGTCAGGGCATTGGAAATCTTATCGATCGTTTCCGGAAAATGTTTTTTGGAAAGCATTGCCCAGGACGGACAACAGGATGTTAATAAAAATGGCACTTTCCCTGTTGCAACTTCCTTTACATAATGCTCTGCCTCTGTCATGGCTCCCATATCGGCTCCCATTGCCACTTCATATACTCCCGCAAAACCAAGCTTTAACAGCGCCACCTTTATTTTATCCGGTGTGGCATATTCCCCGAACTGTCCTACAAATGCCGGAGCAAGCGCTGCATAAATCTTCTTGCCGGAGCGGAGCGCCCGGATTAACTGAAATATCTGGGATTTATCCGCAATTGCGCCAAACGGACAATTCACCATGCACATACCACAGGACACGCATTTTTTCTCATCAATCTTTGCGCGCCCAAGTTCATCACTTACAATGGCATTCGCTCCGCAGGCATCCGCACAGGGACGGCGTTTGTGGGAAATCGCATCATACGGACAGTTTGCCTTACATTTTCCGCATTTAATACATGCCTTCTTGTCAATAACAGACCGCCCATTCTCCATATGGATTGCCCCGACCGGGCAAACCTCCATACAGGGGTGCGCCACACATCCCTTACACTGGTTGCTCACCTCGTATATATTATGTTCGCAGGCATTACATGCCGCCGGAATCACCTGCATAAGCGGCGGCTCATAATATTTCTCGTCAATATTGCTCTCCTCAATCCCCTGTGTCAGATGCACCGGTTTATCCTCCGGTCTTAACGACATACCCATCGCAAGACGGATACGTTCTCTCGTAATGGCGCGTTCCCTGTAAATACTCTCACAATACTGCGGAGTATCCCCCGGTGTAATCTTATATGGAATCGCCTCAATATCATCTATAATATTATCTGATTGATAGGCAATATTCGCAATCTCTACAAATACCTGCTTTCTAAGCCGTCTTACATCTGTCTCTAATCCTCGCACCTTTCTCTCCTCCATTATCAAAAACTTCTAATTCACAACTCTAGCTGTACAATATAGACAATATCATAAGCAGGTGCTTGGGAACCGCCGGTGGTTAGCGAGGTTTTCTCGAGCTTAGCACCGTTGCGAGTGACAAGCAGCGAAAGCGTGCCTGCATTGATTTGTCTATATTGTACAACAGACAGTTGCGAAATCAGAGTTTCGTAATTCCCTGTTATAGAAGTCATTATACAATATCTGCGAAGATATTTCCACTTTATCTTTGCCTTTTTCGGATTCCTTCATAAAAAACTTTCATCTGCTCTCATTTACATAGGTCTCGACACGGTTCTGAATGATCTCCACGGTTTTATCCAAGTCCTTATCCCCTGCAAAATATGCCTGGGCTTCCTCCAATACAATATCCAGTATAGCTTCATCATAAAACATGCATTTCTTTGTCCGGCGAATCAAATCCAGATAGATACCTACATCCTCCTGCGATACCGGGCCTACCTTTACCTCATTGCTGCCAAAGGTAAAGGATTCCTTTTCAATCGGCACAACCTCGTCCCCAAATTCGTCAATATAGCGCTCCTCAGCCGTCACCGCCCGGATTCGCATATCCAAACAGTCCTGCCTGGTCGGCGTTGCATAAAACGCGGGATATTTCCGGTACATCTCATACTGGTATTCCTTTTCCCCGAGCAGGCGGATAAACTCCCATGCCTTATCCTTTACCTTCGACTGGGAATAGATACCGGTCGCCGAATCAAATTGGAAGTAGGAACCCTCCCTTTCCTTATTGGGAAAACCAATAAAGGTAATATCCTCCCCAAAGCGCTGGTGAATATTTTGCACATCCGTCAGGGAAACACCCTGTTCTGCCTCAAGCAGAACTTTCCCATTGGTAAACAGCAGGTTCAAGTCGTCAAGATATTCTGAAAATTCCTCATCTGTATACTCCATTTCTTTCAAGCCGCGGTTGCAGAGCAATAAAATATCCCGAAACGCTTCACTGTCAAAGTTACATTCTCCTGTCTGCCAATCCACAAAATCCGTGAGTCCGCTAAATAAAAAGTCACTAAGCATCATCTCTTTCTCTTCATTATAAAACGGCAGCACATCATCCCCCTTTTTTTCCAAAGCAGCCTTCATCTCATCAAAGGTCCACCCGCTTTCGCTGCCGACATCACTCGTCCTGCCCGCCACCGTATTGATTGAGAAATACGGAGCAAGGTAATACAGCTTTCCGTCAATCTTCATCCCTTCCAATACAGAGGGAATAAATGCATCCATATTCACTTTCTCGTCCTTCTCATAATACGGTGTCAAATCCGCCAGCAGTCCTTTAGAAACGCACTGTTCTACCGAAATCGGCAGGGCAGACAGGCAGATGATATCCGGAACATTCCCGGCGGCAATATCCATATAAATCCCCTGGTGGTAATCCTCACCGTCGATATCCCCAATCTCATAAATTTTAAATTCAATCTTATAATCCTTATTTTCCCGGTTAAATTCCCTTGCCGCCCTAATCAGGGAGTCGGAAACCGCATAATCCGCATAGGTAATCGTCTGCTTTGCCCTGACTACTTCCGGCTCCACCCATGTGTAAAGCTCCATGCCAAATGCTCCATTTTCATACGCATTATCGTATAACACACCGACAAACCGGTTGTCACCCGCATAAACAAAACCTTTGACATCCGCCGAGGTCAGATAAGAACTCGCTGCATCTAACAGCTTCTTTTCCTTTTTCTCGTCAATATTATAGCCATAGATACCGAAGCGGTTCTTCATATAAAAATCATACTCGGCGCCGTCCAGAAGACAGTTCCCCTCCGCAGAAGCATTCAAGATCCCGGAAAGCGCCTTTCCCGCCTTTTTTTGTTCTGTATCCAGAATACATGCCTCCACTTCCGCATATCCGCCGCTGTGAATCACATTCTGCACATAGACAATCCGGCCATCTTTTGTCCTTGCCATATCGCAAAGCGACTGGTCTTCCCGAAGCTCCACCTCACCGGACAGTTGAAAGTTCCCATTTAGAATATAAATGATCCGGTTGGATGCCACAAATACATTTCCACTGCCATCCGCCACAACACGGCTCATAAAAGCATCCTCCAAAAGCCCCAGCGAAGCGGTGAGATTTTCCCGAAGCTTCACCTTTCCGCCTTCATCCTGCCTTAACAGCCAGATTCCCTCCGCGCCGGAAATCATATGGACAATACTGCCGTCATCCTCCACATAAAATGCCTTTATGCTCTCCTGTTCCGACAGTTCCAGCGGCATCTCTTCCAGACCGCCCCCATCGATTGCAAGTTTATAAAAATGAAACTCTGCTTTTGTATCGTTCTGCGCGCCGGATTCCCCATCCGATGGGATTTCGCCCTCTGCCTGCTTTGCGCTTAGGAGATAGAGTGTTCCATTTTTCACACAATATGCTTCCGGTTCTCCCTCCATGCCATCCACTGCAAGCGCATTCCCCTCATATACCATGCCGGAAGTATCCTCTTGTTCCTGCGTATTCCCATCACCGGAAGCATCCTGCTTCTTCCCGCAGCCGGAAACCGAAAGCATGAGCATCGCAGCCATCACTGCCAAAATCCATTTTTTCATTCATACCACTCCCATTGACTTATACAGATATTCACCGTCTATTTTGATGCGGCAAAAAACTTCTTTTGCATTCCGGTGTCATCCACCGCACACACAATACCGCTATACATATGCTGCTTAGGACAATCAGCGCTATATGCCACAAACTATCCCCAACCTCCAGTACCCCTATTCCCAGACAACAGATCATAGCAGCAATTAATACTGCGTATATATATTTCACAAAGGAAAAATAGAAAATCTGACTGGATGCCTCCTTTTTGCCGGCAAGCAGAATTTCCCAGACAAGCAGCATGACTGCCACCAAAAAATTTCCCCATACAACTTCCGGCATCGGTATCTTTCCATATTGTCGATATTCCGACAGCGCCGCATCAACATTTAACCAGTCCAGCGCTGCATTCCGTACGAACTGATTTTTGCTAAGAGCGCCCGGATCCTGACCCGCAAACTTTCCTTCTGCCATTTTGTAAAATACATCGGTGAGCGGCTCCCCATCATAATAAATTCCCGCGCTGATTCCATATTCACCATTGTACAAATCTTCCAATGCAAGATCCGCATCCTGCGAGTCGGTAAGATCATAAATCTCATCATATTTTTTCGTATATTCCTCATCTTCCCCATAATACAGAACATCATCATATGACGATCTGTTATCTATTGACACAAATGCCCAGAAATAATTGCCTCCCAGAGTATCCTCCGCCATAATCAGTATGCCTGACAACAGTCCAAGCATGGCAATGGAACCAAATATTTTCCATGTTCCGTTCACGATAAGCGACTCCACCAGATGGGATGCCGCAAGCAGCATCAGCAGATAAGCTGCCACCACAATCATTCCCGGATACACAGCCTCAAACAGCCACGGAATCTCCACATGATAGTGTGCAAACCATATTTTTGCATATAGAAAACAGCCAAGCCAATAGACAAAATTTGGCAAAAGCACAAGCGCATAATCCGCAAGCCAGTAAAAGATCTGAGTCTTCCTTTTTGTCAGCGGCAGTGTCGCTAAAAACTCCCTGCCATAAGAATTGCGCTCGGTCTGATACTTATATAATTTGAATATGCAATATGCTGCCACTGTTATTATGATATTGGTGGTATTCACATTGCAGACACTTCCCAGGACATCGGAAATCAAATAACCAATACAAACAATAAATTCTTCTTCACTTAAATGATCTACCATGCCTAAATAATCTACCCAAATCAGGTTAAAATCATAGATCAGCATGACAAGAATAATCAGTAAAGCAGCGCTCCCATAGCTTTTCCATTCATGTTTTAACAGCTTTTTCATATCATTTCACCTCCCAACGGTCAGATTTTATGTGCTGATCCCTTTGTAACAGAAACCATAGTACTCCACATATAATTGCTCCCACCAGTATGGCTGCCGGATCTTCCACCCAGAAAACCCTGCAGCATATGTTTGTTGTAAAAACACCGCAGACAACAGGAAACAAATAGTCAAGAAATGGAAAATAAAACCATTTTCCCCTCGAAAGCTCCCGTTTCTCCGCAGCAATAATAATCAGTAAAATCATGAAAACAGTAACACCCAAAAGATTCGCCAGCCCGGTCATTCCAGCCGGTTTGTGATAGAGGTCGCGCAAAAAGAATTCCGGTGTCAGCAAGTATCCAAGCAGCGAATCACTGGATTCATAAACTTCCAGAAAATATGCGATGCTCCAGACTGCCGCCATAACCGCCATTCCCACGATACCATTTTTACAAATCACAATGCCAAGATAGAGAATCGTAAATGCGCATACAAGATAAAGCAGATAGCATAAACCTACCTTCCAAAGCTCCATGCCTGCAATTTGCGCCTCCTCCTTCCATGCCTGGTCTGTGGCGATCAAGGCGCTATTATGCCGAGCCTGCGCAATGGCAAAGGTACATATCGTAACCAGCCAGGGAATCACAATCACCCCTAAACTGCATATATAATCATGTATGGCAGCCATCCGTTTCTTAACCGGCATAAACATCTGAAATTCCATTGTCCGCCTGTCCACAAACGAGAAATGCCTCACAAACAAAAGCAATGCCATGCCAAGCAGGGCAACCCAGAAATTTATCAGATCATATGCATCTGCCTTATCCCAAAAGATCTCCGCCATAGCATACAATGCCTGTTCGGATGGATCCTTTGGTTTTAACTGCCTTAGTACATATATGTTGTTACTGATTACCGGAAGCAATGCAATACAAAGGCTTGCCAGATAGAACCGCCACGTCTCTTTGGTGAGTTTTACAAAATCCTTCATATCCATCCCTCCTATGATTCTTTACTGTGGTTTTGTTTGATTCGATCGGAATCATTTTCTTCCCGGCTCTCTTCTAATACCACAAACAGCTCCTCTAAAGAGATTTCCATCTGCTCCACAAAGCTTGCTCCGTTTTTCCGAAGTTCCCCTGCAAACTTCTCATCATAATCCTTGACAATCAAGGTATAAATGCTGCCGATATTGCTGATTTTTAAAATCTGCGGCATATCATACACCTTCTTTGATGCCCCGCCTTCAAAGACAACATTCAGCCGGGTAAGCTCCCCTTTCATATCCTCCATCGAAAGCTGGCGTTCCACACTCCCCTCGTGCATCATGGTAACGGAATCACATATGCGCTCTAACCCGTCTAAGTTATGGGAGCTTATCAAGACACCGATGTTGCGCTCCTCGACCTCCTGAATCAGCAATTCAAAAAACTTTGCCTTTGCCACCGGATCCAGACCGGAGGTCGGTTCATCCAATATCAGATAGTCCGGCTCTTTGGATACCTCAAGCATAAAAGACAACCGCATTTTCTGCCCCTTTGACAGCTGGGAAATCTTCCTGTCAACCGGAAGCTTAAAAATGGCATTATATTCATTAAATTTTGATCGGTTGAACCTCTCATAGAAGCACTCATACATATATACCATTCTGGTAACGCTGTAACCTGCAATATACTCATTATAATCTGCCACATACCCTACATGTTCCTTCACCTCCGGATTGTCGTATATGATTTTTCCGTCATAAGTAACCTCACCCTGATCTGCCTTATAAATGCCGACAGCGCATTTAATCAAAGTTGTCTTGCCTGCGCTGTTTTCCCCGATTAATCCGTGAATCTCCCCTGGCGTCACAGTAAGGCTTACATCCTTTAAAACCGGTGTCTTTCCATATCCCTTATAAAGATTTTTAACCTCTAACATACGCTCATCTCCTCATATATTCCCTTTACTAAGTCCACAATCATTCTTTTGTCATATCCCATCATCTTAAGCTCCACGATTGCGCTGTTTAACAGCTTCCTGACATTCAGCAGGCGTTTTCCATCCTCTTCCAGCTTGATTTCTCCCGCAATAAAGGTTCCCTTTCCCCGGATCGTTTCAATAATCTCCTGCCGCTCTAACTCCTGATATGCCTTTGCCACTGTACCGGGAGTAATCTTTAACTCCAATGCCAGTTTCCTGACAGAAGGAATTATATCCCCAGGCTTTAGGTAGCCTTTCATCACATTAAACTTCATCTGTTCCACGATCTGTTCATAAATTGGCGTGTTACTCTTTAAGTCCAGCAATATCATGTTGCTCCTCCTTTCCTGTAAACACTGTTATAACTGTACCACTTACTATAATACAGTTATAACACACTGTATCATCCGTGTCAATACACTTTTCAACTTTATTCACACAAAAAGGAGAACGAACGATTTCTCTTCCATCGTTCGTTCTCCCCCACATGCGTTTGAACAACCTGTATTTTACTGACGGTTATAATTAATAAGGCATCCCTTTAAGATAATCTCCCTCTCTGCATCTGTTAAATCTCCGAGGTGGAAGGTAAGTTCTTTCATGCCCTTGTTGACAACATAAGCCTTAATATCGTCATTTTTTTCCGCAATTGCCCTGGCAATCTCCGGAACAAAAATATAATCTCCAATCTCAAATTCATAATCTTCCGGCATCAGGAATGGAAGCATGCCCCAGTTAATCAGATTGGAGCGGTAACGCTTTGTTGCATATTCTTTGGCAACATTTGCCCATCCGCCTAACACCTTCTGGCAGGATGCAGCCTGTTCACGGGCAGAACCGTCTCCCGGCTTTACAGCAAAGATTGTGGAACCGACACCGGTGTTTTCCTTACTTACATTCGGGAATGTCTCCTTAATCTTGTGCATAATGGTGCGCATCTCCGGATACGCTTCACCCATGCATTTGCCTTCCTCACGCACCTTTTCAACCGCCTGAATCTCCTTTGCGCGCCCAACATACTCCGGATCCTTGCGGGATAGCGTAAACTCGGCAAGACCTAACGGATTGGAGCGGTAAGATGACGTCTCTCCGGAAGGAATCAGCTCATCTGTCGTTGTTACCGGGTCTTTGATAACAGATGCCATTTTCAGCACTAAATGATCGGTAAGCGCTACCATTACCGGCCAGTCCTTAATATTCGGGCCAAACTTAATCTCCACGCTCGGATCTGCCTTGCCGACACCGTCATAGATACGGTTCTCATAAATCGTCTTGTCGAAGAAATACTTTGGATTGCTGAAATTCACATCCAAATCGGTTGCAGCCGTCAGATATCCTTTATTCGCTGCTGTGGCGGCAATCGAACGCGCATCCATCAAAGCTACGGAAGAGATCTGTCCATTCTGCACCTTCGATCCTTCACGGTTCGGGAAGTTTCTGGTGGAATGACGAATGGAAAATGCATTATTGGCAGGTGTATCACCGGCGCCAAAGCAAGGCCCGCAAAAAGCAGTCTTTACGATTGCGCCCGTTGCAATCAAATCTGCCAGCCTGCCATTCTTCGCAAGCTCCATATAGATTGGAGTAGATGCAGGATATACACTAAGCGTAAATTCATCTGCCCCGATGCTTGCGCCCTTCAAAATATCAGCCGCTGCACAGATATTCTCAAATCCTCCACCGGCGCATCCGGCAATAATACCCTGATCTACATATAATTTTCCATTTTTCACCTTATCCTTCAATGTAAAATCAACCTTACCGTCTAAGCTTACCAGCGCCCTCTTTTCACAATCCTCCAAAATATCCATAAGGTTTGCGTTCAACTCCTCAATCGTATAGGTGTTGCTTGGATGGAACGGCATGGCAATCATAGGCTTAATCTTAGAAAGGTCAACATACACGATGCCATCATAGTATGCAACCGAACCCGGGTTTAACTCCTGATACTTATCGCCTCTTCCATGAATCTCATAGAAGTCCTTCACCTTTCCATCTGTTTTCCAGATGGAGGAAAGGCAGGTTGTCTCTGTCGTCATAACATCAATGCCGATACGGTAATCCGCGCTTAAGTTATCGACGCCCGGACCCACGAACTCCATTACCTTGTTCTTGACATACCCGTTGGCAAAAACTGCGCCGATAATGGCAAGCGCCACATCCTGAGGCCCTACGCCATCCTCCGGTTTGCCATCCAGATAAATACCAACCACACCCGGCATCTTTACGTCATATGTCTGGCAAAGAAGCTGTTTTACCAGCTCGCCTCCACCTTCTCCAACTGCCATCGTGCCGAGCGCGCCATAACGCGTGTGGGAATCCGAACCTAAAATCATGGCGCCACACTCAGCAAGCATTTCCCTTGCGTACTGATGGATAACTGCCTGATGAGGCGGAACATATACTCCGCCATACTTCTTCGCACAGGAAAGACCAAACATGTGGTCATCCTCATTAATGGTTCCTCCTACCGCACAGAGAGAATTATGACAATTTGTCAGTACATACGGAATAGGGAATTTCGTAAGTCCCGATGCCCTTGCCGTCTGGATAATACCAACAAAAGTGATATCATGGGATGTCAGCTTATCAAATTTTATCTGTAATTTATCCATATTTTCGGATGTATTATGTGCTTTTAAAATGCTATATGCAATGGTATTCTTTGCTGCCTCTTCCTTTGAAACAACACTTCCTGCCTTACTTTTTAATTCTGCCTCCCAGTCGGCGCCATCCGGAATCAGATCCGTTCCATTTACCAGATATGCACCGCCTTCATATAACTTAACCATATAAATATCCTCCTTGTGTTATCTTCTACCTTGTGGTAACGCTTCCTTCATTCCTGCATGACAAAAAAATGATTTGAAAGCAAACCTCAGCCGAGCAATATTGTAGCATAACAATGCCCACTTTTCAAACAATTTACAGACATTCTTAAAAAGTTATAGATATTTTACGGTTTGCAGAAGAACCCAGTCTAATACCTCGTCCGGCGATAAATCTAAATAGACACATAATTCAAAAAATTCACCGGCAGTCAGTTCCATTTCCTGCTCCTTCAGTCTCTCTAAATCAATCCCGGTATCCTCTTTCACCTTGTTTTCTGATATATTACATTCTTCTATATGCCTTAGTATATATTTCTCTGCGTACATTTTTACCTCTTATTTTTCTTCTATTTTAGATGGATTTTATTTCTATTTTTATCATTATATTCCATCTACAATAGAATATCAATTAATTTTTTACATCATGCATAGAATTAGTTGACAGAAAAAAACACTTTCGATAAGATATATATGATGTTGCACTAATGATTATAGAAATGGAGATTATTATGAAACACTTGAATCTTGGTCAATCCCTTCGTGATTATCGAAAAGCCAATCATTATACCGTCCAGCAGGTCGTGGATATTATGCGCTCGGAATACGGCATTGAGATTTCTCCAAAAACATTATACGGTTGGGAAAACGGACAGAACCAGCCCTCCGCTGATAATCTTCTGATTCTTTGCAAAATATACAATATTACAAATATTTTAGAGGCGCTTGGATACGAGGGTTCTAAGGAACACTCACCTCTTATTCTGTCCGAAGAAGAACGGGATATCATAATCAAATACCGTTCCCGCAAATACTGTAACTCTGCTATCCGAAAATTGTTGGACATACCGGACTGACAGATCACATGACGATTTCAAATCTATGGCTTTTGCCAGGCATCACAAAAAGACCTTTTGCGTACACATATCGGTACGCAAAAGGTCTCTTTTAACATCCGCAAGTCAAATCCTCCTATTCGGTTCCATCCTGAAACGGCTCATTTAACATCTCGCAGCCATCGAGTACAAAACGCCCATTTTCAATAATTTTAATCTCGCTGCCATCCGCATGCACACTGACAATCTCTGCAATTTCATCATAGGGGATTGTGATGTCCGTATGGCAGTTAAAGTAAGCCTCCGCTTCATCCCGGCTGCGGAGCAGCGAACACTCATTATCCTTCGCTACGATTTCTTTCCCGTCCGGGTTATACAGCCTGTTGTCCTCACTATGACTGTAACAGGTATCCCCTACCGCAAAATGCGGCCCCATTTTCTCCACAATGAGAATCGGCAGCTGATAGACGATATCGTATGCATTCGCCATCACATATGCGGTTGTGTTCGTGCCAATTGCAAACTCGCCAATTGGCAGGGTTTCACGGTTAAACAGCACATTTTCCTTAATGTATGCCTTATTTTCTTCCTCTGTCTCAAAATTGTTACAAGTGTATTCCGTTATCTTTCCATCCTTGAAGGTCAACATAATATTTTTGTATTTTAAGCCATTCAGATATACCTCGGATACATTCAGCACACCGTGGGTACCCGTAAGCTTTGGGGATGTAAAAACTTCCCCAACCGGAATGTTCACATCCGCAGTGCAATTTTCAAAATTGGTTTCCCTGTCCGGGTGTTCTAAGTCATGCATCATAACGGTCATGTCCGTCTGATTGTCTCCGCTTCCCAACACCCGCACAGACACTGCCTGATCCAGCTCATTGATAATGACCTGCTGTACTTTCTTGTACGCTTCGTTATCAAGCGTATTTACCTCGACAATCCGCTCAAAAATTTCCCGGAAACGTGTGCCAATATCCGGCAGGGGATATGCAATAATGGTATAGCTGTAATCCTCCTGTGGGATATATTCATTGACAATTTTGGCGCTTTCAGAAGCGGCGTGCACCAAAAGCTTTTGCTGCTGTTCGGTGGGGCTTAGCGCTTCCTTATGATTCACCGGCTCAAACTCTTTTTCTCCAAACACCTCAATCACAGCCGGGCCCGCATACGTTTTTGCCAGTTCCTTACGCTGCTCATAAGCATTCCTTAAAACAGCCGTCTTCCGCTCCACAAATGCATTATCCATATAAAGGCTGTCATCCCCTTTGTGGTCATACTCATATTGTCTGTTGGCGGAAGTTCCAAAATAACCCGGCTTTAAGGTCTGCCTGCGGTTCACCCTTGCAATCGGCGCCCTGTAAATAACAGGGGCAAGACCCATTTTTTCAAACTGCAAAACAGCAGCGCGCACCATCCGCTCCATGCCAATTGCATAACGGATATTCACTGTTTTCTTTTTGGAAAGGTCAATCCCCGCAATCCGAAAACCCTCCTCAAATCCATGCGTATATGTGTATGCCATAGCATCTATACGCTCCTGCTCTAAGGAATTTAAAAACTCTGCCATCCGGATTTCATTTTCCGTGATATATTCACCATAGGAAAACAGATAACGCAAATCGTTCAAATCACTGTTCATAATAATATCCGTTGCAAAGGAAAGTTCCGGATCTAAGAGTTCCCGCACCCGGTAATCAATCGTCTTGTCCGCATAATCACTCACAAAATAATATAATACTTCCCGAAGTTCCCGAACCGATGGCGTGGAATCCTCAAACAGACAAAGGACTTCCACAAAAAGCTCTGCATGTATGGTAAGGTCAAACAGTCTCTGTTCCACTGCATAGATGATGCAGCTTCTAAGCTCCGTATACAAAAAACACAACAGCGGCCCATACTCTTCCCCCAATTTCTTTGTGGCATAGACCGGGTTTGCATAACTTTCCGCATACCCTGCATGCCCATCTGTCTCAGGCAGAATATCCTCATACAGCGCATAGTTATATGCCTGCATTTCCTGAAAGGAGTCCTCCTTCAAATCCGCCGACTCTGCATGCTCCTTTACCGTGTTCATCAACTGCATAAAAACAGCCACACGCAAAAAGTAATCCGCATAAGGCTTTCCAATTGCAGCAAGCTCCCTGTCGGCATCCTCACTCAGTAAAAAGCTGTTAATCCGCTCCATAGCAAGACCAAAGCGCTCCGCCATATTCTCATTTTCTTCCCGAAATAATTCGCCATACTTCACATGCTTCCCTCTTTTCCTATCATCCTTTTTACTTCACCCATCCCCACACATACAAAAATACTGTAACCAACAGCAGCACAGCATTCAAAATCATGGCAATCCGCTTCATCAAAAGCCCTCCATCCACAGACTTCCACGCACATACAGAGAAGATAATTCCAATGAGTGACAAAATAAAGCTCGCAATTCCCAATAGTCCCACCGCTACCGGTCCATATCCATCATAGAAATAGGAGGTTGCAACCGCGCCTAACATGCACACGGCTGAAACTCCACCCAGCACACAGGCAATGACAGCATCCACACTATAATTTTTAACCTTATACGCGCTTTCCTTCATCATATTTTTCTTTCCTCCGATTAATCAGCAGTAAGACATAATACACCCAAAAACCTATGAGACCGCCCAATGTGTTCAAAATCAGGTCATCCACATCAAATACACCCACTTTTGCCACCAACTGTAAAAGCTCCACCGAAAGGCTGAACAAAAATGTGTATCCCATTGCCTGATACCAACGCATTTTCCGGTCTACCACCCATCGGATCAATGCGCCAAACGGCATAAATGCCACCACGTTTCCAAGCAGATTGAGTACAACACTCATAAAATCAATATATTCCCGATAACGGATAAACCGCATAATTTCCTGAAACGGAATCAGGCTATAACGATAATCACTATAACCTTCTCCTCTTCCAAACCCATCGCTTAACAGCAGGAAATACACCAAAAAAGCCATATATAGCACAAAGCATACTCTGCTGATTGCACGGATAATTTTTCTCTTTTTCATAGTCTTGCCCTGTTTCTTTCGAAATCATACTTAATAAATGATATTCTATCACACATTTCAAAATGAAAAAAGTCCATGATAAAATTTTTACTGCTGTTCTTTCTGTGCCGGAATTTCTTCCTGCGCGCTGCCGCTATTGTCATCCGTCTGTTTTACAGCCTCCTTCGCATCTTCCTCCTGCGTCACGGCTAACGGTTCGCTTTTTGATAACACAATATGGTCATCCCCGGTCTGCGCCACAAGCAGCTCCTTCGCCCCTTCAAAGTCCTGTGCATCAACAGACAGCAAACCCCCGCTGATATAAGTAGTATCAACCGCTTTCCCATTGACATGCACTTCGGAAAATTCATTGAAATTCTTACCGTATACCCATACCTTGTCACCCTTTGCCTCGTAACGGTCTACCGCTATGCTGCGTATCCCCAGCACCATATCCGTCTGCGGAAATGGGTTTTTTCCATCAAAAGCATAGTTATTTCCATACAGAGTGTCATACTCAAGAATTTCCAATTTATCCAGATAACTTTCCTCGTCATCCTCCACCATATACTTGTTATGGAAATTCTGCATCAGTCCGCCCTCTAACCCTAAGCGGTTAAATATATATGTGCTTGCCTGATAAGCTTTCAAATCCCTTTTTTCATTTTGAAGCCCGATATTATCCCACATAACCCATTCCGTCTCATAGAGGGTAATACCGTCTAAATCGGTTTCCTTAAGATCTAAACTTGGCAGATGATCTCCATACATAAACAGCACAGTCGGTTCATGGAAGCGCTCTAACTTCTTAACCAGCTCTTCTAACATATTGTCACATTCCTTGCACATATTAATATAGTATTCCCATGCAGCCTGCTTTGCGCTGTCTTCGGCATACTGTCCGGTAAAATAGCAGTCTAAATCCGTCAGCGTCTCCGTATGTTTTTTCGGATAACGCCCGTGGCACTGCACCGTAATCGTTGTGATATAATCCCGTCCCTCTGTCTGCTTCATGCGTTCTAACATCAGATCGTCTAACACATCATCCTTTGCCCAGCCCCTCGGCGTATAATTCAGACCATACATATGCTCCATGCCACAGAACACATCAAACCCCAAATTGGAATAATCAATATAACGCTCATAAAATGTGGCATCATTATTATGAAATCCCGCTGTTGCATAGCCCTGACGCTTTAAATCATAGGCAATGCTGTCACAGCTCATCTCCTGCATAATCGTTTTAAACGGATACTCGCCAGCCCCGAAAAACTGGGTACTCATTCCGGTCTGTACCTCAAACTCTGTATTTGCCGTACCTGCGCCCACTGCCGGAACCGTAAAAATACCCGATGAATATTTGCGTTTCAGTTTTGCCAAAAACGGCATCGGATTTTCTGATGCATAAAAATCTTTCATATACTTCGTATCAAACACCGACTCAATCTGAATCACAATAATATTTGGGTTCTCTTTTGTTGCCGGCTCGTTCTTGTAATACAGCTCATCAAGATCCGTAATCTCCTCTGGATCCTTCTCCCCATCATCTGCATTTTTGCCATCTTCTTCCTTTGTAGCCAGAATGACTTCGTCTTTATTGTAGGAAAGCCCTTCTACAATATCTTTCACCGTCTCTTCACTATAATTTTTTGGTTTACTGATGCCAACATCAATAATGCTGTTTGAAAAACAATATGCAAATCCATAATCATTGTAAGCATATGCGAGATTTCCAAAATTATCTGAAACCGTCTGTGTTTCCACAGCCACCTTCGTAAGCGTCGCAATCAGCACCAGGCACATGCACACATAGGCGGATGCGCGGAACGGATTTCTTTTATGCTTTATCTTCGGCAGGCGGATATACAGATATACAAGCAGCGCAGCCGCAAGCAGAATGCCAATTGCGCTTAATACCATCTGCCACTTCGTCATATACTTATCCAACATCGTCATGACGTTGCGGAGCATTAAAATATCCACCGCAGAAAACGGCGTTGTGCGGAAACACAGCACAATCCAATTGGCAAAAGCGGAAACAATCCAGACCGCGCACACAAAAATAGTGGCAAACACCTTACGCTTTGCGAACAGCACCAGCGAGAGTGTCACAAAAATAATAAATGCATTATAGAGAAATACCATTGGCGACCCGGCGATAAATGCAAACGCCTTTATCAGGGAATGCCTGGAAAGCGTCTCCAAAAAAACATTCAGCAATAAAGCCAGCAACAGGTAGCCGATAAACGGGATCTGAATCACCTTAATGACCTTCTGTATCCCCTTTACCTGTAAGAGCTTGTTCCAGAGAGTTTTTACATGTCCTGCCGGCTTTGCAAACGCCTGCTTTATCTTTGTCATTCCATTTTTTATTTTACTCAGAAAAGTCTTCATTTTCTCAATCCTTTTTTATGATTTTCCTATCAAACATTCCTTTACGACACAGCAAACTGACTGTTGTAAAGCTGTGCATAAAAACCTCCTTTTGCAAGCAGGCTTTCATGGGTTCCCTGCTCAATGATATCGCCATCTTTCATCACCAAAATCACATCTGCCTCCCTGATCGTGGAAAGACGGTGCGCCACCACAAAACTGGTTCTTCCTTTCATCAGCTTCGCAAATGCATTCTGTACCCTGATTTCCGTACGGGTATCAATCGAAGATGTCGCTTCATCCAAAATCAGCATCGGCGGAATCTCAAGCATAACCCTTGCGATGCAAAGCAGCTGCTTTTGCCCCTGGGAAAGACTGCCGCCATCCTCACCAATCACCGTATCATATGCCTGCGGCATCCGCTTAATAAAACTGTGCGCATGACAGGCTTTCGCTGCCTCTATGATTTCCTCCCTTGTGGCATCCGGTCTTCCATAGGCAATATTTTCTGCAATTGTACCGGATTTTAACCATGTCTCCTGCAAAACCATTCCATAATTATCCCGCAGGCTGTTTCGTGTGATTTTGTATATACTCTCTCCATTGATCGCAATGCTTCCATCATCAATATCATAAAAACGCATCAAAAGATTAATCAATGTAGATTTCCCACATCCCGTTGGACCGACAATTGCCACACGCTGTCCTTTTTTGACCTCCAAGTTCAGATTCTGAATCAACGGCTTTTCCCGGTCGTAAGAAAATGCGACACGCTTTAGGGAAATATTGCTGCGTTTTTGAACTTCCTCCCTTGTAAGTATCTTTGCATCCGGCGCATCCGGCTGTTCCACCGGCTCGTCAAGAAGCTCAAAAACCCTCGCTGCACAGGCAATGGCATTTTGCACCTCCGTCACCACGCCGGAAATCTCATTGAACGGCTTTGTATACTGATTTGCATAGCTCAAAAAACAGGATAGCTGCCCAACTGTGATAGATCCCTTAATTGCGCTGAAGGCGCCTACAATACCCACGCCGGCATACACCAGACCATTTACAAAACGTGTGCATGGATTGGTAAGGGAGGAAAAGAAAATAGCCCTTAAACTGTATCCGGTAAGCTGCTCATTGATTGTATCAAACCGGCGCATTGCATCATCCTCATACCCAAAAGCCTGTACAATTTTCTGATTTCCAACCATTTCCTCCACCAAAGCCGTCATATCGCCACGGCTTTCTGACTGCAAACGGAACATTTTGTAGGTTCGCCTGGCGATAAATGCTGCCACAAAAAGGGATACCGGAGTCAACAATACCACCACCAAAGTAATCCTGACATTTAGGGAAAGCATAAACAATAACGTACCCAAAATCGTGATTACCCCGGTAAATAACTGGGTAAAACCCATAAGCAGCCCTTCCGAAAACTGATCCACATCATTGACAACCCGGGATACCACCTCTCCATACTGGCGGTTGTCCACATATTTGAGCGGTAGTTTGTTTAAATGCCCGAATACCTGTGTACGGATATCCTTTACCACCTGATAAGTAATTTTATTGTTACAAAGGCTCATAAGCCACTGGGTAACGGCAGTACAGCCAATTACCACGCCAAATTTGATAAGCAGCGGCTTAAGCCCTGCAAAATCCACCGCTCCCTTCCCAATGATATAATCAATGGCGTCACCTGTGATGACCGGTGCATAAAGAGTGGTAAGCACGGTCAGAAACGCAAACAGAAACGACAGCCACACAAACATGCGGTACGGTTTGATAAATACCAGTACTCTTTTTATTGTTGTCATTTGATCCTGCCTGGAAATCAATTTCTTACCTGCCATGCTTTCTTCCTCCTCTCCCGCCTTTTTTCTTCTTTTCACTTCGTATCTGCTGCCCTGTTCCTGAGTCTTTCTCTTTTTGCCTGCCGTCTGCCGGCTTTAATGCCTCCTGCCCCTTTGTATTCCCGCTGCCATCTGCCTGGGATTCTACAATTTCCTGATAAACGGCGCATGTTTTCAAAAGTTCCTCATGCGTGCCGATTCCCGCCATCATGCCATCCTCTAACACAATGATCTGATCCGCCTGTTTGATGGTGGAAGCCCGCTGGGACACAATAAACACTGTCATGTTCTGTGTCTTTTCCCGGATTGCCTTCCGAAGCGCCGCATCTGTAGCGAAATCAAGCGCAGAAGCAGAATCATCTAAAATTAATATTTCCGGTTCCCTGACAAGCGCCCTGGCAATCGTTAAACGCTGCCTCTGTCCACCTGAAAAATTCTTGCCGCCCTGTAATACGACTTCCTCTAACCCATTCTTTTTCGCTGCAATCACATCACTGCCCTGGGCAATCCCTACTGCTCGCAGCATCTCCTGGTCCGTGGCATCCTCCTTCCCCCAGCGCAGATTATCCGCAATCGTTCCGTTAAACAATACTGCCTTTTGGGGTACGATGCCAATCCTGTCACGGAGCTGATGAAACGAGTAACCCCTGACGTTCACATCATCCACCAGTATTTCACCGCTGCTCACATCATAAAACCGGGGAATCAGATTGACAAGCGTTGATTTTCCACAGCCGGTGCCTCCAATGACACCGATTGTCTGTCCTGCCTTTGCCGTAAACGATATATCTCGAAGCGCCGGCTCTTTCGCTCCCTTATAAGTAAAGGTAACATTTTTAAACACCACTTTATTCTCGCTGCGCTTCAAATCCACGCCAGTCGGATGTTCGACTACCGACGGGGTTAATGCAAATACCTCGCCTACACGTTTGGAACAGGCTGCCGCTTTGGTGAGCAGGATAATGAGATTTGCAAGCTTGACAAGCTCTACCAAAATCTGCGACATATAATTTACAAGGGCAATGACCTCCCCCTGCGAAAGCCTCCCTGTGTCCACCTGTATGCCGCCAATCCAGATAATGGCAATAATTGCCGCATTTACAATGATGTAGGTAACCGGATTCATAACCGCTGAGACCTTACCGACAAATAACTGAATCTGTTTGAGCCTGTCACTCCCCTCATTGTAATCTGCCATCTCATCCTGCTGGCGGCAAAATGCGCGGATCACACGGGCGCCTGCTAAGTTTTCCCTTGTCATCAGCAGCACATGGTCAAGCGCTTTTTGCACCTTCTCGTAAAGCGGAATCGAATACAGCATAATGCCAAACACCACCACGGAAAGCAGTGGAATCGCAACGACAAACACAATGGCAGCCTTTACATCCACCGTAAATGCCATCACCATAGCTCCTAACACAATAAACGGGGAACGCAAAAACAGTCTCAGAAACATATTGACACCTGACTGCATCTGGTTAATATCACTCGTCATTCTTGTAATCAGTGTGGAGGTTCCTGCCTGGTCGATCTCTGTATAAGACAGCCTGTTAATATGCGCAAACAGATCCCTTCTCACGCTTTTGCCAAAGCCAACAGAAGCCTTTGCAGCAAAGTACTGCGCCGTAATCGAACAGACCAGTCCCACAATTCCAAGCAGTACCAGCACTGCACCCATTTTCCATATATATGGGTTGTCCTGGTTTTTAATTCCGGTATCCACAATCGCTGCCATAACTAACGGCACAAACAGCTCAAAGCTTGCTTCGAGCATTTTAAACAGGGGCGCGGTGATACTCTCCTTTTTATATTCCTTTAAATAATCGGTGATCTTAAACATACCCTTTCCCTCAATTCTTTGATAATTTTCGTATAAAATGACCAACCTCTACCCATGCCTGTTTTGCCTCGGGATATAACAAAAGCCCCATCTGGAAAACATGAAACATTCCTTTGTATGTATGTTCCTTTACCTCTACACCGGCATTTTTTGCTTTCTCTGCCACTGTCAGCGTATCACTTAAAAGCATTTCATACTCCCCAACCTGCATGAGCATTGGCGGAAACCCGGCATAATCTCCCATAATCGGTGAAATATACGGATTTTCCGGAGTATCATCCTTATAATAACCCTCTTTGTATACTAAAGTATCTTTTGAACCGCCAAAAATGGGATCCCTTTCAAAATTCTCCTGATAGGACTCTCCACTCTTTGTCAAATCTGTCCACGCTGACATCGTAATAATCCCCTTCGGAAGCGGCATGCCATGATTCCTTAAATACAGGCAAAGCGCTAAAGCCAGCCCGCCGCCGGCAGAATCCCCTGCCACAAAAAGCTTTTCACGGTCATAACCCTGATCCAGAATCCACTGATAAGCTGCAAGCGCATCCTCCAATGCCGCAGGAAACGGATGCTCCGGCGCCACACGGTAATCAATGCTTAACACATCAAGGCCATTGCTCAGTTCATTGTAAAGCCCTGCCATATTCCGATAGGTATTGTGCAGTTTCCCATAATAGCCTCCACCGTGGAGCTGCAATATGATGCCTTGCCCCGGTATTCCAAACAGAGTATTTTCCTCCTGTTCCCCGGATGGCAGGTGTACCCCGCCACCTTCTTCCTGTTTTCTCCGAAGCAGCTCCATCTGAAACTGCTCCATCTGAAGTGTTATCAATTGAAGATGCTCCGGACACTGCCATAAACGTTCCCGTTCCGAAAGCCGCATGCGAAATTCTCCTGCGCTGCTCCCCGGCAAATGATTTGCAAGCCGCACCACACGTCTTGCAGTTCTTCCACGCACACTCACCTTTTTCTCCATACCCAAAACCTCTTTTATCTTCTATCCTTCCATGCAGACAGATCTGCCGAAGCCTCCATCACACATGAAACCTGCGCTTTAACTCTCTTGTAAATTCCCTGTCTCCGAAAATAATCGTGCCAAGCAGATATAATCCCGTCACTCCGGCACTGATAACCGGCAATACGATACTGGCAATTTTTCCCGCAAAATAAAGGCATATAATGCACACACTGAAAATTGCAATCAACAGCAATAGAAGCGTATAGCTATACCACTGCTGCCGGTTTAGCATCATCAGAAAAAATACAATGGCATCCCCAAACAGGATCACGCCCGGAATTGCCCATTGCAACGACCATCCTGACATTCCCGTAAAATAATCAATCCCCACCAAAAGGGCAATGGTAAGGCTTAGCTGCTGTCCGATCTTTGCCGCATACCCTGCATCATGGTGAATCCAATATACCATAGACAAATAGATATATACCATAGCTGTTCCGCTAATCCCCGACCACCAAAAACCCGGAGTCACAAAATAGTTCACCGCAATCAGTCCAATCTCTGCCACAATAAACAAAAACAAAATCAGCTTCATGACAAAATGAAGGATCGCTGCCCTCTTGCGCACATTGGGATAAGGAGCCCCGTGGTCTTTCAGCATTGAATATGCGCTCTGTTCTGCCGCCTCAATCTCTTCAAGCACGCTATGGCAAAGCGGGCAGACCGGGGTTTCATCATATACAATTACATTACAATTTTCACATTTATTCATAATCCATACCTTTACTCATCATATGCGCCATTGCTCTCCACAGCAACAGCTACCCCATCCTTCACAATCGTCTGAAAAAAGCGCTTCTGAATGGATGTATCTGCCAAAACGGAACTAAACGTAAATGTCAGCACTCCATTGTAAGAACAGATCCCGCCTTTCATATTCTGCCCTTTGGACATGGATATCGTGGTATAAAAATGTTCCACGTACTGTTGATACGGCTGCCTCAGTTCTATATTCCCAATATTCGTAACCGTTGCCGTCGTCGCTTTGGCAGACGTTCCATATACCATCCGGATTCCAATATTTTTCACAAAAAGCGGCACAGCGCGCAAAATCCAGTTTTTCTCATTCGACACATTATAGGACATGATATTATTTAGGTTTTCCGGTGTGATCTGCGCCTTCAAATCCTCGGCTACGATTTCAATCACTTCCGCTAATGTATAATTCTCCCGTTCCGGTCGGAATATCGCCGACACCATTGCAAAAAAGTTTTTCATGGTGTGCGATTCATAGTATGGTCTTAAATTCACCGGCACACAGCAGCTAATCGGTGTCTTTGACGGCTGAGATTTCAAATATTCCCTGTATATGCTGTATACAAACACACCGACTAAATACTGGTTAATTGTGACGCCATATTTCTTAGCTGCCGCCTTTAGCTGGTCAACCGGAAAATAGCCATGCAAAATACCCATTTCACCTTTCGGGAGTCGTTCACTGTTCAGGCAGACTGCTCGTTCTGATTTGTAGACCTTCGCATGTCCTTTTTTGAAATTCTTGATATAACTGTCTTCCTTATCCAAAAAAATACCCGGACTGATCTTATCCTTCTCCACCTGAAGAAGCTCCGGATACTTAAGACGCAGATACTGGTAGACCAGTTCCTTTAAAAAGGTAATGCCTCCTGCGCCATCCGTCAATGCATGGAACACTTCGAGATTAATCCGGCTTTTGTAATAGGTTACACGAAACATATAATGATTATTCCGGCTTTTATCAATGTAAGCCCCGGGACTATTGTACTCCTCCCTCACAATCGGGGCAGGCTTCGTATTTTCTTCAAAATAGTACCAGAATACACCCATGCGCAGCCGCATACGGAAGATTAGAAACTGCGGCAAAATACGATTCAATGCCTCCTGTAACAGCACCCGGTCAATGTCCTCCGTGAGACTGACGGAAATCCGGTATACATTCGTCATCTGTTCCGTGGCAATCACCGGGAAGAGATTGGCTGTATTGTCAAGCTTGTCCCATGCCAATTGTTCCCTTCTCCGGCTGCTATTCTTCTTTACCGCCTGTTTTTCCTCCGGCGCTGCTTCCTTTACAGGCTGTGCCGCATTATCCATATTCTTTTGTTTCTTAACATCCGTTTGGTCTTTTTTCTGCGCTTTCTTCCCCATTACCATATCCTTTATATCAAATCCAGATCATACATGCCTGTAACATATTTTTCCATATACTATGTGCTATTGTACCGCAACATAGTGTATTTTTCAAGAAAAGGATGCCCTGTGTGATCAGGACATCCTAATATTATGGCTTTGCCGGGCGCCGGCTAGCGGTTAATCCTTGCCCGCTTCCGAAGAGTCGGATCCAAAATCTTCTTCCGAATCCTTATATGTTCCGGCGTAATCTCCAAAAGCTCGTCTGTATCAATAAATTCCAATGCCTGTTCCAGGCTCAAAATTTTCGGCGGCGTCAGTTTTAATGCTTCATCTGCGCCGGACGACCGGGTATTTGTCAAATGCTTTGCCTTACACACATTAATTTCAATATCCTCCGCCTTGCCGGTCTGCCCAATCACCATTCCGGCATATACCTGCTCGCCAGCCCCGATAAACAACGTGCCTCGATCCTGTGCATTGAAAAGACCATAGGTAATCGAGGTTCCCGTCTCAAATGCAATCAGGGAACCCTGGCTTCTGTACATCATATCTCCCTTATATGGGCCATAGTCATTAAAAATAGTGTTGATAATGCCGGTACCTTTGGTAGATGTCATAAAATCCCCACGGAATCCAATGAGTCCTCTTGCCGGAATCAGAAACTCTAACCGTACTGTGCCATCATGTGCCGGATTCATAGCCTGGAGCTCACCTTTGCGCTCATTCAGCATACTGATGACCGTACCGGAAAATTCCTCCGGTACATCAATATAGGCAGTCTCCATCGGCTCTAACTTCTTACCATTTTCATCCTCTTTATAGATTACCTCTGCTTTGCTGACGGCAAACTCATAGCCCTCCCGCCGCATACTCTCTATCAGTACGGATAAATGAAGCTCTCCACGGCCTGAAACTTTATAGGTATCCATTTCGTCCGTCTCCTCCACACGGAGAGAAACATCCGTATTAAGTTCCCGAAACAGTCTGTCACGCAAATGCCTTGACGTTACAAATTTTCCTTCCTTCCCTGCCAGCGGAGAATCATTTACCATAAAATTCATGGAAATGGTCGGCTCTGAAATCTTCTGGAATGGAATCGGCTGCGGATTATCCACAGAACAAAGGGTATCCCCAATATGAATATCTGCAATACCGGAAATGGCAACAATCGATCCAATGCCGGCTTCACTGATATCCACACGATCCAATCCGTCATATTCGTAAAGCTTTCCGATCTTCACTTTTTTGCACTTGCTCTCATCATGGGCATTGACAAGCAAAACCTCCTGGTTCAGCTTAAGCGTTCCGTTATCCACCTTGCCCACGCCAATTCTTCCCACATACTCATTGTAGTCAATCGTGGAAATCAACACCTGTGTATCTGCCTCAGGATCGCCTTCCGGCGCCGGAATATAATCGAGAATCGTCTCAAACAGCGGTTTCATATCCACCGCATCATCATCCATGCTCTTTTTTGCCACTCCATCCTTTGCAGAGGCATACACAAACGGACAGTCCAGTTGTTCATCACTCGCATCTAAGTCAAGCAAAAGCTCTAACACTTCTTCTTCGACTTCTTCGACTCTCGCCTCCGGGCGGTCAATTTTATTCACACATACAATCACAGGGAGATCAAGTTCCAAAGCCTTCTTTAACACAAACTTGGTCTGCGGCATAGCCCCCTCAAACGCATCTACTACTAAAATGACGCCATTTACCATCTTTAAAACACGCTCTACCTCTCCGCCAAAATCTGCATGACCCGGCGTGTCAATAATATTAATCTTTGTTCCGTTATAATTGACCGCTGTATTTTTAGACAGAATCGTGATGCCACGCTCTCTTTCTATGTCATTAGAATCCATAACACGCTCTGCCACTTCCTGGTTTTCCCTGAATACGCCACTCTGTTTTAAAAGCTCATCTACCAGGGTTGTTTTACCGTGGTCTACATGGGCAATGATCGCTATGTTACGAATGTCATCTCTTTTCATTTTCATACTGCCTTCTTCCTTTACCTTTTTCAAAACTTTCTCTAAATCATTGTACACAACGTTTTCAAGTGTAGCACAAAGCTTGCAGGCTTTCAAGAAAATTCGCATAAAAGATAAGCTTTTTTACAAATCTTATCCATATGCCAAAAAACAGCACCCAAGCCCAAAAAGCTTAGGTGCTGTTTTTGCAGATGATTCCCTCTGTCATTATTTTCCTGTTTTTTTCTTGGATGCCGTCTTCTTAGAAGATGCCTTCTTCGGAACATCCTCCCGGTAATCATACTTAAATACCACGACAGAAAGCGGCGGTAAATGCATGGTAATAGAGTGCGGCCTGTCATCCCACGGCTCCTCTAAAGCCTTAATCGGCTTGCCATTCACTCTGCCCTTGCCGCCAAATTCCTCGGCATCAGAGTTCAAAATCTCTGTGTAATTACCCGAACAAGGAACGCCTACAATAAAGCCATCCCTGTCAACCGGGGTAAAGTTACATACAAACAACAACTGATCCTTTGCTGTTGAACCACGCCGTATAAAAGAAATAATCGAACTTTGCGGGTCATCACAGCTGATCCATTCAAATCCCATCTGATCCTGATCGTTATAATAGAATGCATCATAATCCTGATATAAGTGATTCAGCTTCTTTACATAGTTCTGCATACCCTTATGGCTTACGGCGTCCTCGCCGTCTAACAGGAACCAGTCAAGGCTTCTCGCCTCACTCCACTCCCGAAGCTGCGCAAATTCCTGCCCCATAAACAAGAGTTTCTTCCCCGGATGTCCATACATAAACCCATATGCCGTACGCAGGTTTGCAAACTTATCATCATGCAGTCCCGGCATTTTATTAAGCATGGAACATTTCAAATGCACTACCTCATCATGCGAAATGACAAGAATGAAATTCTCCGAATACGCATACATCAGGCTAAAGGTAAGCCGGTTATGGTTAAACTGCCTGAAATATGGATCTAACTTCATATACTCTAAGAAATCATTCATCCAGCCCATGTTCCACTTGAACCCGAAACCAAGACCATTTAAGGCAACCGGCGCCGTTACGCCTGCCCATGATGTAGATTCCTCTGCGATGACAAACACTCCAAGATTTAACTCCTCGATTGTCTTATTCAGCTTCATTAAAAGCTTGATGGCATCATAATTCTCATTGCCCCCGTCTTCATTTGGGAGCCAGTTGCCATTCTGTTTTCCATAATCGAGATAGAGCATGGAGGCTACCGCATCGACACGAAGCGCATCAACATGATATTCCTTTACCCAGAAAATAGCATTTGCAATGAGGAAATTGGCAACCTCATTCCTGCCATAATCAAATATATAAGTTCCCCAATCCGGATGTTCCCCACGTCTTGAATCCGGATGTTCAAAAAGCGGCATTCCATCAAACCTTCCAAGACCATGCGCATCTCTTGGGAAATGCGCCGGAACCCAGTCCAGAATAACACCAATGCCATTCTTATGCATATAGTCTACAAAATACATAAAATCTGTTGGATCTCCATAACGTCTTGTCGGCGCATAATAATTTGTCACCTGATATCCCCATGAACCGTCAAAAGGATGCTCTGCAATTCCCATCAGCTCGATATGGGTATAACCCATTTCCTTCACATATTCTGCTACCATCGGCGCCAGTTCCCGATAGCTGTAAAAGCCGTTATCATCATCTTCCATACGCTTCTTCCACGAACCTAAATGTATCTCATAAATTGCCATCGGTTCACGCAATGCATCCACACGGGAAATTCCCTTACGCCTGTCAACCCACGCTCCGTCCTTCCACTTGTAATCCGTAATATTCTTGACGACAGAAGCGTTATCCGGTCTGAATTGTGAGCAGTTGCCAAACGGATCGGATTTGAAAATCTCCTCTCCGTATCTCGTCAGAATACAGAACTTATAAACAGCATCCTCACCCACATCCGGAATAAACAGCTCAAAAAAACCACCGGTCTGACTGATGTGCATTGGGTGAAGCGCTCCATCCCACATATTAAAATCACCGACAACCGAAACACGGCGCGCATGCGGCGCCCATACAGCAAAATGGGTTCCCGACACACCGTCAATCTTCATCGGATGCGCTCCTAACTTCTTATAGATATCCCAGTGATTCCCTTCACTGAACAAATAAATATCAAAGTCGGTCAATTGATTCTCAAAACTATAGGGATCTGCCGAAACAATGGTCGAGCCATCCTGATACTGTGTCACAAGGCGGTACTTATTGCCCTGGAACTTCTTCTTTGGAAGATATAAGGCATAAAAGCCTCTGTCATCCACAGGTTCCATTTCATATTCTGTCTTACCGGTCGGTGAAACTACCTTGCAGCTCGCAGAATGAGGCTTATATGTGGTAATCATCTGACCTTCTCCATAATCATGATTGCCCAACAACTGCTTCGGTGCATTAATCTTACCGTCCATCAATTCATCATAAAGTATCCAGTTCATCCACTGCTGAATTTTAATGTTCATAAAAAACCTCCATCCGTATAATTTTTGTCTGTTTAAGGTCAAACAAAACCTTTTTCATCTCTTTTCGATATATGCTATCATACCACTTTTCCCTTTTTCTGTAAATATTGAGAAATGAGTTTTTAGACAAATGTCTATTGCTTTGTTACGATTGTGACATGCCATCTGCGAAACAGCTTACAGGGAAACTATGCATGCAAAAAGGACTGCTGTATCAGCAGATTTTCTGCTTTGATACCACAGTCCTTACAAAACCATTTTCCTTATCTGTTATTCGCCAAAATAATCTCCAAACTCCTCTCCAAACTCCTCAAAAAATTCATCCGGCGATATTTCGCTTCGCCGATTGTAATATTCACTCTCGTCATCATATGACTGGTCATTATCCTTCTTCTCTTCCTTTGATGTGTCCGGCATATCCTTCTTTGCGCCAAGCTTAACCGTAAGCGTGACTTCCTCATACTCGCCCCGCTCCGTATTACGCTGCACCACCATTTCTATCTCTTCACCGGCTTTTTTCCCGGTCAGAATATTTTGCAGCGCTTCCATGCTATGAACATCACGGCCTGCAAATTTGGTAATGATATCTCCCGCCTTCAGACCACAGTTGTCTGCCGGGGAATCCTCCACAATCTTCACAACATATACGCCATTTGGCCAATTAAATCCCTGTGCATACTCATCCGTAATATCCTTTCCCTGTATGCCAAGATATCCCTGCTCGCTTTCCTCAATCACTTCCTGATTCATCAAATCATTCACAATTGGAATCGCAGTTGAAATCGGAATCGCATATCCCATGCCCTCTACCGTGCTGTCTACATACTTCACCGTATTGATACCGATTACCTCACCTTTTGTATTAAGCAGGGCTCCACCACTGTTGCCGGGATTAATCGCCGCATCCGTCTGTAACAGACGCATGCTGTTTTCCTCAACGTCCACTTCCCGATCCAGCGCACTAATATAACCTCCCGTAAGAGACTGTCCATAGCCCAGCGCATTGCCAATGGCAATCACTGCCTCTCCAACTCTTAAATCATCAGAGGAACCAAGCGCTGCAACTTTAATATCCGAAAGCGTATCTTCTTCCAAATCCGCCACCTTGACTGCAACCACTGCCAGATCCGCTACCGAATCGGTTCCCTTGACAGTTGCAGATGCCGCCGTCTTGTCATTAAATGCTACCGTAAGCTCCTTTGCGCCATCAATAACATGGTTATTGGTCGCAATCAAAATCTCATCTTTTGTCTGTCCAATGATGATACCCGAGCCGGAGCCGCTTACCTCCTGCTCATAGGACTGGAACCACGAACGGACTCTCTGGACAGAAGTATTCGTGATGGACACGATAGATGGCATAACCTCCTCTGCCACATCTGCATAACCCGAATCACTCTCCTGCTTGTTGCTGGCAATTCCCGAATCTGCGGTCGTCACTGTCGGAATCTGCGTATTCGGGGTATTACCGCCAAACAGCTTGCTGCCTGCTGCATTGACACCTGCCATAATCCCGCCGGCAATCAGCCCGAACGCTGCCGCTTTTCCGATAAATACTGCCACCTTCTTTGCCTTGCCGTTCGATGGTTTCTTTTTCTTTTCTTTCTTCTCCGGCTCCGGTGCGCTGCCTGCGAAATCACTCCCTGTATAGATTCCCTGGCCATACACGCTTCCCTGGCTATATGGATTGCCGGTTCCCTGACTCTGGCTTCCCGCGCTGCCGGTTGTATCATTCAAATTCCGGCTGTCCAAATCCGGTCTGCCGGAAACATCCTCTCTCCCAAATGGACTTTCATTTCTTCCAAAATGATAAGTTGAACTGCTTTCCTGCTTTCCGTCATTTTCATTGTTCATGTTATCCATACCAAAAACCACCTTTCTTTTATCCGATAGATAACTTCCTGTGTTATTCTATGTTCGTTATACTACCAAGCTTTTGTGACTAATTTGTGACAGCTCTGTTTTAAATTTGTGTTTAATAATCTTCTTCAATCACCTGGAAATCCAGAAAATCAAAATCAATATCCTCAATAAAACTGTCCCTGGTAAACTTGGTTCTGGCATGGCGGATGAAATCCGTTTTGTTTCCTTCCAGCCATATCGGTTTCGCCAGATCAAACTCATAACACATCTCTTCCAATGCCCGGAAAACCTTCTTTGTCCGTGAAATCGTATCATCCTCAATACAGACTACGGTATCCTTTAGCAGCCTGTTGCTTTTCATAATTTTACCCCAAACCCGAAACATATATGAACTCCAATCACTCTTCTTCTCTTGCCACAGAAAGCATCAGCTTAATACGGTTTTCCTGATTTACCTTTGTCGCTCCCGGATCATAATCAATCGGCACAATATTCGCCTGTGGATATATTTCCTTCACCTTGCGTACCATGCCCTTGCCGACAATATGATTCGGCAGGCAGCCAAACGGCTGTGCGCAAATAATATTGCCGTATCCGGATTCTACAAGCTCTAACATCTCTGCCGTCAACAGCCAGCCCTCACCCATCTTATTGCCGAGACCAACCACACCGGTAACCAGCTCCTTGATATGGGCATAGCGCGCCGGCGGCATAAAGTCACTGTGCTTGGAGATACTCTCATAAAGTGTCCGTTCCAGCATTTCGCAGTACTTCATAAGCGCCTGCACTACCTTCTTTTTGACAGAGTTGCCGCCGTACAGATTAATATCCTCAATCCGGTTATCAATCTTAAACATCATAAAGCCCATCACTCCCGGCACCATAACCTCGCAGCCCTGTTCTACCAGGAAATTCTCCAGATCATTGTTCGCCATGGAGGAATATTTTACATAAATCTCTCCAACCACGCCAACCCTGGTCTTCTTTTCCTTTTTAAGCGGAATCGTAGAAAAATCCTCTATGATTGCCTGCATATTCTTCTCCATTCCCTTTGGCGTATATCCCTTCCGATGCTTAAACTGATTGGTAAGCTCCTTCACCCACTTCTCAATCATGGCATCCGCATCACCCTTATTTACCTCATAAGAACGAACCTGATTTTTGAGCAGCATAAACAAATCGCCATAGGTAAGACCAATCAATGCCTGGTATAACATCTCTAATGTAAGCTTAAAGCCACTATTTCCCTCTAAACCGGACAGATTCAGGGAAATCACCGGAACATGTGAAAGCCCTGCCTTCTGCAATGCCTTCCGAAGCAGATGAATATAATTGGAAGCCCGGCAGCCGCCGCCTGTCTGGGTAATCATAAGGGCAACCTTATTGACATCATACTTGCCGCTCTGCAATGCGCTGATCATCTGTCCAATAACCAAAAGCGCCGGATAACAGGTGTCATTGTGTACATATTTCAATCCGGTATCCACCACTCTGCGCCCTGTATTCTTCAAAAGACCTACCCGGTATCCATGCTGGATAAAAATGTTGCGCAGAAGTTTAAAATGTACCGGAAGCATATCGGGAATCAAAATGGTATAATCCTTACGCATTTCTTTTGTAAATTCCACACGATCGCCACCTGCTGTCGTTGTTACCAGATTATCATTTTGAAGCTGCGTATTCTCACCCATGATTATTTTGCTCCTTTCTGTTTCATTGCCGCAAACAGACTGCGAAGTCTGATCTTTACCGCACCCAGGTTCGTGATCTCATCAATCTTAATCTGGGTATAGATCTTGCCTTTTTCCTCTAATATTCTCCGAACCTCATCCGTCGTAATCGCATCCACGCCACAGCCAAAAGAGACAAGCTGTACCAGGTTAAGGTTTGGATCCTGTTCCGTAGCCACATATTCTGCCGCTGCATACATGCGGGAATGATACATCCACTGATTCAGCACCTTTGTATCCACATGTTCTGCCATATCCGATACAGAGTCCTCTGTAATAACCACTGCGCCGAGGTCACAAATCAGTTTATTAATTCCGTGGTTGATTTCCGGATCCAGGTGATACGGACGTCCGGCAAGCACAATAACCGGTCTGTCCTCCCTCTGGGCAATGCGGAGATATTTTCGTCCTTCCATGCGAACCAGTTTCATATGCCTGTCATATTCCTCATACGCATAATTACATGCCATTGCCACATCCGACAGCTTGAAATTCCCGAAATAACGCTCTAACACTGCGTGGAACTTCTTTGTAAAATCCTTCCTCCGGTGGATTCCAAGATACTCGTAGATAAACTTTACATCGGATAAATCTTTGACATTTGCCTCCAATACCTCCGGATAATAGGCTACTACCGGACAATTGTAATGGTTGTCACCGAGCCCCTCGTCAAAATTATAACTTAAACAAGGATAAAAAATGGCATCTACATCTTCCTTCAGCAACGCTTCAATATGTCCGTGCATCAGCTTTGCCGGGAAACATACCGTATCGGATGGAATCGTATGCTGACCGCTTAAATACAAGCTTCTGCTGGAATTTGGCGATGTCACCACGTTAAATCCCAATCTGGTAAATATAGTGTACCAGAACGGAAGCAGCTCATACATATTAAGACCCATTGGAATCCCTATCGTTCCCCTTGCCCTGTCCTTTGGAATGTCCGAACATCTGTATCCCTCCAATATCCTTAACTTATAATCATATAAATCATACCTTGTTCCCTCTGCTTTTTTCGCCGTCGGCTTATCACAACGGTTACCGCTGATAAATCTCCTGCCATTTGCAAAGGTATTAATCGTAAGCTTACAGTGATTGCTGCATCCATTACAGGTCGTCATTTGAATCTCGTGGGTAAAGGCTTTAAGCGCCTCGGCATTGGAAATCGTGCTTTTTCCGGTACTGTTTTCCTTCGCATAAATCGCAGCGCCAAACGCTCCCATAATGCCTGCCATCTCCGGTCTTACCACGTCATGCCCGATTTCCTGCTCAAAAGCCCGCAGCACTGCATTATTCAGGAAAGTTCCTCCCTGTACCACAATATGCTCGCCAAGCTGCTTTGCAGAGGCGGCACGGATTACCTTATAAAGGGCATTCTTGACAACCGAAATCGACAATCCGGCAGATATATTCTCGATGCTGGCGCCATCCTTTTGTGCCTGTTTCACAGAAGAATTCATAAATACGGTACAACGGGAACCCAAATCTACCGGCTTATCTGCAAACAGACCAAGCTTTGCAAAATCGGCAATCGGATAACCCAATGCGCCTGCAAAGGTCTGAAGGAAAGAACCACAGCCGGAAGAACAGGCTTCATTTAAGAATATATTATCAATGGCATTATTCCGAATCTGGAAACATTTAATATCCTGCCCGCCAATATCAATAATAAAATCAACATCCGGCTGGAACTTCTTTGCCGCCGTAAAATGCGCCACCGTCTCCACGATACCAAAATCCACGCCAAAGGCATTCATAATCATCTCTTCGCCATATCCGGTTACCGCAGATGCCTCAATATGGATATCAGGATAATCCACATAAAGCTTTTCCAAAAACTCCCTGATAATCGGCACCGGATTACCGCCATTTGGCAGATATTCCGAGCAGAGAATGTTTGCATCTTCATCCGTCACCACCGCCTTTACGGTAGTAGAACCGGCATCTATCCCCAGATACGCCGGCCCGCTGATATGATCCACCTGCCTGATATGGTCGGAATTTTTTTTGTGGCGCTTTACAAAAGCATTATATTCATCCTCAGAAGTAAATAATGGCTTACAGCTCGCATATCCGCCGGAAGCAATATAACCATTGATCTTCTCCTTAAGCTCCTGCAAATCAAAGGTTTTGCTGTCCTTCTTAAGCGCTGCCCCCATTGCCACAAAATACAGGGAATTATCGGGAGCAACCCCCTCTAATTTCAATGTGGCATCAAAAGCTTTTCGCAGTTCGGACAAAAAGGTAAGCGGGCCTCCAAGATATACGACTTTTCCCTCTATCTCACGCCCCTGTGCAAGACCTGCAATCGTCTGATTCACCACCGCATAGAAAATGCTTGCCGCAATATCATTTTTCTGTGCGCCCTGATTTAAGAGGGGCTGCACATCTGATTTTGCAAACACGCCACAACGGCTGGCAATGGTATAGATTTTCTCATAGCTTTTGGCAGCCTCATTCATTGCCCCCGCTTCCATGTCCAGCAAAGTTGCCATCTGGTCAATAAATGCCCCCGTGCCACCCGCACAGGAACCGTTCATGCGAACCTCCAATCCGTCCGTTAAAAATAAGATTTTGGCATCTTCCCCGCCTAACTCTATTACCACGTCTGTTCCCGGAATCGCCTTATTCACAGCCACTCTTGTCGCATATACCTCCTGCTCAAATGGTATGCCTAAAGTATCTGCAATACCCATTCCGGCAGAACCGGAAATGCAAAGGCTCATTTCCCTTTCCCCCGGAAACTGCTTCATGATATCTTCTAACATGCCTACTGTTTTGCCGGTAACCTGTGAGAAATGCCTCTGATAATCCTTGTAAACAATATAATCTTTCTCATCTAGCACAACACATTTTAATGTGGTTGATCCTACATCTAATCCTATTTTCATTCCGATACCTCTTTTTCCTATGTTTTCTTCTATCTTTATCATGTTTATTATTTAAGTTTCAGACATATGCAATTCTAACACACTTTAAAATACATTGCAATTACGTTTCCTCTGTTAAAATCTGTATATATACAGGTAAAGTACCGGCTTTTTTCCATACATGCCGGTACTTTATTCATGTGATTTCTATTCGTGTTCTGCCTCTTCTGTAAAGACACTGTTCTCTGTAACCTCAACGAAAAGTGTATCCTCATTCTCCGGCAGGCTGCCATCACCTTCTAATAAAGGAGAGTCGTTCCTGCCCTTCCCTGCCTTTTTGCGATTGAAAATCTCATAGATGCAAGGCACCACGATCAGGGTCAGCAGTGTTCCGTAAATCAGTCCGCCAATGGTAACGAGCGCCATTGGCTGCGCCATATCCGCTCCCATTCCGACTCCAAGCGCCATTGTTGACAAACCAAGAATGGTGGTTAACGCTGTCATGGTAATTGGCCGCAGACGGTTCTTTCCCGTCACGATAATCGCCTCCCTTGTCTCCATTCCTTCCTCCCGCAGCTGGTTAATGGAATCCACAAACACAATACCATTATTTACAATAATACCTGCCAGCATTACCATGCCTACCATAGCAATAATACTCACATCATTACCCGTTATGTACAATGCGGCAAACCCACCGGTAAATGCCAGCGGAATCGTAAACATGACAATAAACGGACTCTTAAGGGATTGGAACTGGGCTACCATAATCAAATACATAAATGCAATTGCCAGTACCATCATCAGCATAATCTGCCCCATCGCTTCCATGACGGTTTCATTTTCACCGGCATACTCAATACTGTACCCGGCTGGAAGGGAAACATCTTCAAGCTCCTTTTCTACACGGTTTGACACATCCGTTACGGTATACCCATCCTCAACCTGTCCGGTAACCGTAATATATCTGGTCTGGTTATTACGCTGGATAGCAGAAAGGGATCGGGTATCCTCTACCTCCGCAATCTTCTTAATCTTGATCTTTTTTGTTTCCTCCCCTTCTTTGCCCTCGATTGTAAGGTTTTCAATATCATCCAATGTATATTCCTCTTCCTCCTCGTCCTTCACATACACGGAATAATCCTTTGAATCTGTCGCAAGTGTTGTGGCGCTGCTTGCCTCTGCCAATACACCCTGTATTTTCTGATAAACCTGCGCAACCGTAAGACCATATTTTGCTGCTTTATCCTTATCAACAATCACACGGTATTCCGGCGTTGCATCTTCTAACCCATTATCAATCTCGGTAAGACCATCCACATTTTCCAACTGCTCACCAATCTGAACCGCTAATTCCTCTAATTTATCAAGCTCCTTACCCTTTATCTGTATGGATATGCCGGACGACGTAATCGCGCTCATATCCATAGTAGAAGCCGTCACCGATATTTCACAATCAAAATCTTTTGTTTTTTCCGTGATCAGATTGGCAATCTCTTCATTGCTAAGCTTTTTGTCTTCCTTACACTCAATATAGTAGCTTACGGAATCAATGCTGTCATTCGATCCTAAACCTAACATCGACATGGAACCACCGCTTAACATGGCTCCAATGGTTTTGATATCCTCAATCTCCGACACTGCATCGATTACCCGGTCAGACATCTGCGCCGTTTCTTCCAGCGTTTTTGTACCCTCCGGCATAGTCAGGCTCATGGACATCTGGGTGGAATCCATATCCGGGAAAAATGAAAAGCCCTTAGACAGGGATAATCCCATACTTATAATAAACAGCGCCAATGCAATCACCAATACAACTGCCTTATGATCCAATGCGTTTGGCAGCCATTTGACATAAACCTCGCTGATCCTGCTGATTAATTTATTCTCTTTTTCCGATACCCGGTCAAAGGTCTTTGATGCCACCATTGGCACAAAGGTAATCGCAATGATCAGGCTGGCTAACAGGGAATATGCTATGGTAAGCCCCATATCCTTAAATAACTGTCTTGTAATACCTGAAGTAAACACAATCGGCAGGAATACACAGACCGTTGTAAGCGTGGATGCCGTAATTGCCCCGACCACCTGGCTTGCGCCTTCTATTGCTGCTTCCCTCACCGAGTACCCATCTTTTCTCAGCCGGTAAATATTCTCGATTACCACGATCGAATTATCCACCAGCATGCCGACACCGAGCGCCAGACCGGAAAGGGAGATCACATTTAAGGTTACGCCGCTGAAATACATCAGGACAATGGCAAACACGACGGATACCGGAATGGATACCGCTATAATCCCTGTCGGACGCAAATCCTTCAAAAAGCACAGCAATATTAAAATTGCAAGGACTGCGCCATATAACAGATTGCTGAGTACGGAATTTGCAATTAAGTCAATATACATGCCCTGATCCATAAGGGTTGAAAAATGAACCGTCTCATCTTCTTTCTCGATCTCCTCAAATTTTTGTTTCAGGCTGTCCGCAACTGCCTTTGTGGAATGTTCATTCTGTTTGGCGATCGAAAGAATAATTCCCGGATTTTTATTCAGTCTTGTGTAAATGGAATCTTCATTGCTCTGTATAAACACATCCGCTACATCTGAAAGCTTAATCGGGTCTACGCCGTCCATTCCGAGATCCAACAGAACAAAATCAGAAAGCGCCTCTACATCATCAAATTTTTCACCAACACGTATTAAATACTCTACATCATCCTCTGTTACATAGCCTGCCGGATAATCAAAGTTCTGGGCAGTCAGGATTCCCTTAATCGTATCAATTGTAATAATATTTTGCATATCTGCGCCGTCGTAAGCTGCATCTTTTGCATCCTCTAAGGCGTTCTTCTGCTCCTTCAGGGTCGCTTCACCCTGTGTCAGCTCTGCCTGCGCCTGGTTCATCTGGCTCTGTGTTTCCGCCTCTTTTTCTTTCAGCGACACATAACCCTCATCTAACTGCGTTTTTCCGCTTGTAATTTTTTTCAAAGCGCTGGCAAGCTGTTTTTTCCCTTTTTCGATCTCTTTCAATCCACTCTTGATCTGGGTGAGCGCTGTCTGCAAGGACTGGATATAAGCCGGCAGTGTGTCAAATGTAAGCGGATTGCCGTCTGTACCTGTCAATGCCTTCCCATCTGCATCCTTCATATTTGCAAGACCTTGTTCCATCTGCGCAATGGCTGCCTCTAATGCCTGCGCCTGTGCCTGCAGCTCTGCATTTTCCGGATCCATCAATAATCCTGCATCGATCTGCGCTTTGCCGGCTACAGCAGTCTGATAACCGGTAAGCAGCTCATTTAGCCCCTCTATCGCCTGCTCTAACGCTTTTTTCTGTTCCTTTAGCGTCTTCTCATTTTCTTCGAGTTCCTTTTGCGCCGCTTTAATCTCATCTTCTGATTTCAATAATTCATACTTGGAAGTTGTAATCTGATTTTCTGCTTTTGCAAACTCCTTGCCTGCAGTCGCCTGTCCGCTTTTCAGCTGCTGCTGTCCGCTGTTTAACTGGCTCTCGCCATCCGCGATTGCATCTTCTGCCTCTGCAAACTTCTTGTCTAAGGATTTTTTCACTTTTTTATTTACAGCATCCACTTTATCCTTCCGGATTACCACCTGGACAGATTCCTCAATCATGCCCATCGGGGTGACAGATGCAACCCCTGCGACACCCTCAATATCAGGCTGTAGTTCGTTGGAGACATAATCGCTGAGTTCTGCAATGTCCGCTCCATCTTTTTCCACAGCCGTCACTGCCACCGGCATCATATTCGGGTTTATTTTTAAAATGAGTGGATTCCCGACGGTATCATCAAAATATCCGGTAATCTGGTCAAGGCTTTCCCGCATATCCACTGTTGCAGTATCCATATTTGTATCCTGGTTAAATTCGAGGATAACCATGGAATAGTTTTCCGCTGAAATCGAATTAATCTCTTTAATATTATCAATGGTTGCAATAGACTGTTCGATCGGTTTTGTGACACCGTTCTCCACCGTCTCCGGGCTCGCGCCGGGATAAGTTGTCATAATAATCGCATATGGAAATTCCATATCCGGCAGCAAATCCACAGTCATCTTGGTGTATGCCACTATACCTAAAATAATGACCAGTACGATTCCCACAACAACCGTATATGCTTTCTTAACACTGAATTTTGAAATCATAATATCCTCCTTTTATCTATTCCATAACCTCACTGCCAACCGGGGCTGGATGTTTAAATGCCGTTGGGAACGTTGCTATTTCCAGCATATATGCAATTTCAACTTTACCATAAGATAGTTTGTCCTTTTCTTTTTCTACATGTGTGCTATCATAGTAAACTGTTACATTCCGGTACTCCGGCTGTTCCCCGTCAATCGTAAGATTGATATTTATACAGTGGTTGGATCGGTATAGAAAACTGGTTTCTTTTAATTTATCACCATAAGATGCTTTTATCTCATCTAACAGTTCCCCTGCGCCTTCAAATTCCAAAAACTGCTCTTCACTGATCGGTATGGCTCCGTATTCCCGGAAACCGTCATCCATCAGATAATATAGATAATAAGTACAATATTTTTCTCCCTTTTTATCACTGAAAATACGAAATTCCAGTTCACCTTTTTCATTTTGCAGCAGATATCCGCATCCTGATATATCCGGTTCTATCACTTTGTTGTTATTATCCACGCTATACAAAAAAGTGACCGGGATTCCCTGTCTTACATGCTGTATCATCGCATAATCCTTTGTCCGGTAGCTTAACAGATCGGTCTGCACCTCATCGATCTGCTCGATTCCTTCCTCCACAAGCTCACAGCCTTCTGAGGTCATATACCAGATTGTGTAATCCTCTTCCTTTGTCAAAACAAAAGCCTCATGTATACCATCTTTATTGTAATCATCATACAGGAAACTTATCATTTCCTCATTGCTCACGGCCTCAAACATTGTGAGTAAGTCTCCCCTCGAAAAGTCTGCCTGCTTTTCACTCTGTTCTTCCGTTTCATCCTGCAATTCCAGTGTGATTTCTGCCTGATTTTCACTCTTTTGCTCTGTCTTTACAATCGAACAGCCGCTAAGCCAGACTATAAACACACTGCATAACAGAAACCATCTCTTCTCTTTTTTCTGCATAACCTGCTCCGTTCCTGCCGTATACTTCTTATTTTCCTAAAACTTCTGTACCGTAAACACAGCATCTTTCTTTGTAAACTTTGCTCTCGCTGCGGTTGCCTCTGTCAACGCCTTCTCAATTCTTTCCACATCATCAATATATATTTCCGTTTGCAAAACTACGTCCTCACCATATTCACTATCCAAGACCGCAATGTTCTCATTTCCCAGCAGATATTGGATCTTTCCCAAATCCGTATAGCCTGCCGTAATGGAAAATGGTACCATAAAACGCTTCCTGACAATTTGGGCAGCTTCCACCGCCGCCTTCGCTGCATCCGTATATGCGCGAACCAGTCCCCCCGTGCCGAGCAGTGTTCCGCCAAAATATCTGGTTACGACAATACATATGTTGCAAAGCTCCTTTCCGGTAATCACCTCTAAAATCGGTTTTCCCGCTGTTCCCCCCGGCTCACCATCATCGGAAAACCGCAAAAGCGGCTGCTGTTCGCCAATCACATAGGCATAGCAGTTATGCCTTGCATCATAATGCTTTTTTTTGATTTCATTCACAAAGGAAAGCGCTTCTTCCTCAGTCTCCGCATGCCGGACATACCCAATAAACCTTGATTTCTTTTCCACAATCTCACCGGTACTATCCTCTATAATTGTAGCATATTCCTTGATCATTTTCGTATTTCCCCATGTTCCACAATTTTATGTAAGATCCGCTGCAATGCGAGTGTATCCTCCTCTCCCAATGACAAAAGGAAAACAGCAATCTCATTGATTCCCTCCTCATACCGGCGGATAACCTCCTCATGCCCCGTCTCTGTTATATGTACCAGGACTTTCCGTTTATCCCGTGGATCCGGTTTGCGCCGGGCATAGCCCTTCTTCTCCAATGCGTTAAGGACAGCCGCAATTCTCGAAGATACCACACAGGATGCCTCCGATAATTCCCCCGCCGTTGCGCCATCATGCACAAAATGAAGATATCCTAAAATAGCCATCTCACCTTTGGAAATATCACTCATATGTTGAATGGTGACATGCTTGCTAAGCCTTGCCATATTTTTAAAAATGTCTTCTGCGCTCTGTCTGTAATCCATACTCCACCTCAATTTATTTCACACCGTGAGATATTATATATCATATTGCCTATGCCTGTCAACACAATTCGATGATTCAGAAGTTCGGATAGTTTTATGATTAAATATGGTAATTTTTGTCTATATTTGATATAATAGTTTAATTGTTAACGTCAGGAGGCAATTTATGAATTATTCAAAAAGAAATATACAAAAGAAACAAAAAAAACTCGTCTCAAAACATACAAAGAATAAAAAGAAGATTTCTTATATACTGTACAAATGCTTTCTCTTCGCATTTATATTCTGTATTGTCTCAGGTGTCGGCGCCGGAATCGGCATGTTCACCTCTATTATTGACAAAGCGCCGGATATTACAAACATTAAAGACAGTGTACAGTTAGAGGGTTTTCAAACGACCATTTATAATCAGGATGGCAAAGAACTTACAACACTCTCCACAGCGAACTCAAACCGCGTATACGTGGAATACAATGATATTCCGGAAAATTTAATCAATGCGTTTATTGCAATTGAGGACGAGCGTTTTTGGGAGCATAATGGCGTCGATGCCAGAGGTATTTTGCGCGCATTTTTTGTCGGTTTAAAAAACCGGAATTTTTCAGAAGGCGCTTCCACCATTACCCAGCAGCTCATCAAAAACCAGATTTTCAATGTCGGTCTTAATGAATCAACCTTTATGGATTCCTTAAGACGTAAGATTCAGGAACAGTACTTAGCCATTGAATTAGAGAAACAGATTGATAAAAAGGATATTTTGGAATTATACTTAAATGCAATTTACTTAGGGCAGGGAGCCAACGGAATCCAGACTGCTTCCGAGGTGTACTTCGGAAAAGAAAATTTAAACGACCTGACACTTTCCGAGTGTGCCGTCATTGCCGCCATCACACAGAACCCATCCGGATATGATCCCGCTGTCTATCCGGAGAAAAATCAATCCCGTAAGAATACGGTGCTGCAAAAAATGTTAGAGCAGGAGATGATCAGCCAGAGTGAATATGATATAGCAATCGCAGACAATGTATATGCCAATATTTCCCTGAATAAAAACGATGATTCCACCGCTGCCAAATCCTATAACTCTTATTATATTGATGCAGTCATTAACTCCCTGACCGACCAATTAGTGAACGAATTAGGATACAGCGAGACCCAGGCATACAACTTAATTTATGCCGGTGGTTTAAGCATCTATATTAATCAGGATGCCGCCATCCAGCAGATTTGTGATGAACAGATTAACAATCCGGATAACTATCCGGCTGGAACAAGCGTAGCCCTTAATTATGCATTAACCCTGTCCGATCAGAAAACCGGTGAATTATATAATTATTCCAGCAATCACCTGCTTGCCTATTATCAGGAAAAAACACAGAATCCGAAATATAACCTGATCTACTCAAGTGAAGATACGGCAAGGGCTGCTGCCGATGAATATAAGGCGGCTACGATAGAGAAGACAGGATATATCGAATATGCGGAATCCTTTTCCACAACCATACAGCCTCAGGCATCTTTTGTAGTGATTGACCAGGCAACCGGCTATATCAAAGCCATATGCGGCGGCCGTGGTGAAAAAAACGGCAACCTGACATTAGACCGTGCCACGGACTCCAAACGCCAGCCGGGTTCCACCTTCAAGGTATTAGCTGCATATGTTCCGGCACTCGATACAGCCGGAAAGACCCTTGCCACCAGTTATGAGGATGAGGAAACCAATTACAGTAACGGCACCCCAATTAAAAACTGGTATGCCGGTTACCGGGGAACCCAGACCATCCGCACAGCAATCAAGGATTCCATGAATATCATTACGGTAAAGTGCTTTCAGGATGTCACGCCACAGGTCGGCTACGATTATCTGTGCCATATGGGGATTTCGACCCTGAAAAATGGTGAAACTTCCACGAACGGCATTGCAGAAAATGACATCAATGAATCCATGTGTCTCGGCGGCTTAACGGAAGGCGTTACCAATTTGGAGCTGACTGCCGCTTATGCCTCGATTGCCAACAGCGGCACCTATGTGGAACCCACTTTTTATTCCAAAGTGTTAGACCATGATGGGAATGTCCTGATTGACAATGAACCGGATACAAAACGTGTCATGAAAGAAACAACTGCCTGGCTCATCAACAATGCCATGCAGGATGTTGTAACTTCCGGTACCGGCAGGGTTGCGCGCCTTTCCAGCGGCATGGTAGCAGCCGGAAAAACCGGAACCACTTCCAGCAACTACGACTACTGGTTCTGTGGTTCTACTCCATACTATACAGCCGGTGTCTGGATGGGATATGATTCCAATACGGATTTTTCCAACTCCGATCTCCATAAAGCAATCTGGCGCAAAATTATGGACGGCATTGTCGAAATGGAAGGTCAGGATACTTCCGCTACTTTTAAAAAACCCGATGGCATTGTTACGGCAAAGGTGTGTGCAACATCCGGAATGATTCCTGTTGAGGGGCAGTGCAAATCAACCATAACCGAATATTTTGCCAAAGACACCGTACCGACCAAAACCTGTGAGATACACCAGACCGTTACCCTTTGTGATGAAAGCCATGTGAAGGCAACAAAATACTGCGAAGAAACAACCACCTACCACTACACAGTGGATGATGATGGCAATGTGACATTGGAAGATGCCGATTTCGTGCCGGAAGATGATTTTATGGAAAAAACCTGTCCGATTCATACAAAAGATAGTGTCAAAAAAGCGAAGAAGGAACAGGATACTTCCGAACAGGAAGAATTTTTCGAGACCTATACCATCTCTACCGTTGTAGAGGGCGGCGGCAGCATTTCCGGACCGACTTCCGCAAAAAGGGGAGAAACGATCACCTTATCCTTTATACCAAATGACGGATTTGTCATCTCGAATGTAACGGTTGACGGTGTGGCGAAAGGCGCAGTCACCTCCTATACATTTGAAAAGATCAGCAATGACCATACGGTGGTAGTGACCTTTATCTCCAATGGGGACGAGTCATCACCTCCCGATTCAAATGGGCAAAGCGAAGATATGTACGGTATCAGGCAGCATACTCCAATCCGGCTGTGCCAGGTCTGGCACAACCGGAAGGCTGCCAAAACCAGTCAACTATTTCGTCATTTTAGGCTGGAATATTAGCGATGCAAGATACGCATAAATCAGGGCTGCCGATGATCCTACGGCAGCCATTTTAAATCCTCCTCGGAACAATCCGATAAATCCATCCTCGTCAATTGCCTCTTTCACTCCCTTCCAAAGATTATATCCAAACCCGGTAAGCGGCACAGAAGCCCCACTCCCCGCAAAATCCAGAAAAGGTTCATAGATCTGCAATGCCCCCAGGATCGCTCCTGCACATACAAGAATTACCATAATTCTGCCCGGCATAAGCTTCGTTTTCTCCATTAGAATTTGCGCACAGACACAGAGCAGTCCGCCAATGACAAATGCTTTTATATAGTCCATTTTGTGTTCCTCCTTTCTTATCTTTCCTCTCTCTTTTCAATGACAACCGCATGGGCAATACCGGGAACTGTCTGCCCCTCATTATAACTTACCGTGGAAAGCAGCGCTCCTGTCGGTATAAAAAGTATCCTATTAAGCGCTCCCTGTCTCATCTCGTTTAGCAGTTTTCCTGCCAGGGTAACTGCGCTGCAGCCGCACCCGGAACCACCGGCATGGGTATCCTGCTCTGCATCATCATATATTTCCATTCCACAATCCATGTGTACTCTTGAAATATCATATCCCTGATCGAGCATAAGTTTACATAATATTTCTTTCCCTACCCTGCCAAGATCTCCCGTTACAATCTTGTCATAATCCGATGGAGTCCGGTGAAAATCCTTCATATGCTGATAGATCACATCTGCTGCTGCTGGCGCCATACATGCCCCCATATTAAGGGAATCCTTCACACCATAATCTACCACTTTTCCCGTTGTAATTCCTGAAATCTGTGCATCTCCATACTCCTTTGACAGCACAAATGCGCCACAGCCTGTCACTGTCCATGTCGATGACATTGGCCTCTGGTTCCCATATTCGAGCGGAAAACGAAACTGTTTTTCGGCTCCGCCAAAATGACTTGATGCAATGGACAGCACCGTATCGGCATAGCCCGCATGTACCGTCATGGCTCCTAAAGACAATGCCTCACCAATGGTGGAGCAGGCTCCATAAAGCCCAAATAACGGAATATTAAAATCCATCAGTCCGAATGTCGTTGCAATCAACTGCCCCAGCAAATCTCCTGCGAACAGGTATCTCACATCCTCCGTTTTCAGCTTCGCCTTACGCAGCGCCAACAATGAAGTCTCCTTCATTAACTGGCTTTCTCCCTCCTCCCATGAATTTTCTCCAAATGCCGGATCCTCCACCACCGCATCAAAAGTATCCTTTAACGGGCCTTCACCCTCCTTCGGTCCCACAATACATGCCGAGGACATAATATAGACCGGTTTATCAAACGCAATACTCTGCTTTCCCACTTGCAAGGAAGCATTCATTTTACCACCTCCATTTTCTGTTAATCATGCGCAAAACGCTTCCTTCCCAACTGTCCGTTGTGCCATGCAGATAAATCACAGCCGAGTACGTTTTCGCATCTGACAAAAGAAGTCTGCCAGAAGCAATTTTTTTATTTTCAAACATCTCACTTTTCTGACAGACTTTTCCTCAATCTTATTATTCAATTTTCATTTGCTTTTTATGCAAAAATTCTTCAAAAGGCATTTACGTTATAAAACTTATATGACCTCCCCGCTAATCATCCACGGTGACGGCTGTGCCACCATGACACTCCGCTTATCACTCTTTGACACGGCAATCTGTAACACTTCCGTTTTCCCAATATTATATTTTGCAAAAATATTCTCGATATTTACCACCATATCCAGCTCTAAGGTGTAGATAATAAACTGCATTTTCGGATTCCGTGCAAGTAATGCCGCAATCTCTTCCTCTAACCGCTTCGATGCAACAATGAAAGCAAGACGCGGAACCGGCAGGTTTGCCATAGTCTCCTCACGAATCGCCGGAATAATCTCCACATTGTGAACACCGAACTTGCTTACGTTATCCTGCAATGACTGCATATCCCTCTTATCAGGCTCCACCGCAATAATCGTTCCCTCACTCGCTGCGATCGCTGCCTCTATTACAATACTCTCTCCACTCACAATACATATCGTATCACCTACATCACAGGAAAGCATGTTCATAATGACAGCGCGGATCTCATGCCCTACATAATTTACGGAACCTCTTGAAAAAAATTCATTCTTAATCCCGTAACGGGATGCCTCCCTGGTATTTTCATTGATAATAAAAATGACAACCGGTTCGGTAATCTTTTTGTCCATAAACTGTTTTACCTTACAGGTGTCCACCACATTCTCCCCGCTTAAGCCTGTGCCAATCCACATATCGTAATCACCGTAACCGCCTTCCCACAGCTCATAAAACAGATCCGGCTGGCTCTCGTCTGCAAAAATCATAACCCGCTTATGGGTTTCAATGGTCGGAAGCACATTTTTCTTCTTTCCGCAGATATTCAGCATCTTAATCTTCTCCGGGCTGACATTCATACGCTCAGCAAAATTCCCAACCCAGCTTAACATTTCCCCACTTGTGTACATAGTCATTCCACTTGATTCCATAAAAATACCTCCTTGCCGTAACTTGATAACGATACCATAATTTTACTGCAATTGGAGGTATTTTACAACTGTTATTCTTTTTAAACGGAGGCTGGCAGATACAAATCAGAAGCTGTGACCTCCACCACCACCGCCACCGCCTCCTCCGCCACCACCGCCTCCTCCGCCGCTGTCAGAGGAACTTTGTGGCGAATATGTCCTGGTTTCATGGGTGAATTGCGCATCAAAATTTTCAATCTGCCGGGATACAAAAATCCCCTGCATAATTTCCCGATCCGATGGCTTTTTCTGCATGGAGGTTGCCTTTACGATAAAGTAATTGATTAAAAGCGCCAAAATAACAGCTAACAGTACATTACTAATATACTTCATTGGCTGGGCAATCTTCTGTCCTTTGAGCAGTTGAAGTTCCTGCTCAAACACTTTAACTGCACAGGTATAATAATCTGCATCTGTTGCGTAAGTGTACACATTATCCGTAATCGTATTTGCGTACCCCTTTGTAATCGTGCGATAAACTGCTCCATCACTGAATATGTATATCATCCGGTTCGACATATCAATCAAAAACAGTGTTCCACTGTCACTTCCACAGGTGTCATGGTATATCCTTTCTGCGTAAGCGGCGGCAGTAGAATAATTATCATCCGTACTGTGAAAGACTACATGCCCATATGTTGTTATTTCCTGCATTTTCAAAAGCAATTCCTCTTCCTGTTCTTCTGTCAGCAGGTCTGCGTCATCCATCACAACTGCTTCATAGCCGGTTTCCGGATTCTCGTAGGTATCCGCCTTTGCCGGTACACCGATTCCCATTATGCCAATGAGAACGGAACACATCAACAGCAGCAGGAGGCGCCTTATACTGTTGTCCGGCAGACCAAAGAAATGCGGTTTTCTCAAATGTCTCAAGTGATATCTATGCACGGTCATCACCTCCCCTGTACTCAAACTGCGGGAGCTTTCTCGTCGCAAGAATATTATAATCCTTTATCAAATCAACCAGCGTAACAAAAACGGCTGCCATACAGAAAAGATTTCCGGCATAATAATACAAATCCGACACCGGCTTTGAAAAAGCAATCAATGCTGCGACAAGAAGGGAAATCATAATCCAAACCACTGCCGGTATGCCCCTTTTTGCCTGAACCCCCTCCGCAAGACGGATACTTTTTATGGCAAAAATCAGAGACACCACCAGGGCAATTGGTACAATCACGCTTGTGCCGCCAAACAGCATCGCGCCGGCACTCAATATACTCACAACGACTCCACCAATCCAGATACATAAAAATATGATTAAAATGTTCGGTTTGAAAGTTTTCGATTTTTTCTTTTTGGAAGCCGTTTTCTGTGCCATGACATACGGTTTCATTCCGTCTAACGCAGCAGCGGCTTCGACCTCTGCCTGTTTTTTTCTCCGGATCATCTCCTGCGCGCCCTTATCCTCTTCATAGCTTTCTTTTGCTGCAATCTCCTTAATTTCCTGCTCATACAAAATCGTTACCAGCATTGCGAGAATGGATATTCCGCTGAGCAATGCCGACGGAATAATCGTAAGGAACAGATTCAACAATATAAACAGCGGCACGGCAAGAAGAAGGGAGGCTGCCATATACTTGAAAATATCGACCGGCAAATCTGCGATTACCTTTCCTGTCTGTCCGTTTACCGTAGCATATGCAACTCTGTCCTTGTTCCGATAAGACATGAACCATACCGGAAGCATGGCAAGATTTACAGCCTCACACTTCGTATGATACTTATCAGCAAGATTACCGCCAAGATCGATACTGTATCTGCCAACTTCACTGTGATGCTTGAGATAATTGGTTGTCTGCTCATTTACCTCCTCCTCGGCATCCATTCTGTAGATTTCCTCACCCACATCCGGGATATCCGCATAAAATCCACTTAAGATGGACGGTGTAAACGAACGCATATTTTTTACATCAAAAGGGGCAATCCGCTCGCTTATATTGTCGGCAAAAGAAGATGATGCATCAAAAGATAGTCCCTTATAATAATTGTCTAAATCACCGGTCAGATCAAAATGCTCTGTAATATCATAATCTCCGCTTCTGTGCGACTGTGTACCCTTTATCAGCAAAAAACCTTTCTGGGTAAAATAATATACCCAGTATGGCATATAGATTCCACGAAAACCATCAATATACTTAGGGTTCTTTAATTCCTTCGGGGCAAACACTGCCTTTTTCACCCTCTTTATATATTCTGTTTTGCAGTCCTCCTTTGTTTTCTTAAAAGGTATAATGAAATCCGGTTTTTGTTCCCTGCGCAGCCGGCTGCTTAGTATCGTGGACGCCCCACAGAAACTGCAAAAACCCGCTGCTGTATTATCCGTGCTATATATCTCACCGGCACATTGCGGACAGGTAAATACCGTAACCTCATAATCCCTGCTTTCCTCTGCATCCCGATCCTTTGTAATCTCATCCGGTGAAAACTGCGCATTACAATGCCCACATGCCAATTGCTGCGAGACAATATCAAATCGCAGATTTCCACCACAATTCGGACATTCGTACATATTCCTTTCCTCTCCTCCTTTTTCCTATCTGTCAGGTCATCGTGAATATCTTTACTCTACCTTCAGTAACCCTCTGCACCGATTAATCGCTGCATAAATTTCCTGTTTCCTCGGAATCACCACATTGCCCGGCACACCACCGTCACAAAATGCAGCAAACCCTTTTTCATCTATTTTTTTGCACAATAGCTCCACGCTTTCCATTATGGTTCGCCTTCCATCAAATATATGAAGTTTCATGTATTTGACAATCTGACAGATCGCATTTAGCTGTTCCGTATCTATAAGCTGCTCCACATAACGTAAATCCACCACTTCCTTGTTAATCGAGATACTGTCACGCCCCATAACCTTTGTTTTAATCCGGTTATCCTTTGCAAAGGCATGGTCTGCTTTTACTACCCTTTCCACATTTGGAAAATCTGCTTTCTTTGCCCCTTCTAACACAAGCGGAAAACTCTCTGCCTCCCGCTTTGCAGATGCCGTAATCTCCAACGGCTCATAACGGTTCATCTGAATCACCGTATCTGCCTTATGAAAATAGGAACCGGAACTTCCCGCAACCAGTATGGTAGAAATTCCATGTTCCGCATAAAGTTCCTCCACCCGGTCAATAAAGGGAATAATCGGTTCTACCTCCCGGTGTACTACCCGCTGCATCAGTTCATCCCGGATCATAAAGTTCGTGGCAGAGGTATCCTCATCAATCAGAAAAACCTTTGAACCCATTTCAATGGCTTCTACTGTATTCGCCGCCTGGGAAGTACTTCCACTGGCATCCTCTGTATAAAAACTCACGGTATCTCTTCCGTTCGGAAGATTGCGGATAAACATGGAAATATCTACCTTCTGAATACTTCTGCCGTCTTCTGCCCGAAGCTTCATTGCACTGTCATCCGTGATAACATATTCCCTGCCATCCCCCGACACATGATTATACACTCCAAGCTCTAATGCCTTTAAAAGCGTGGATTTTCCATGATAACCACCGCCTACAATCAATGTGATGCCTTTGGGGATTCCCATCCCCTTTATAACACCCTTATGCGGAAGTTCCATCGTAACCTCCAGGCTCTTTGGTGATGCGAATGCCACGGCATCTTCCATCGGAAGCTGGGATACCCCGGATTTTCGTGGAAGGATTGCACCATTTGCAACAAATGCGGTTAAGCCCTGTGCGGTCAACTGCCGCCTGATATACTGCTGGTCTTCTGCTAAATGTACTACCCGCTCCAATTCATTCTTGTTACAAGCGGCAAAAAACAAGGACTGTCTCACACACGCAGGCAGAAAATCAAATAATATTTTCTCCAATTCTCTTGCATTTATCGTTCTTCCATTGGCAGGGAATCCAATCTCCATTTTTATGGTGATGTCTCCATTATCAGGGTTTACCATACAGGCACTGCGGTTTAATACCTCCTGTCTTGGTTCACTGATACTGAGCAGACCGCTTTTCCCAGAACCTTTTGCCTTGAATGAATAATTCCGAATCACCCTCGCGATTCGCCGAAGCAAATAGTCCTCAAATGCCACTTTCTTATATGGATTTTCATAATAGCAGGAATCAAATCCGGCAACCGTTCCCGAAACAATCAGACTCACCTTAGATGGTGCTGCAAACGGATCACCCTGCACATGGTCAATCGACAGCACATAGTCCTTAAAAGCATATTTTCCCTTCGTATCCTTATACGCCGGATAGCTTTTATGGTCAATCTGCTTTAACAAATTCTTTAAATCAATTGATGTTTTCATTTCTTTTCTCCTTTTTTACCAAAATATCAGGTATACCGCTTTCCTGTCAAGCGTTTTTGATCCTGTCCGATCTGTGAAATCTTATTGACAAATCAACATTTACTTGATATTTTATAACAAAACATAGTAATACAAACTATCTCTTCTGATTGCTATACTATAACAGTTTGCTTAAGTATTATTTTATATGATAAAATGAGGGATTACTTATGACACATCGTTTTGAATTATTTCACACTACAATCAACCAGATTCACCGGAATCTTCAGCGAATCAAATTGAAAGAAATGGAAAAATTTGGATTAAAGGGTATCCATGTTATGTGTCTTTTTGAGCTGAACCACAACCCCGAAGGGCTGACACTCACCCAGTTAAGCAGTCTTTGCGGAGAAGATAAAGCCGCTATTTCCAGAGCTATCTCAGAACTTACAAAACGCAGGCTTGCCACCAGCGATACCGAAAAAAAATACCGTGCTCCTATTACGCTTACAGAAGATGGAAGACATCTTGCAGATGAGATTGACAAAAAGGCGGAAGCTGCAGTGATTGCAGGAAGCGGGAATTTAACACCCGAACAGAGAAATGCCTTATACAAAATGCTGACCTATATTTCTGACAATTTAGATCACTATCTGGCAGATGAGATTGATACAGAATAGGTATCAGCCATGCCATCTCCTCCTATGTATCTACGATATCAGGATTCCCATATTTCTTCTTATATGCTTCCACATCCGCCTCATTTCTTGCAAGCTCCGCAAATAACAATTTCCCGCTGCCCGGCTCGCGAAATCCTACGGTCATCTCACCGGTACAGATACTCTTATCCACTTCAATATTTAAGTTCTCACACCCCTCCGGTATCGGAAGAACCCTGCTTTTTTTCTGGAAGAATCCCATATCCACACCCCATTTACATTGTCAACAATCCGCCAAAACAAAAAATTTTCTTCACGGGCAAACTGCCCCTATTACTGTCTCACCTTGATATGCACCTCTCTAAGCTGCTGCTCTGTCACCTCGCCCGGCGCCCCGCACATCAAATCCTGTGCATTTCCGTTCATCGGGAACGGAATCACCTCACGGATATTTTCCTCATTGCAAAGCAGCATAATCATACGGTCCACACCCGGAGCCATTCCTGCATGCGGAGGCGCTCCAAACTGGAATGCATGATAAAGCGCCCCAAACTTTTCCTTCAAATCTTCTTCCGTATATCCCGCAATTTCAAATGCCTTGACCATGATATCCATATTATGATTGCGGACTGCCCCGGAAGACAACTCTACACCATTACATACGATATCATACTGATAGGCAAGAATCTCTGTCGGATCTTTTTCATTTAATGCTTCCAAACCACCCTGCGGCATGGAAAAAGGATTATGGGTAAAAATGATCTTCTTACTATCCTTATCATACTCATACATCGGAAAATCATTGATATAACAGAAACGATATGCATTTTTCTCCAGTAAATCCAGGCGGTTTGCAATCTCTGTCCGAAGCTGTCCGGCATAATCTGCTGCCAGCTCCTCCACATCAGCGATAAAGAAAATCGTATCACCAGCCTGCAAGCCTGCCAGATCACGGATTTCCGTCTTCATATCCTCCGGAATAAATTTGTCAATCGGGCCCTTATAACTCATGTCCTCCAACACTTCAAGATATCCCAGACCACCCATGCCGATGGACTGTGCATATTTTAGCAGCTTCTCATGCTGACCTTTTGAAAGCTTGGCATGTACATTGATTGCACGCACGGTCTTTCCATGAAACGGCTGAAAAGTACATCTTGAAAAGAAATCTGTTACATCAATAATCCGAAGCGGATTGCGTAAATCCGGCTTATCGGTTCCATATTCCAACATAGCCTGCTTATAGCTGATAATCGGAAACGGCGTCTGGGTAATCTGCGCTCCCTTCGGCGCGAATTTCGTAAAAGTCTCAAAAAGAACATCCTCTCCCACCTTAAACACATCCTCCTGAGTCGCAAATGCCATCTCAAAATCTAACTGATAAAACTCTCCCGGACTCCGGTCTGCCCTTGCATCCTCATCACGGAAACATGGGGCAATCTGGAAATATTTGTCAATGCCTGATACCATCAACAGCTGCTTATACTGCTGTGGCGCCTGTGGAAGCGCATAGAATTTTCCCTTAAATTTACGGGACGGCACAATATAATCTCTTGCTCCTTCCGGTGAAGATGCACAGAGAATCGGAGTCTGCATCTCCAAAAATCCAAGCTCTGTCATCTTCTGTCTAAGAAAGCTGATTACCTTAGAACGGAAAATCATGGTATCTTTTACTTTGCTGTTACGCATATCCAGATAGCGGTATTTTAGCCGCACATCCTCCCTTGTCTCCTTTGAAGTCATAATCTCAAATGGAAGCTGTCTCTTAACCTTGCCAAGCATCTCCACGCTATGAGCCTCTAACTCAATCGTTCCGGTCGGAATCTTCGGATTATAGGTCTCCTCGTCACGGTGTTCCACCACACCTTCAATCGAAATACAATCCTCCTTATTGATACCCTCCAAAAGCGCGGTATCCCGCATAACCACCTGCAATACGCCATACATATCACGAAGGTCAATAAAGGATACTCCGCCGTGGTCTCTGATATTCTCTACCCAGCCTGCAACCTTTAAGGTTGCTCCTACATCACCCTCGCTCATCTTATCCAGTGTCCGGTTCCGATAAATGTTATTCGTGTTCATCTTGATTCTCCTTTTCTTCTATATTGACCTGTTCCGGTGCATATCATGCACAAAACATAAAAACCTAAATGATAAATATGTGGTATTATAGCCCAGCCTTCTTTTCTTGTCAACGAAAATCATCCCTTACGACAGCAGCCCAATCAGGATATGCTCCACATCAATAATCGGATGAGCCGACAGTACAAGCTGCAATGACTCAAAATTATTATACGAATGTTCTACTTCTTTTGAATAGGCATGAGCAACCAGCACCTGATCTTCATATAGAAATTCCTTTTTCTGTTTGAGCCAGACGGCAATATCCAATTCTAAAATCACAAGATAGGATATCACTGCGAATTTGACTTTGGTAAACACGTCATGATCGTAAGCTGCCCCAAGAAAATAATTAAATATATAATACACCAGAATATGCTCAAACTCATATTCCTTCGCCTGATAGTAATGTAAAAATTCCTGATAAGAGATTTTATATTCCCGAAGAAAACTGCTGAGTCCGCTGCCCACCGTATTCCCTTCACCATTTTCCTTCCTGTCACCTTCCAACAGACCCGCTGCAAGCATCATAGCCCGCATATCTTCCTGACCATGCATGGTACGCATGCCGTCGCTAAGAAGCGTTGTCCACTCTTCCTTAATCGTTTCCAGCCCTTCAAACATATTCAGGATCTGCTTCATCCACTCTTCTTTTTCGATGACCCTGTTTTCATGCTTTGCAAAATAAGCATCTAACAATTCCTTTTTCTCCGGCTTTTTATAATTTGAAATTTTGTGGGCAATCTTATCATATTCTTTCGTGTCAATAAACTCCTGTATCTCATAAGCCAGCATCAACACTGTTGCCGCCCGTTCTTTCACCGGCACGTTTCTGTTTTGCAGTACCTCAAACACAAATTCCCGTGCTTCAAACAAAATATCATACAACGGCTTATCCAGTTTATTTACATGCTCCCTTTTCCAAAATGCCAGAGTTTTTGCCGGTTCCACATGTTTTAAGCCAAAATCCCCATCCCTGCCTTCCTCACAGACAAAGGTCATTTTTTCTTTTCTCGCAAGCATAATCCGACTCGCTTCCGGACAGGACATCGTAAGGCTTATCTCCTTCAAATCCTCAAATTCCTCAATATGTCTTGGAAAATTCGTACAGGTCTCACAAAGACATTCCTCACCCATCTCAATATAAATATCACAAAGATTCCTGTCATTTAAAAACGGGCATCTTGTTCCATTTAATATGAACTGTTTGTCCTTTACTTTTGTATTTTCCTTAAGGCGTTTCCCAAAATCCCCCTTTTGTCTCATATAATTTTTAAGGGAGCTGTCATCTAAATCAATCTCCCAGTTTTCGCAGCAGGAATCCTCACAGATTCCTCCAATGCAATGAAATTCTTTATAAAAAGAGGCGGTTCTATACTGCATAATCTCAATCCTTCACTATCTGCCGGAAAAAGCAATCTTCCCTGCTGCTTTTACCTGCCTTCTTATCTTATATCATTCCATGTATCACGGTTCATCAGCACTGCTTCACAAAATAGGTTCCTACTGTTTCTCCTTCCATAATGCGGTAAATATTCTCCGGATGACTTCCATGCGCAATATGCATGTCTATTCCATGAGCCGTTGCATACTCTGCGGACTCTAACTTTGTCACCATACCGCCGGTACCACGGTTGGAACCGCTACCAAATCCAAGTTCCCTGATTTCGTCTGTAATCTTCTCTACCCGGTAAATCAGCGCTGCATCCGGGTTCTCTTTGGGATTACTGTCATAAAGACCTTCAATATCTGATAAAATGATAAGTCGGTCTGCCTCGCAAAGATTGGCTACGACTGCGGATAACATATCATTGTCACCAAATACCTTTTTGTCTGATTCGATCTCCGCATGGCTTACGGAATCATTTTCATTTACAACCGGAATCATCCCACTCTCCATCAGGGATTCAAACGTATTTCGCAGATTCCGTTTCCTCGCCTTAACCGCAATATCATCCTCTGTGAGCAAAATCTGCCCGACAATATTTCCATATTCCCCAAAAAATTTGTCATAGATATGCATAAGCTCACACTGTCCAACCGCTGCGGCAGCCTGTTTCATACAAACATCCTTCGGCTTGACCGGTAATCTCATTTTATTCACTCCAACAGCAATGGCACCGGACGAAACTAATATAATCTGGTGTCCATCATTGTGCAAAGCAGACAGCACCTGTGCTAATTTATCTATCGTGCGGAAATTTGGCGCACCATTTTCTCCGGTTAAAGTCGAAGTTCCCACCTTGACTACAATTCTCTGTTTTTCCATTGCTTAATCGTTCTCCCTTTCCCGCTCTATTTTCTCCTGTTCTATTTTTTCCTGTCTGATGGCATCCATAAAACGTTTGCGAATCGCAAAGTCCGTATTGCTGCCAAGCTCCTTCATCTTATCCGCTAAAATGACGCCGCCCGCCATGGAAAAATGTCCACCGCCGCCGCCAATTCCATCTAATGCCCTCGCTGTAATCGTCCCTGCATGATAAAGGGCTGTCTCATTCCTGACCGAAAATTTGAATCCACCATCCCTTGCCGCATAGATCACAGAAAATTCAACAATATCCAGACCTAAAATGAAATCCGATATCATCGCAATCAAGCCATCGGGGCAATCAAAAGATATCTTTGCAAATCCCACATTATCATAGATTTGAATATTGCGGATTGCCTCACCATAGGCATACAAATCCTCAATCTCCATATTATTGTTATACATAGATGTGATCTTCTGGTTATCTGCCAGCTTATGCAGATAGCCGTACATTTCAATATCAAAATCTGTCACTCCGCGGTTAAAGGAATCCGTATCCATTTTCAGCCCATACAACAATGCGGTTGCCGTATTGGTATCCATTGAAGTATGGCTCCTGATAAAATAATCCGTAACAATCGAACAACAGGAACCACAGATCCGAATATCACTATATTGATAGGAACAGGGAATCATTGTCGGATGATGGTCAATGCATGCCACCTCATCCCCGATAAAATCTGTAATATTGGAATTGTATTTCTGGGCATCAATCGTGACAATATAATCCTGCTTTTTCATATTGTGAAGATTATCAATATGCACTGCCTGAATCCCAAAATCATCAATCATCCGCTTTGTACTGTTTTTCTCAATTTTCCCCGCATAACAGATGGTGCTCTCCACCTCATGAGCCTTTAAAAATGCCTGCATTCCAAACACCGCTGACAGCGCATCCGGATCAGGAAAATTATGAGTCTGCAAATATACGACATGTCCCTTTAACAAGTCCACCAAACGTCTCCATTCCATGTTCTCTCTCCTATTTCTTTTGTAGCATTTTTCTTTTCCTGCCAATCATATCACATACCATCTTATTTCTCAAGTTCTCGAAACCACCGTTTTTTTTGCCCGCTTTTTTTGCCCGCTTTTTTTGCGCATACTTTCCTTAAAATTACACACTATATATAACATGACAAACAAGTTTCCTTTCAACCTCCTGAATCAGGGGGAGAAAAGGTATGTTTTGAGGAGTGATCATCATGCCAAACACCGTATATATCAAAGCACCACAATGTATCGAAGTAGATAAAAACAATGTTTCCATAAAAGATTTTCTTACAATATATTGTGAGGATGAAACATTAAAAAGCAATATACTTGAACTGCCCTTTTACACTTTTCAAAAAGGCAAAAATGGACAGCTGGTAGTGTCAATATTAAAGATTATTGAACAAATTACAAAACAGTTTCCCGAAACAAAAATTGTGAATTTGGGGGAAGGCGATTTTGTTCTTTCTTACAAACCACTATCAAAATGGGAGAACGCAAAAGAATATATTTACACCATTTTTATCTGCCTCACTGCTTTCTTTGGCGGTGGATATGCCATCATGGCATATAATACCGATGTCGGCGCCAAAGAATTATTTTCCAATCTGTCCATGCTGTTCCTCGGCAATGCCCGGATGGGAGTTGCCTGGATTACCATCGCCTACTCCATCGGACTGGCGCTCGGCATGATTTTATTTTTTAATCATCTGGGAAATAAAAAAATAAATTCCGATCCGACCCCATTGGAAATCCAGATGCGGCTTTATGAAAATGATATCAGTACCACCATTATCAAAGACAGCAGCCGACGAGGCGAAAGTATGGATGCAAAGCAGCAATAATGATAGAGAGAAAGGAGTTGTGCTATGTCCTGCCTAAAATGGATACTGCTTATGACCGCCGGCTTTTCCGGTGGCTTTGTCACTGCCGCAGCATTTGTGGCATTTATCTCCATGTTGGGAATTTTCCAAAAAATTGCAGCCAAAACAAAAACAGCAAATGAATGTATGCTCTATGAAAACTGCCTTATGCTTGGAATCCTGCTCGCAACCCTGGTGCAGTTCTTTTTAGTTTATAACAGCGCCGGTTTTTATTCCGGCACACTGCCGCCTTCTTCCATAGGCATTTTCATCCTGTGCCTTATCGGTATATTCGGAGGAATTTATATCGGTTTTCTAATCGGAGGGCTTTCCGAAATACTAAACGTAATTCCAATTTTTGCGCGAAAAGCTCATATCCAGAAATTTATTTGTCTTATTATTTATTTTATTGCTGCCGGAAAATCACTGTTTACACTGATACAGTTTTTTATACTGCGCATGTAGCCCATAGCTTTTCACTGCCAAAAGAATTTGAAGCCGCATCCATAATTTGGCATTAAAAAAATCTGTTTTTACGCATAACCGCCCCATTCCAAGAAATACTATTCTTAATATACGACAAAACACATTTGATTGGAGGACAAATATGGAACAAAAAATCAGTAATGAAGAATACAACGAATATGTAGAACAGGTTACGCCTACTTACAACATCTGGAAAAACTGTCTCAATGCCTTCTGGATTGGAGGACTCATCTGTTTACTTGGTGAATTTATTTTCGCCTTTTTCACAAAAGCTTTAAACCTTCCGGAACTGGATGCCGCAAGTTATGAATCCATGATTCTTGTACTTTTAAGTGTCGTCTTAACCGGCTTTAATGCCTATGGGCATATTGCGCGGTTAGGCGGCGCCGGCGCCTTAGTTCCGATTACCGGCTTTGCAAATTCTGTAGCAGCGCCGGCGATTGAATACCAAAAAGAAGGACAGGTCTTTGGTATCGGCGTAAAAATTTTCACCATAGCCGGCCCTGTCATTCTGTACGGAATTTTTACAAGCTGGATTCTTGGAATCATCTACTATTTTGGAGGAATGTTTGGCTGGTGGTAAAAAGCATCGCAGGTTGTGAAGAAATCCTTCACAATCTGCCTATCAGTCTTTGCCGCATCTTGAGCAAAATTCTTTTCTCCATCCGGCTTACCTGTACCTGAGATATTCCGATCTCCTTTGCAATCTCCGTCTGGGTTTTATTTTCAAAATAGCGCAGTTTTATAATTTTCTCCTCCATTTCCTCTAAATGCTCCATCAGTTCTTCCACCACCAGATGATCGAGCAGTGTTTCATTTTCATCCTCTACATCCGCTATTTTATCAATCAGATAAATGGCATTTCCATCATTTTGATAAATTGTTTTGTGAATGGATTCCACCTCCACACTTGCATCTAATGATGCGACAATTTCCTCCATGTCTATCTCCAAAGCATCTGAAATTTCTTCTAATTTCGGTTCGATTCCGGTACGGTTTACAATCTCTTCCCTCGCCCTTTTTACCTTGTAGGCAGTCTCCTTTAATGTACGGCTTACCTTAATCATGCCATCATCCCGAAGAAATCTTTTTATTTCGCCGGAAATCATCGGTACTGCATAAGTCGAAAATTTCACATCAAAGGACAGATCGAATTTATCAATACATTTCATAAGCCCAATACAGCCAATCTGATATAAATCCTCCAGCTCATGCCCCCTTCCTAAAAACCGTCTGGCTACTGCCCAGACCAGTCCAAGATTTTCCGTCACAACACGTTCTTTTGCGTCCTGGTTACCTTCTTTTGCAAGCTTTATAAGTTCTAAAGTCTTGTCCATGACGCCTCCTGTTATTTTTTTATTACCTTTCGCATTGTCACCGTTGTTCCCTCGCCTGGAACAGATTCCACAAACAACTCATCCATGAATGCCTCCATAAATGCAAATCCCATTCCTGACCGCTCCAACTCCGGTTTTGAGGTATACATTGGCTCCATCGCCTTTTCAATATCGGTGATGCCCACACCGTAATCCTTTACGATTACCGTCACCGTGTCCTCCACAATATGTGTCTCAATGCGGATTCTTCCATCCTTATTTTCATAGCCGTGGATCACCGAATTGGTAACTGCCTCTGACACCGCTGTTTTAATATCTGCAATCTCCTCCAATGTTGGATTTAACCGCGTTACAAACGCTGCCACCACTACTCTGGCAAAGCTTTCATTTTTTGATACACTATCGAATTCTACTGTCATCTGATTATTAAAATGTTCCATACTTATTCCCCTTTTTTCTTTTTAAATCCGGCTGCACGCCGCTGCTCTTTGTTTGTTCTTTTCCTTGATATCCTGTAATGCCGCATCTACATCCTTACATTTTTTTGCGACACGGTAGAGTCCTGAAATATCCAATATTCTCGCCACCTTATCATTTACGCCAACGATATAAACATCACCTTTTAAATACCGTACCTCCCTATATCTTCCCATTACGAGACCAATACCGGAACTGTCCATAAAATGTGAATTTGTATAGTCAAATATCACATCCCTTATCTTTTTGCATATGAACAGGGATTCTGTTTGTTCCCGAATGACACCTGCCATATGATGGTCTAATTCACCTGGCAGATAAATGATCAGTGTTTCGCCATTTTCTTCAAACAATCGTTGTTCCATTTTTCTTCCTTCACTTTCTTCTATAATTTATATTGGGAATATCCCGCCGCTTTACAGAACAAATCCAGCGTAAGCCCTATAAAGCGAAAAGAGACAATCATCTGCATTACTACAGCTTAATTGTCTCTTCTTTGGTAATTTATTCTGTTTTCATTCGTATTGTATAAAACTTCTGCCGTGTCTTATGAATCAGCCATTTTATGCTGCCCGGTCTTTTGCAATATATCTACTCTGACAAATATTCATTCACTTCCTCTAAATGACTACTGTCAGGATAGTTATCCTTAATACTGATATAGGCGGCTTTCGCCTTCTCCTCATCCCGGTTGCCAAGATAGGCTTTTCCAAGATAATAATAGGCATCATCACCTTCCTGAATCTGAAGCGCCACATTACACATATTGATGGCAGCCTCATACTGTCCTTCCTCCACTGCTTTTGCCGCTTCCGTACATAACGCCGAATACGTCGTATTCGGAATGCCGCTCTTAATGATGCCAAATGCATCTTTCGACTCTGCTGCCTTTTGGGATTCTTCCTGTTCTTCCTGCTCCCTGGCTTCAATCTGTTTTTTCAGTGTTCCAATCTGTTCCTCTAAATCAGAAATCGCAACATCTTTTTTGGAAATCTCCTCACTGTAGGAAATCTGCTCATCACGGCTTTCTTTATTTGCCATATTAAGCTTCGTCGGAAGCACTAAAATCCAGAACACCAAAATTCCCAGCACAAGCCCCACTGAAACATACAGCAGATTAAACTTGTTGTGATTCACTTCCTTATAAGATCCGACAGACAAATCCGACTTATCAATATCCTCAAGACTTTTTTTCACAAAGGATTCCAAATCTGACTTAAACGGATCCTCATCATTATAAGCCGAGTTCACATCAATTCTTTCACTTGCATCTTTCAGACCAATGATATCCCGTGGCGCAACTCCCATCTCCTGAAGATACCGCACTGCCAACGTGTTATTCTTATCAATACGAAGAACACGCTTTAACGCTTTCTTTGCTTTGTCGTTATTGCCGTTTTCCATGTAAAGCAGCGCCAACAGCAAATACCCTTTTACAAAATGAGGATAACTTGAAAGGATTCTCTTTAACTGAATAAATGCAAGATCCCTTGTTCCCTGCTTTGCATGCATAAGCGCCTGATTAAATTGTTTGGCAAGCTGGTTCGCTTCTTCAAGCTGTAACGAATCTGCTTGTACTTCCTTTATATATTGCCGCGCAATATTACTTTCGTCCGGAAAATAATTCGCGCTTACAACCCAATGTGTGAGTCCTAAGACAATCTCTCCCATCTCATAATGGATGAGTCCTATTAAATTCCTGGCATTGATATTCTGCTTATTATACTTCAACGCCAAATTCAATGCATCAATTGCACCAGTTAGATCTCTGACACTCGCTCTGTCTAATCCTAAATTGTAATAATAATTAGATGTATTATAAGCCTTTGCCAACAGCTTATAGTTCATTCCACAGCTACTGCAGTGTCCATTCTCTAATACAGGTGCTCCACAATTCAAACACTCCATATCATTCACCGCCTATTTTCTCTGTGTACTTTTAACCTGTTGTAACATCTCTTCTAATACATCTGTAATATCTTTTACATCGTTCTTATATATTGCATCCTCAGCCTGAGAAACCTCAAGACAAGGCTTAAACTTTCTAACCTCTTCATCAAAATTAATCATAATAATCTATACTCCTAATGCGAGTAAGTCACCGGCCAGATATAACGAACCTACACAAAATAAATACTGTTCATCAACGTGGCTTTTTGCGTATGTAAAGCCTGCTCTTATATTATCATAAACGGTAATCTTACTACCCGAAAAACGTCTAAATGCAGCTTCTACCACAGAAAGATCTGCGGCCCTGTCCCCATCATAACGAACAATGATAATCTCCTCAAAGAAGATCCTGCTAAGTCTTTGAATCATTGGTTCATAGTCTTTATCCTTAGAGACAGCAAATAATAGAATCTTACGTTCCTGCCGGAACAATTCTTCTAATGTTTGGCAAAATGCTTCTATTGCTTCTTCATTATGCGCTCCATCTATATAAATATGAGGAGACACTTCCTGCATTCTGCAAGGCCATGTCATGCTGAGCAATCCTGCCCGTATGTTATCATATATATCTGTCAATCTGTAACCGGTATCCGTTCCCGTAAGACAATCTGTCCCCGGTGTTCCCTGTTCTGATTCCGAACCGGATTGCCAATCACAACATCTATAAGTCATATTAAACAGCAGTTCATATGCCTTCACCGCAAGAATTGCATTCTCAATCTGGTAAAGTCCTGTTTTTCTGATTTGCAAACTGCTATATCTATAATAACCACTATCAAACAAAAAATCAATGGTTTTTTCCGTAATTTTTAATATTTTATACTGTTTTTTTTCGACAAGCTGCAATTTTGAGCCTGTTTTAGCTGCATAATCCCTAATTACGGCAGTTGCTGCATCCTTCCGATCAAAGTAAAGAACCGGAACGCCATTTTTGATAATTCCCGCTTTTTCACCTGCGATCTGTTCTATCGTATCCCCCAAAAACTGCATGTGGTCAAGCCCAATGGAAGTGATAATGCAAAGCGCCGGTTCTACCACATTTGTTGCATCAAGCCTTCCTCCCATTCCTGTTTCAAAAACAGCATAATCCACCTGCTGCTTTTTGAAATAGATACACGCCATCAAAAATACAAATTCAAAAAAAGACGGATGCGCAATTCCCTGTTTTTGCGCAGCCAAAATACAATCCATTACCTCCTCAAAAACATCCACAAAATCCTCATCCGAAATAATAGAATCATTAATGCGGATACGCTCATTGATCCTTACAAGATGAGGAGAAGTAAATACTCCCACACGGTATCCTGTTTTTTCTAAAACAGATGATAAAAACAGACAGGTAGATCCTTTCCCATTTGTGCCTGCCACATGGATCACCGGACAGTTTCTTTCAGGATGATTCATAATGTCCAATATTTGATTCAGATTATCTGTTCCAAGCTTTGCTGCGAACAAAGGAATTGATAATATATATTCTACACATTCCTGATACGTCATTGTAATCTCCATTCTTTTTGTAGTCCATCCGCCGAAAGCCACCCCGCCGCAAACATGCATGCACGGCTCACCTTGAGCAGAAATCACCGGTGCCGCTATCTTACCTCTATTGCCTTATCCAGCGTGAAAGAATATATATATGACTCTGCCACCGGAAGCCCTGTCAACTGCTCTAACGTCTCCTTGTAATACCGTAGTTGGGTATGGTATCTTTTTACCAGAAATTCCTCCTGCCCGGGTCTTACATGATCGGTCTTATAATCAATTAAAATCAGTTTATCGCCCTCCCTGAAATACGCATCTATAATTCCCTGGACAATCACCGGATCATCATCTTTTCCGTTCAAAATTTTATTTGCAGGAACGCCGGTGACAAACTGTTTCTCCTTATAAAAATGCCCATCCTCCGCCGCCTTGCAGATGCGTTTTCCAAGCGGGGATGCCACCAATGCATACACCTTTTCGGCTGTGATAAATTCCCGTGTCTCTTCCGGTATCCTTCCCTCTTTTCGCATCGCATCCAAACAGTCCAAAATCTGCTCTTTTGTCCTTGCATTTACAAAGTCAAACAGTTCCATCGTCTTATGCATCCATGTACCTTTTTCGGCTGCGTTCATCGGTATATCACCTGCAAGAAAATGCGGTATTGGCGGTGCATAATTTTCGATGGCGGCAACATCCCTTTTTATCACATCCGAAGGCTCGTAATCCGTCTCATAAATCCTTTTTATCTCTGTGACAGACAACTTCGCTTTCTGTCTCGTAATATCCATATGGCTATATTCCCAATCCAGATTACGGCACAGTTCTTCCTTCCATTTTGCGCCGGCTTCTTCCCATTTTTTGAATAGTCTGTCACGGTCCATTCTGCACTCCAAATCAGACTGTAAATGGCGTACCAATATGCTTTCAAAATCATACACGTTTACCGTTAAGGATATCTCCGGTTTTGTGATGGCAACGGTTCTCTCATATTCTGCGGAAATAATATTCTCTCCCTTTTTATCCATACGTTTCCTCACATTCCCCATCGCAGATGCAAACACGTCATTGCGCATCAGACTCATCACAATCAGGTCCAGATAATTTCTTGCAGTATGAATATTTGCAAAAGAAAGCCTGTCCTCTTTTCTCTTTGCAATGTTCTCATATTTTTTCACCAGCGCCGGAACATCCGTGGTTACTCCCGTCATAATCAGCTTATCCTTCGCACGGGTTAAACCCACATAAAAAATACGGAGTTCCTCTGCAATGCTTTCCGTAACCATCAGTGCCGCCATCGCCTTGCGGACGAAGGAATCATTCCCGCACCGTTTGGCGGTATCCCGGTATTTTGCTCCCACAAAATAATCTGCATGAATAATAAGTGGAATCTTCGTATCCATCAGATTAAAATTTCTGCCCGTTCCTGCCAGAAATACAATCGGAAATTCCAAACCTTTACTCTTATGGATGCTCATAATCCGGACAACATCTTCGCCGCTTTCCATTCCGGGATCACCGCCGAGGGTAATCGACTTCTTCTGTATCTTATCCACATACCTCAAAAAATCAAATACACTGCAAAATCCGTTCGTTCCACACTTTCTTGCCTCCTCGTAAAACAAATCCAGATTGCGTATGCGCATCCCGCCCTCCGGCATGCTCTGCACATAGTAATAGTAGCCCTCCTGCCTGTATATGAAAGAAAGAATCTGGCTGATTCCTGCATAGTCCTGAAGCTTTTGCAGCCGCTCCATCAGACTGCACACATTCCTGCATTTATCCGCTAATTCCAAACGGATATAATCCGCATATTCTTCCAGATCCGGCAGCAGGAAATCTGCCTCTTTTCCATCTGCAAATTCCGCTAATTTCTGAATCACTTTATACAGTGCAAACTTTGTTTTTTCCTTCTTTTCCAATTCCCGTTTTAGCAGTATCAAAAGTGTTAAATCACCGTTGCTGCACTCACCAAAATAGCTGCGTAAAACTGCTGCCAGTTCCACATCATTATATGGGTTATCCAGCACCTTCAAAAGACTTAACAAAAGCCTCAGTTCCACCGTGTCAAAATAACCTTTTTCATTCTGAACCCGCACCGGGATTCCCTTTGCCATCAATATCTCACGAAACACCTGCTGAAATACCGCCGGCGCCCGGAATAAAATTACGATATCACCATAGGTAGCATTGCGCAGTTTGCCTGTCTTATCATCCGCAATCTGTAATGGCGGCTGCCCGTTTTTTCCCAACAGTTCTTCCATCCGTTTTGCCACCATTGCAGCTTCTAATTCCAGCTTTCCGATATCCTCTAATTCCTCATCCAGATCTTCACTTTTCTCGCTGGTTCCGGCTTCATCCAAAGCACTTAAAAATTCAAAATTCCTGCTTTCCCCAATCAGTAATTCCACACTGTCATCTTCCACTTCCTGATACTCTTTTCCAGGTACTAACGCCTCATCTTCCGTGTACTCGATTCCGCCTAAATCCCTGCCCATAATCTGATAAAACATATAGTTGATGCTCTCTAATATATTGGCGCGGCTTCGGAAATTATTCTTGAGCAACAGCTTTTGGCACATGCCTCCTTCCTCTGTCGGATAACTATGGTATTTCTCCATAAAAAGATCCGGACGCGCCATTCGGAAGCGATAGATACTCTGCTTCACATCCCCCACCATAAATATATTATTTCTGCCCTGTGGCACGGTTGACACACAGCTTAAAATAGCTTCCTGTAAATAATTGCTATCCTGATACTCATCAATCAAAATCTCCACAAAATTTTCGGACATTTCCCTGCCGATTGCGCTTGGCTGCGGGCTTCCTGCTTCATCATATCCTCCACATAACACCTGCAATGCAAAATGCTCCACATCACTAAACTCCAATATATTTTTTGCAAGCTTTTCCTGCATAAACTGCTGCCTGAATACGTCCACAGCATCCAGCAATGATAGAAGCATTGGCGCCTGCTGCTGCATCTGGGAAAGCAGTTCATCCAAAGGAATCTCAAAAGCAGAAAGCAATGCCTTAATTTCCTTCTTATATCTCTCCCTGACCTTTTTGATTCCTTCTGCCATGTCTTCATCATATGTGCCTTTTTTGCCGCGCCCAATATTCGCAAATTTACAGGATGCAAGTTCCGCAAACTGCACATAGCTTTGCGCTGCCATGATGCTGTCAACCAGCTCAATATCCGATTGTAATGCCTTCTCCATATACAAAGGCCCATCCACGCTTCTTACCTGCTCCAATGCAGATAATATCCTGATCCGGATTCCCTCTGCGCTGCTGTGCAGTTCTTCAAAATACTGCTTTACAACAGAAAGTTTATGAAAGCTTTCGTCCGTATGGACAAGTAATGCTTCTCTCGCCTGTCTCGTCCACTCATAAGGTCTTGGATAACTGGAACACACATCATATATCTTTAAAATATAATCCTCTATTTTTTCATCATTTTTATCCGCAGAGAATGCATCTGCAAATTCTACAAAATGCGGATTGTTTGCATAAAACTGCTCAATAACCCGTTCTAATACTTCCTCCCGCAAAAGACCGAGCTCGCCTGTATCACCGATGCGGATTCCCGGATCAATTCCCAACACATAAAAATGTTCCTTTACCACCTGGTAACAAAAACTGTCAATGGTTAAAATATTCGCTTGGTTAATATAATTCATCTGCTTCAGATAATGTTCATTGAAAGGTTCCTGCTCCAGCATTTTTTCAATCGCCCCTGCAATCTTATCCCGCATCTGTGCCGCTGCCGCTTTGGTGAATGTCACGACTAAAAGCTGGTCTATATCAATCGGATTTTGTGTATCTGAAATCATCCGGATAATCCGTTCCACCAAAACCGCAGTCTTACCGGATCCTGCCGCTGCGGATACTAATAAATTACAATTTCCGGAATGGATTATCTTTTGCTGGTCAACTGTCCAATTCATGACTCTTCACCTTCTTCCTGCCCTGTTTTGTATGTATGATCCGATGCCTTTTCAAATGGCTTTTCCCCTGCATGGCCGGTTTCGTTTTGCAGGATCTTTTCCTTTGCTTCCGCCTTACTCATCTGCGGCGCAATTTTATATGCGTTGCCTCCCAAACCCGGTTCAAACCGACAGATACTTTGGTAATCACATAGATTGCATGGACTGCTAAGTTCTCCTTTTTCCGGATCCATTGAAATCCTGCCCGCTACGATATCATTTCCAATATCTATCATCTTCCCTCTGACAAAGCGTGAAATAGCCATAAGTTCCTCCTCTGTCACCAGGGATGCATTTCTCGAATCCAAACTGCCATCCTTTTTGTAGCGCACAGGCGTGACAAGTCCGGTTAAGCCATCCATCAATTCACGGCTTATCTCATCCTCATTTACAAGTCCGGCAAGGCGGTTTTCCTCGATACGCCCCTTTTCAAGCTGTTCCTCATTACCCGCTTCAATAATGGGATCATGGATGTGATAATAATACATGCCTGTGGGAATAATCTTTTTCTCCGGATATTGTCTTTGCAGCAGTTCTAACATGACATTCATATACACGGTAAGCTGAAGCTGTCTGCCCTCGTACATTTTAAGATAATCTATGTCCTTTGCGCCGGACTTATAGTCAATCACTTTGACGTAAACCGCATCTTCCGTCTCCTTCAAATCCACACGGTCTACAATACCGCTCATCTCCATCCGCACGCCTTCCGACAGTGCCATATCAATATAAGATAATTTTTGATCCGGTGAAAATTTTTCCTCAAAAAAGGCAGGATTCATATTCCCCACGGATAAATGGCGGCACAGATTTTCTATGCTTCGCTTGGCAATCCTGATGAATACCTCCAACTGATGACGTCTTCGGAAACTGCTGTCAAAAATTGTCTCATTTTCCTCCTTTGCCGCCTCCTTTGTAAACTCCTCCACCCTGGCATCCCGTTCCTCTTTGGGGAGTGTTTCCGGATCAATATGGGAATCTTTGAGCCATGTAAAAAATTTCTCCATGACGGCATGCAGAATCGTTCCAATATTGTTTGACTCCACACTGTACTCCTCACGTTTTTGCAGTTTTAAACCATACCTTAAAAAAAACTGGTACGCACAGCCTGCATAAGCCTCTAACCTGGAAACACTGTGTATCATATGTTCCCCATACAGCTTGCGGGCAAGCTCCCTTGCTAAAACACTCTCCTGATTCTCATAAAAATATCCCTGTAAAATCCTTTGAAACTCCTTTGGATATTTTTCTTTCATCACCTGTAAAATACCTGCATCTTCCATGCTTTCACCGGACAAAGAAACCGCAAAATCCGATATGAGCGCATCACCGGTAACCGGCAGCATATCCGCTTTCCGGCATGACGTTTTTTCCACACAATTATGCGGAAAGATGCTTTTTATCCGATCCACAAAATAAGATGGATGCATGGCTCCGAAGGAGGAATCCTCTTCCCGGAATAACAGGAACAATTTTTCTGAAGGCTGTGTCACTTGCAGATACAGATAAAACTGCTGTAAAAACATATCTTCCTTACTGTCAGGAGCAAGGCTTATCTGCATATCTTTTAACTGCTGCCGGTCTTTATCCACTAAAATTCCGGTATTGCTGCGGCCCTTCGGCAGCACCCCTTCATTCATTCCCGCCACAAACAAAATCTTAATATGATGGAGCCTTGTCCGCTCCATATCCCCAACAGTAACCTGATCTAAGGTGGACGGAATCATGCCCAGATTCATATCATGAACGCCTGCCAATAACATCTCTGTAAAGGCATCCCGCTCAATCTCATCCCCACCTAAAATATCCATTGTCTTATCCAAAACCGAGATAAATTTGTCATATACCTGTGCATATGCTCTCGCTTCCCTAAGCTTTCCTTCCTCCTCCAGCAAAAGACTTTTTGCGTATAATTTTTCCGGTATTTTATTGGTTGACATAAAATTGTACAATGCCGTAATATACTCCCTTGCATAAGCTTTCTTTTCGCACAAAACCGGTATCACCGGCTGTAAGATATCCATCACTTTTCTGCGTGCTGCATTGATTCCATGAAAGCCTTTTACACCGCCCTTCAATGTGGTCTCCCACCATTTTTTTCCTCTTATTCCATACTTGATGACGAAGTTCTCCAGCTCATAAATCTGTTCCGGTTCCAGATCAAAAAATCCGGTCTTTAATAATGCAAATACACTCTCGTATGAAAAATCCAAACGGAATATATCGGCTAACAAAGTTATCATCTCCACGATAGGATTATGAGACATCGGCTCGCTATAATCCAGGAAATACGGTACTTTCTGCATCTCCATTGCCTGCTTCCATATCTCACTTTCCTGTTGCATGTCTCCGGTTATAACTGCAAAATCCGAATAGCGGTATCCCTGCTTCATGACATATTCCTGTATGGTTCTGGCAATAAAAGATGCCTCCTCCCCCGCATTTTTTGCCGCAAAAATTTGGAGTTCCTCACAGTGTCTGTCAAATGCCCTGACCGGAAAACGAAACAACTGCCGTTCCAGATGCAAGAGTCCCTCCGCTCCTTCCATCCGATGATTTTTTCTTAATCCGATATGCGGCAAAACCGTTACATTGTTATCCTGTGCAAGTTTACATAATCTATCGACAGACTGCTTGCCCAGAGCAAATAATCCCTGCTCGTGATAGTCATTTTCCCCAAACAGATTCTCGTCCATTGTAAAGGAAAAATACAGATTGCAGCCAAGCTTCATCAACTCTTCCACCACGCCATACTGCACGGGAGTAAATCCGGTATAACCGTCAAAATAAATCTCTGCCCGGGAAAGAATTTGCGAATCATGCGCAACTTCCTTAAGCAGGGATAAAATCTGCTCGGTCACCATATAAGAACCCCGCATGGCTTCATTGAACGCATGCAGGAGAAGTCTTAAATCGGACAGCTTGTGATACAGACTCTTTTGGGTACTCAGATTCCCAATGACCTGCATAAGCAGTTCCTCTGTGACCTGATACTGGTAAAACTCTGACAGAACCGACTTTACTTCATCTACAAAGCCCTGCTTGCCAAGCATGGAACCATAATAGGAAAGTTCCTTTTCATGCTCCTTCAAAAGCTTCATAATTAACATACTCTTACCATAATCATCTAAAATGTCATTCGTATGTACATTCAATTCATCAAATACTTTAAATGCAAGCCTGGTAAAGCTGAGAATCGAAATATCCATCGTGCCGCCTTTCGGATGGATGGTTACCATGTCCTTCTCTGCCGCCATATTAGCCTGCTCCGGCAGCATAAAAATGACAGGCGCATGCCCCTCCCTCCTCGTGGCATTTATCATCTGTTCATATATATATGTTGTCTTGCCAGTTCCACTGGCGCCAAGAATAAACTGTATTGACATAATCTTCTCCTTATCATGAAGTTACGCTTTTGCTGATTATATGTTACCATAAATAACACCATACTACAAAAACAAAAATTTTTGTTCTAAATTTCATTCCTCCTGCATATCTTTTTATTAACAATCAGCAGGAGGAATCATATGGGCGCACAGACAAAAATCGTAGTCATAAAAGCGAAAGAGATCATTTATACCGGAATTTTTCTTGTTCTAGGAATTGTAATGATTGTCTTACTATTTTGTATGTTCGGAAAGAATAAAGGAAGCGAGAGTAAGGCTGCCGGTAAATTTGTTCCTGGTGTATATTCCTCAACCATCACACTCGGCGAAAGCACCTTAAATGTAGCTGTAACCGTAGATGCCGAAACCATCAGCGGCGTCTCCATTGAAAATCTGGATGAAACAGTCACCACCATGTATCCACTTCTGGAGCCGGCCTTAAATGAAATCAACAGCCAGATTTCCGTGGTAGACAGTGTCGATGATATCACCTACTCGAAGGAAAATCAATATACATATATCATATTAAATCAGGCTATCAAAAATGCATTGGAGCAGGCAGAAATAACAGAATAGAATCTGCAATCCCCTAACCCATAGAAAAAGACTCTGTGTGGCAAGATTTTTTAACCACATAGAGTCCTTCTGCGTTTATCTGAAACCGATAAAATCACATCTGCTTCGGCACAATATTTCCTTTTTCTTTATAAATGGAATGTGCCGGAACCACTCCTCTTACCATGCTGACCGGATATACATTGGAATCCTCACAAACCACCGTTCCCGGATTCAACACGGAATTGCATCCAATCTCCACATGGTCACCAAGCATAGCGCCAAACTTTTTAAGCCCTGTATCCATGTCATACCCCTCTCCTTTTACATGGACAGGCGTCTTATCTGCTTTTACATTTGAGGTGATTGAACCTGCTCCCATATGGGAATAAAATCCCAGTACAGAATCCCCTACATAATTATAATGCGGAACCTGCACATGATTAAATAAAATCACATTCTTAAGCTCCGTGGAATTTCCAACCACACAATCATTTCCAACTAATGCATTTCCACGGATAAAGGCTCCCGGACGCACCTCGGTACGCTCTCCAATGATGCATGGGCCTGCAATATAATGATTCGGATAAAGCTTTGCTGATTTGGCAATCCAGACATTTTCTTCCCGTTCTTCATAAAGGTCGGCAGGAAGCGTTTTGCCAATCTCTTTAATAAAATCCCCAATCTTTGGCAGCGCCTCCCACGGATAAGTCAGACCTTCCAATAACGGTTTTGCCAAAGTCTCCTCTAATGTATATAACTCCTTGATTGTAATCTGTGTTTGCATATGATATTTCCCTCCCTTTGACTATTTCCCCTGCGGGAAATACATCCTGATTCCTTTCTGTTTATGATACTGCATTTTTTCCAAAAGCACTACTTCTTTTTCCCGGGCTTTTTATAAAACTGTGCTGCGTAATCAAAATATGTCCTAAGCTGATACTGGTTATTCAGACTCTTTACCGCATCTGTCCGCTGCCGGATATAAGCCTCTAACTTTTCCATATACTCCTTCTCTGTAATCGAACCCTCTGCCACATAGGATAACCCTTTTTCCCAGCTTGCAGTAAGCTCCGGATTTAACAGTGAACGAATGGAAGAAGCAACCACATCATGTATCATCTCACCCATTAAGGTCGGCGTTATAATCTGGGTTTTCTTATTCAAAGCCAGATATTTATTATTCACCAGTTTTTTGATAATCTCTGCCCGTGTAGCAGAGGTTCCAATCCCGCTTCCCTTAATCTGCGCCCGCAGTTCCTCATCTTCAATCAACTGCCCGGCATTTTCCATCGCAAGAATTAAAGTACCGGAGCTGTAACGTTTGGGTGGGGATGTTTCCCCTTCCTTAATCTCAAAGCTGTTTACGGAAAGTGTGACACCCTTTTTTAGCTGCATGGCGGCATTCACCATTTCCTTTGAATATTTTTCTTCCTCCTCCTTTTTATTTCCAAAGGAATATACTGTAATCGGTAAATATCCCGGATCCACCAATACCTTAAAATTCGCAAACAACTTCTCTCCGCTGCAATTTAAGGTAAGCGCCACCTTCTGGTACACTGCCGGTGGATAAAAAATACTTAAGAAACGTCTTACAATAATCTCATACACCTTTTTCGCCACATCATTCAGTCCGCCAAATGCATTTAATCCCTGACCGGTGGGGATAATGGCATAATGGTCTGTAATCTGCTTGTCATTCACATACCGTGTCTTTGCAATTCCCTTATAGCTTCCGCTTTGCAAAATATGCTCCGCAAACTGTGTCATGGAAGGAATATTTTTCAAACCGGAAATATTTTTGTGAATCTCCTTGCTAACAGCCGTAGACAATACCCTGGCATCCGTTCTCGGATAGGTAACCATTTTTTTCTCATACAACTCCTGTACAATCTGAAGTGTCTGATCCGGGCTGATTTTAAACAGCCTGGAACAGTCATTTTGCAGTTCTGCCAGATTATATAAAAGCGGCGCATTCTTATTTTCCTTTTTCTTCTCTGCCTTCTCAATGACAGCAGTCACATTGCTGACATCTGTCCTGCGGTCACCGGCATTTTCTTTCCCGCCCTGAAAGACGACTGCCTGACCGGACATTTCCTCCACCAGTTTTCCGGCATCCTTCTCCTCCTTAAAGCCATTCTCTTTATAGAGCAGAGGGGATTCAAAATATCTTGTTCCCTCTACCGCCTTCCATTCCGCCTCAAAGGTGCCGTCAGCCAGTGCCACATCCCCAATCACACGATAGAACGGCGTCTTCACAAACTGGCGTATTTCCCGCTCCCTTTTCACAATCATTCCCAGGACACAGGTCATGACACGCCCGACTGAAATCACACATCTGTCCCTGCCAAGATAATTTTTCACCGCATAACTGTACTTAAGCGTTAAAATTCTTGAGAAATTGATTCCCATCAGATAATCTTCTTTTGCGCGAAGGTATGCAGAAGCACAGAGATTGTCATACTCTGAAAGCTGCTTTGCCTCCTTAATCCCTCTTAAGATCTCCTCCTCCGTCTGGGAATCAATCCAGACACGCCGTCTTTCTTTGGCAGCCGGCACTTCTGCCATCTGATCCACCAGCCGGTATATGTATTCTCCCTCACGCCCGGAATCCGTACAGACATAAATACATCCGACATCCTCACGGGTGAGCAGTTCTTTCACAATCTGAAATTGTTTTGCCACCCCATCAATCACCTGGTATTTAAACTGTTCCGGTAAAAACGGCAATGTTTCCACCGTCCATTTTTTCAAAGCCGGATCATATTCTTCCGGATAACTCATGGTCACCAAATGTCCCACACACCAGGTTACAATACTGTCCTCTGATTCAATATATCCATCTTTACTGCCGCCGCTTATCTTCAATGCTTTTGCAAATTCTCTGGCGACACTCGGCTTTTCTGCTATGTATAAATTTTTCAAAATACTACCTTACCTTTTCTAATGATATTCCTCTCTGCACCAGACTATTCTAACGTGAATTTCCTGTTTTGTAAATATCGGAACGCGTCTTATGACGAAATTTGCGTAAACAAAATTTCTATGTTATGATGTAGCCGTATGCGAGAAAAATACATATTATTAAGTATAGAAAGTGTCAGGAAGGCACTCAGAAAGGTCGTGATTTCATGGCATATGAAGAATATTTAAAAGCTCAGAAAATGGGGCTTAAGGCATTTAAGGCTGCAACATCAAAAGGACAGTATCCCTATCTCCCCGTTTTAGACGAAATATTATCCCATGTGGATATTGATGGCGAAGTCAGTCTTGGAACCATCAACATTCCACTGAATCAGGTTGTAGGAACCAGCACAGCAGGAAGAACCCAGGCATTTGCCAACAATTTTATGCCGCTTCTTGATTATCAGACGGAATTTGGCAGTAAATGGTCCAGCCTGTTAGATTATCAGATCGAAGAGGGAATCCATGATGCTGTTAAAGTATATGAATATATGAACCGTTATTATGTAGTAGAAGGCAACAAGCGTGTCAGCGTATTAAAGTTTTTGAATTCCCCAACCATTGCCGCAGATGTGACCCGAAAGGTTCCAAGACGCACCAATGATCTTGCTAACCGGATTTATTACGAGTTCATGAATTTCTATAAACTGACAAAAATCAATTACGTGGAATTTTCAAAACTTGGCAGCTATGAAAAACTGTTAACAGCAGTTGGAAAGAATACGGAAGACGTATGGACAGAAGATGAATGTAAGGATTTTTCTTCCTTTCATGTAGCATTTTATAAAGCCTTTAAAGAAAAGGGAGGACATAAGCTCAACATTACTACCGGTGATGCCCTGCTCTTCTATCTTTCCCTTTATCCATATGAAGATGCCAAAGAAATGATTAGCAGCGAAATCAAAACAAATCTGGACAAAATATGGTCTGAAATTGTCCTCCTGGGCAATCAGGATCCCGTTGAACTTTTGATGAATCCGACAGAAGAAAAGAAAATTGTAAACTCCGTCCTCAGCAAAATTAATACCTCTAAGAAAAAAGTAGCCTTTATCTATGATAAAGATCCTGCCACATCCGGCTGGGTTTACGGCCATGAACTTGGACGGCTTCATTTGGATGATGTCATGGGCAATATTATTGAGACAAAAGCCTTTATCATTTCAGGCACAGACGACAGCGCCGAAAAGGATTTGGAGCAAATCTGCAATGACGGCTTCGATATTATTTTTACCGTTACGCCAAAACTGATTAAAGCATGTCTGAAGGTTGCTGTTCTCCATCCGGATGTAAAGATATTAAATTGCGCATTAAATTCTTCACACAAAACTGTACGGACTTATTATACCCGCATGTATGAGGCAAAGTTCCTGACCGGAATGATTGCCGGCGCTCTGTGTCCAAACGACAAGATTGGCTACATTGCAGACTATCCAATCTATGGCGCCACTGCCAATGTCAACGCATTTGCGCTGGGCGCACAGATGACGAATCCGAGGGCTCAAATATATCTCACATGGTCAACCGTTGAGAACTTTGATATTAACCAATATTACAGGGAAAACGAAATTTCCTACATATCTACCAAAGAAATGATTACGCCTCAGAACAATAACAGGCAATATGGTCTTTACGTAGAACAGGACAATACGCTGAAGAATCTTGCAATGTCCATCTACCACTGGGGTGTCTTTTACGAAAAGCTTATTAACAGTATCCTGCGCGGCTCCTGGAAAGTTGAGGAGGAAGGCTCCGGTGAGAGTAAAGCGTTGAATTACTGGTGGGGATTATCTGCGGACGTCATTGATGTCATTTGCTCCGGCACTCTCCCAATCGGAACCAAAAGACTGGTTCAGATGATTAAGCATAACATTTCCCAGGGAGTATTCCACCCATTTACCGGTCCTCTTACCGATCAGGATGGAAATATACGCTGCGATAATACCGATATATTGAGACCGGAGGACATCATTACTATGGATTGGCTGGTAAACAATGTAATTGGCACGATACCAACCATTGATATCCTGCAAAAAGATGCACAGTCGGTCGTAGAACTCCGTGGATTAGATAAAACCGCCGAAAAAGGAGGTACTTCAGTGCTATGAAAATACTTGTACTTGCAGATGAAGAATCCAAGTACCTGTGGGATTATTTCGAAAAAAACAAATTAAATGGTATTGATTTGATTATTTCATGTGGGGATTTAAAACCGGCATATTTGTCCTTTTTAGCCACCTTCGCAAAGGTTCCGGTTCTATATGTACACGGCAACCATGACGGCATCTATATGGAGCAGCCGCCTGATGGCTGTGTCTGTATTGAGGATACCATCTACGTTTACAGGGGAGTACGAATTTTAGGGCTTGGGGGATCCATGAACTATAACAATGGCCCGCACCAATATACGGAAAAGGACATGACATCCAGAATCCGCAAACTGAAAATGAAACTCTGGCGGCATAAGGGCTTTGACATTTTAGTCACCCACTCACCAGCCAGAAACCTGAACGATGGGGAAGATTTACCCCACATGGGATTTCAGGCATTTCGGGAATTGCTCGATAAATACATGCCAAAATACTTTATTCATGGACATGTTCACTTAACCTACAAATGGAACCAGCAGCGTGAATGCAAATACAATGACAACACCACGGTAATCAACGCTTTTGAACGGTATATATTTGAGTATGAGGAATAGGCTTGGCACACGCCGGCGCCGGACATCCGCTTTCCGGCAGACAGTGAAAAAGCTCATCACATCCATATATGTGGTGAGCTTTTCATGTATATTTAATTATGCTTATGGCAGTCCTCCCTTAATTTGTGAACTGCCCTCCGGAAATCCTCCAGATTATCAATATCCTCCATATCTTCTATATCCTCCAGCACTTGCTCTAAGTTTTCCTGTGCTTCCGTATTTGTCAATACATTCTCAATTGCCTGCTCGACCTCCTCGTCTGTCATGGAACTGTCATAATCAATTCCATATTTATCCATGAGTTTTTTGATCGATGCAAAATCAACATCCACAATCTCTTCATCACTATCTACATAGACCAAATCATTCCCCTGTTCATCCCGGATATATACTTTATCACCATCCACATGGATACGGATTCCTTCTTCACCGAGCAATGCATCTAAATCCGTCAGGATATCAAGGGAATCGTCAGACACCACCCTGGAAATCTCGCTAACTGTATTTGCCGCTGTATCCACCAGGCCCACAATGCCTGTCAAAACAAATGCAATCATAAGCATGGTAGACACAATCATCACACCAAAACTCACAAAAAAGCCAATTAAAACATTGCGCTGTGATTTCTTAAAGTTGACATCCTCATCCGATACTTCAACCACCGGAACCAGCTCCTGACCGCAATTGGAACAGAATTTACTATTTCCATTTACCTGCTGTAAACATTTTGAACAGGTTACCTTTTTTGCATCATACCTCACGCACAGATATACGATAAGACCAATAAAGCTCGGCACCAAAAGAACCACCAAAGTCCATAAAATGCCGTTCATCCCTCTATGGACTGCATCCCGGTATATCCAAACCGCCAATAAAATAGTCATTGCTATCGCCGCAATCGGAATCAATACTCCTACAAAAATACTTGCCACTACAGATCCTGCGAATACTGTCATAATCTTTCCCTCCTATATTGAACACTTAATGAGCAGCCATGCTGCGAATTTAGTGTGAAAATACACTTGCACACTTAGCGAAGTACTTTTGAGCTTAGTGGGCATAGTGTTTCCCCTATATTGAACACTTAATGAGCAGCCATGCTGCGAATTTAGTGTGAAAATACACTTGCACTATAAAATATGCGCCCGTTTATGAAAATTCAGTTTCCATAAACCAATCGCTGTAAATATCCAGCTTATTCCAATCTGGCAGACTGCCGCTGCCAGTTCAATGTGCAAAAATCCCGTAGAAATCAGATGCACAAGATTTGGCATGATATAATCCGCACTTTTCATTTGGATAAGCAGATATGCCAATACGCTGGCTGCAAAACCTGCCACCGCTAAAATCGTGCTAAGCATTGCCGGAAGCCACCAGAACGAAATGCTTTTATCCTCCATTGCTTCCTTACAGGCAAACTGGTTTTTCAGACGGATATTCACATCTTCCGGCACACTCTCTTTGCGATATGCTGTTTTTAACATCTCATCTAATTCCATAGCCCTGCGCCTCCATTTCTTCCCGCAGCACCGCCCTCGCCTTATTTAACCGGCTTTTCACTGTGCCTTTGGGAATTTTCAATACCTTTGCAATATCCTCTACGGAAAGCTCCCCAGCGTAAAACAACAAAATAACCTGCCTGTGCTTATCGGAAAGCCCATCCACACATTTTCTCAATTGCGTATACGTCTCCTCTTTCACAATGCCGTCTAACATGTCGCCTTCTGCCCGTATATCAAAAAGCTGTATGCCTTCTTCCTCAGAAGAAACCGTCGGAGCAATCCGCTCCCGTCTTGCATACCGGCTCTTGGAATTTCTCCATAGGTTTGCTGCAATGGACATAAGGTATGCCTTTGGATTACGTTCCGGCACAATCCGTTTTGATAATTCAAATGCCTTTAAAAAGGTCTGCTGGTAAAGATCCTCTGCATCTTCCAATGTATATGTAATACTTCTGCAATACCGGTATACACTATCACCAAACTCCTCCACCAGCAAGTCCATATCACTTGCGTTCATATATTCTCTCCTATATTTTTGACATAGGCCCATGTCCGTTCAGGCTGTTTCACTGCCCTCTACTTAGTATTGTTGTAACACAAGCAAAGGTTCATTTTATTCTTTATTTTTTTACTTTATCCATTCCCATTTATCCCCATATTCTATTATCCCTTCATGCATCTTAAAATCTGCTTCACCTCATCTGTTGGTATCCGTGACTCCAAGATTTTCCGGATTCCTTTGTGAAAAGTCACCTTATCCAATGCATTCTCCTTCATAAATTCCATCGTGTGATATGGATACACACAAAAACATTCTGCCAAAAGCCATGCCGCTGCCATAGAAGCGTAATAACCTTCCGTAAACTCCCGGTTAATTGCCCCTAATATCCTGTTTATAAACATCCCCGGTTCCTCCGTATCGTTATTTACCGCCTGCATATCTACCGTTCTGAGCCTTGAAATCTTTTTCCCCTCTGCATCACACTTCAGCAAATGCTGCATCATAATAATGAGTGCCACACGTACCTCAAATTCTTTCCCTGAATAAAAATAGGGCTGTATATAACCCCACGTCCGCTCTCTGTCCTTTTGCAAAATTGCCATTCCCATAAATACGCTGTCACAGACAGACCAGTTGTCCACTAACGGAATAAATGCTGTAATATATGGAAGTATCTCCCCATACTCTCCCTTTACATAGTTCAGTATCATGCCCCGCAGCATTTTCTCCTCAAAATAAATGTCCTCTTCGCAAACAGCCTCTTTCCAATCTGATTTTGCAATCTGTTTTGCAAGTTTTCTAAGCTCTGGCAGACGGATTCCCAACATATTATTGACACCTGGTATCAATGCCGCTGAAAATTCCTTATATTCACTTTCTGACAGAGTCATTAAATGATCCCTTATATCCTGTCTCATTTCCATCTCCCTTAATCTGTATTTTTTTAAGTAAAATATGCCGCATCCCTAAAGATGCGGCATCCTGTTTTGACTAACAGTCTATCTTCTAATATGTTCACACGCATTATACATAAAACAGCATATCCTCATACTGCGGGAATGGCCAGAAGTCTTTGTCTACCAGTCCTTCCAAAGCATCTGCCGGCTTTCTGACTTCACTCATAGCAGCAAATACTTCATCATGGAAGCACTTTGCAGCCTTCTCCATATCATCCTCTAAAGCAATTGCCTTTTCATCAAGCTCCTCTAACTTCTTTAAGGCAGCCGTAAGCGCTTTAAGCTCGGCAGCAATCGCATTCAAGATTTCTTCCTGAACAGAAGTATCCACACCAACAGCCTTTAAATCAACAACACCCTTTGCCAAATCTGCTGAATACTCCATAACAGCCGGGACAATCTGCTTCTTCGCCATATCTAACATTGTCTTCGCCTCGATGTTAATCTGCTTTGCATAGTTCTCATAATAAATCTCGGCACGGGATTCCAGCTCAGCCTTGCTCAATATGCCAAATTTCTCAAACAGTGCAATATTATTTTCATCCTTAAATGCTGCAACCGCATCCACAAGGCACTTAATATTAGGAAGCCCTCTTCTCTCCGCTTCTGCAACCCACTCCTCGGAATAACCATTGCCATTAAAGATAATTCTCTTATGCTTGGCAATCAACTCTTTAATCTTATCATGCACTGCCATATCAAAGTTATCTGCCTTCTCCAACTCATCTGCAATTTCACAGAGAGAATCTGCAACAATGGTATTCAGAATAATGTTTGGCGTTGCGATTGACTGGGTAGAACCAACCATACGGAACTCAAATTTGTTACCGGTAAATGCAAATGGTGATGTTCTGTTACGGTCTGTGGCATCCTGCATAAAGGATGGCAAAGTCGTAACACCTGACTCATAAGCCTTACCCTGTAATGAGCTTGTGGCCTCACCGGTTGTATCAAGCTGCTTTAATACATCATCTAACTGCTCGCCCAAATATACGGAAATAATTGCCGGAGGCGCCTCATTTGCACCGAGTCTATGGTCATTTCCCGGTGAGGATGCAGATAATCTTAACAAATCTGCATGCTCGTCAACCGCCTTCAAAATAGCAACCAGGAATAATAAAAACTGCACATTTTCATGCGGTGTCTTACCCGGCTCTAACAGATTGATTCCATCATCTGTTCCCATTGACCAGTTATTGTGCTTACCGGAACCATTTACGCCTGCAAATGGTTTCTCATGCAACAGGCAGGCTAAATCATGACGGTCGGCAACTCTCTTCATGGTCTCCATAACCAACTGGTTGTGGTCGGTACCGATATTCGTTGTTCCATAAATCGGAGCCAGCTCATGCTGTGCAGGAGCAACCTCGTTATGCTGTGTCTTTGCCGTAACACCAAGTTTCCATAATTCAATATTCAAATCCTTCATGTAGGAAAGAACTCTCTCTCTTACCGTACCAAAATAATGATCGTCCAATTCCTGTCCTTTTGGCGGCATGGCGCCAAACAGGGTACGGCCGGTAAAAATCAAATCTTTACGCTTTGCATAATCATTTTTATCAATCAGGAAATACTCCTGCTCCGGTCCGACAGAGGTTGTTACCTTTGTTGAGGTTTGATTGCCAAATAATCTTAAGATCCGAAGCGCCTGCACATTAACGGCTTCCATCGAACGAAGTAACGGAATCTTTTTATCAAGCGCTTCCCCCGTATAAGATGAAAATGCGGTCGGGATACAGAGGATGCTGCTTCCATCCGGAGACTCTTTGATAAATGCAGGTGATGTGCAATCCCATGCTGTGTAACCTCTTGCCTCATTTGTCGCACGAAGACCACCGGAAGGGAACGAAGATGCATCCGGCTCACCCTTTATCAGCTCCTTACCGGAAAACTCCATCAGTACTTTGCCATCTGCTGTCGGACTGATGAAAGAATCATGTTTCTCGGCGGTAATGCCGGTCATCGGCTGGAACCAGTGTGTATAATGGGTTGCCCCTTTTTCAATCGCCCAATCCTTCATTGCATTCGCTACCGTATCGGCAATTGCCGGCTTTAACTCCTTACCCGTTTCAATTGTTTTTTTCAACTCTTTATAGACTGTCTTTGGCAAACGTTCTTTCATAACAGCATCATTAAAGACATTTGTCCCAAAGATTTCTACTACATTCACATTGTCACTCATAAATAATACTTCCTTTCCTCTTTGCTTTCTTTGCGATACCGAACTAATCTATGAATAAAAACATTGTTTCATGAAAAAAGGGTATTCTCCTAATGAGAACACCCTTGTCCTTAGCTCTTTCTGTATTCGCTTTGATATTTGTAATATAAACCACTCTGTTAAAAAAATCAAGTCTTTTTTTCTCTTTTTACCAGTTTCTTTCATTTTGACTTAAATTTCGTAAGTTTGCAGATTGTTTTTGTGGAATTTTTACATATGCTTATCCGATAACCGTTCCCTTCGGCCCACTGCCGCCATAGATATTCATATTAGTTCGGCTGCTTTTTCGCAAGCCACCCTCTGAAAATCCCTCCCTGAAAGATTGAAATAATGACGAAAAAGATATCCGCAAAAATAATAAACACAAAGGACGGTACCATGATGCGGGTATATTTTTTGCCGAAGAATTTTCCTCTGTTAATGGCAAAGCCCATTTTGATAATGTAATAAAACACACCCAGATTCAGGAAAACGAGGACAAGCGCCTGTTCCGCAAAATTGATAAGCGCATCAGCCGGAAAAAAATTGCCGTTCTGGATGCCATTTAGCAGCATATTCAAAAAGAGTAATCCGACTTGTACCACAAATACAATTCGGGTAACAATGAAGCTCCCCGGGGCAAGCCCTCAAGTTCCATCACTGTCCTCGAATTTCTA
>JAMPFS010000030.1 GCA_023664325.1 Clostridium sp.
TAGCACTGCGGGAAGGTTTACTCACTTTTACATTGCAATTTGCGGAAACTCAAGCGATAAATAACTGTTACTGCAATATGCTGATATTTTACCGGATTAACATAATATTATTTGTATAATGTTACATAATGTGCCATGAATTTCACAAAAGTATTGGAAAATATAGGAAAAAGTTTAATTTAGAGGTTGACATAAATGGTAAGCTTTGTTATTATTAACTTGTTGGTAACTTTGTAACAATTTTGTAACAAATTTTTACGAGTGTGAAGAAGAGGTATAATATGAAAAAAAACATTGCAAGATGTTCTGTATTAGCGGTGGCAGCTATGTCGCTTATGTTAGGTGGAACATCTTATAACACAAGTGTAAAGGATCAGGTAACAAAAGCTCCGGTTATTGTTGGCAAGGCAATTGAGAACAGTGTTGCAGCCGCAGATGATTTATCAAAGGGAACTGCTGTGAAGAAGGAAGAAGCTGTTGTTGCTGAGAATACAGAAGCAGTGGACAAGCCGGAGGCACAAGAGGAGGAGACTCCTGTATCATATGAAATTGAAGAAAAGGAACCTGAGGTTGAGAGTACACAGGTTGTGGCAAATATCGACAGTTATCTGAATATCCGTGCGGAAGCTTCTGAGGAAGCGGAAGTTGTCGGCAAGTTCTATACAGGTAATGTAGGCGATATTGTGGAAAAAGGAGATGAATGGTCTTTAGTATCTTCCGGTAATGCCCGTGGTTATGTAAAAAATGATTATTTACTGTTCGGCGCAGATGCCGCAAATTACATAGAGAATAATTGTGACCAGATCGCTAAGGTGACAGCGGAGACATTGAATGTACGCGCAGAAGAGTCTACGGAAAGCAAGGTTGTTTCCCAGTCGGATGAAGGAGATGCCTTTACGATTCTTGGCAAAGAAGGAGATTGGATTAAGGTTGCTGCTTCTGAGGATATGGTAGGATATGTAGTAAAGGATTATGTATATATTGATTATGTATATGAGACTGCGGTGACGATTGAAGAGGAGCAGGCAGCGCTTGCAGCAGAGGAGGCGGCTTTGGAAGATACAGATTCGACAGATGCCGAGGCACCGGAAGCTCCTGCAACAACCGAAGAGGCACCGAAGCAGGAGGAACCAACGACAGAAGCGCCAAAACCACAGGATACAGCACAGAAAGAAACGGTAGATTCGGTTGATGTAAGTGTTTCTGACCAGAGTTCATCTTCTGAGACAGTTAGTCAGGATTCCGTAAGCGCAACAGGTCAGCAGATTGCAGATTATGCGGTTCAGTTTGTAGGAAATCCTTATGTGTATGGTGGAACAAGCCTGACAAAGGGAGCTGATTGTTCCGGTTTTGTTCAGTCTGTATATAAGAATTTTGGATATACATTGCCAAGAGTTGCCGCAGACCAGGCAGGTGCCGGCAAGAAAGTAAGCACCAAGAATTTGCAGCCGGGCGATTTGTTATTCTATCATAATTATGGACATGTTGCGATCTATATTGGTGGTGGACAGGTTGTACATGCAAGCAATGAAAAGACGGGAATTAAGATTTCCAATTATGATTATTCGCCGATTAATAAGGCGGTTCGAATTGTAGAGTAGTCAATGGACTTAGGGGCTATCAGGAAACTGATAGCCTTTTTTAATGGGAAATAGGGGGTTCACAATGCGAACCTCTTTGTTGTTTTTGACCGGAACATTTTTCTTTCATGCCGGATGGAGCGATATCGATTTAAGGAAAAATATAGAAAAATGTCTAAAAATTTGAAAAAAACATTTCAAATTTTATGTAATATATGCTATAATAATTAACAGACTGCGGACAAGTTATTGAATTTGTCCTGGTAAATTATCAAACACTTAGGAGGTATGAAACAAATGGCAAACAAATGGGTGTATATGTTCAGTGAAGGTGACATGAGCATGCGCAATCTGCTTGGTGGTAAGGGTGCCAACCTTGCTGAGATGACCAGCATTGGTCTTCCGGTACCACAGGGATTTACGATTACTACAGAGGCTTGTACACAGTATTATGAGGATGGCCGTAAGATTAATGATGAGATTATGGCACAGGCTATGGAAGGCGTTAAGAAGATGGAGGAGATCAACGGCAAGAAGTTCGGTGATCACGAAAATCCATTGTTGGTATCTGTTCGTTCCGGTGCCAGAGCATCTATGCCGGGTATGATGGATACTATTTTGAATTTAGGTTTGAATGATGAAGTAGTAGAAGCTATGATCGCTGGTAACTCAGATCCAAAGTTTGAGCGTTTTGTATATGATTCTTATAGACGTTTCATTCAGATGTTCTCTGATGTTGTTATGGAAGTTGGTAAGAAGTATTTCGAGCAGCTCATTGATAAGATGAAAGAGGAGAAGGGCGTTAAGTATGATGTAGAACTTACTGCTGCTGACTTGAAGACATTGGCAGAGCAGTTTAAGGCGGAATACAAGAGCCAGTTAGGCACAGATTTCCCTTCTGATCCGGTAGAGCAGTTGAAGTTAGCGATTGAGGCTGTATTCCGTTCATGGGATAACCCACGTGCGAACGTATACAGAAGAGATAATGATATTCCTTATTCATGGGGTACTGCAGTAAATGTAATGCCGATGGTATTCGGTAACTTAAATGATGAGTCTGGTACCGGTGTGGCATTTACCCGTGATCCGGCTACCGGTGAGAAGAAGCTTATGGGTGAGTTCCTTAAGAATGCACAGGGTGAGGACGTAGTTGCAGGTGTTCGTACACCAATGCCAATCGCACAGATGGAGCAGGAATTCCCAGAGGCATATGAAGAGTTTATTAAGGTTTGTGACATTCTTGAGAACCACTACCATGATATGCAGGATATGGAGTTCACGGTAGAGAACAAGAAGCTTTATATGTTACAGTGCCGTAATGGTAAGAGAACGGCACAGGCAGCGCTTAAGATTGCATGTGACCTTGTTGATGAGGGACATAAGACAGAGGAAGAGGCAGTTGTTATGATTGATCCTCGTAACCTGGATACCCTTCTTCATCCTCAGTTTGATGCAGCCGCTTTAAAGAGTGCGACACCGCTTGGAAAAGGACTTGGCGCTTCTCCTGGCGCAGCTTGTGGTAAGGTCGTATTTACCGCTGATGATGCAGTTGCATGGAAAGAAAAAGGAGAGAGAGTTGTATTGGTTCGTCTGGAGACATCTCCGGAAGATATTACCGGTATGAAGGCTTCAGAAGGTATCCTGACCGTTCGTGGTGGTATGACATCACATGCTGCGGTAGTTGCCCGTGGTATGGGTACCTGCTGTGTATCTGGTTGTGGCGACATCAATATGGATGAGGAAAATAAGCAGTTTACATTAGCCGGCAAGACCTTTAAAGAAGGCGATTATATCTCAATTGATGGTACAACAGGTAACATCTATGAAGGCGATATCAAAACAGTGGATGCTTCCATTGCCGGTGAGTTTGGCCGTGTTATGGCTTGGGCAGATAAGTATAGAAAGTTAAAGGTTCGTACCAATGCAGATACGCCTGCTGATACAGCAAAGGCTGTGGAGTTAGGCGCTGAGGGTATTGGACTTTGCCGTACCGAGCATATGTTCTTCGGTGAGGACAGAATTCCGAAGTTCCGCCGTATGATTCTTTCTGATACCGTAGAGCAGAGAGAGGAAGCGCTGAAAGCAATCGGTGAGTTCCAGAAGGCTGACTTCAAGGCTATGTACAAGACTCTTGATGGTATGCCGATGGTAGTTCGTTTCTTAGATCCACCGCTTCACGAGTTTGTTCCGACAGAGGAAGAGGATATTAAGGCTTTGGCAGCGGATATGGGAATTACCGTAGAAGAAGTGAAAGCAAAATGTGATTCTCTTCACGAGTTCAACCCTATGATGGGACATCGTGGATGCCGTCTTGCCGTAACATATCCGGAAATCGCTAAGATGCAGACAAGAGCTGTTATGGAAGCTGCGATCGAGGTTGCTGAGGAGACCGGTAAGGCTATCGTTCCTGAAATTATGATTCCGCTTGTTGGTGAGGAGAAAGAGCTTAAGTTTGTGAAGGATGTTGTTGTAGAGACAGCGGACTTAGTTAAGAAAGAGAAGAATTCTGATATCAAGTATCAGGTAGGTACTATGATTGAGATTCCAAGAGCTGCGCTTACTGCTGACCAGATTGCAAAGGATGCTGAGTTCTTCTGCTTCGGTACGAATGACCTTACACAGATGACATTTGGCTTCTCCCGTGATGATGCCGGTAAGTTCTTAGATTCTTACTATGATACAAAGATTTATGAGAATGATCCATTTGCAAAATTAGACCAGACTGGTGTTGGACAGTTGATTCAGATGGCTGTAGAGAAAGGTCGTTCTGTTCGTCCAAACCTTGAGTTAGGTATCTGTGGTGAGCATGGTGGAGATCCATCTTCTATCGAGTTCTGCCATAAGGTAGGTCTTAATTATGTATCATGTTCTCCGTTCCGTGTACCGATTGCAAGATTAGCTGCTGCACAGGCTGCAATCAATGATAAGTAGGATTAGGAATTGAAATTATTAACTCCCCGTATATCATAATGATGTACGGGGAGTTTTTCTATGGTTTCCCGAAACACCTTTTATAAAACCGCACATAAACTAATCAGTAAGGACAGAAACGGAATGTTCTGTGGAATTGGAACTTCCGGCAGGAGTGTTTATTTGATAAATTGGTTTATTCATTTGCACCCGGTTTGGCAGGGGCTGTCAGCCACATTATTTACTTATAGTGTTACCATGTTAGGGGCGGCATTGGTATTCTTTTTTAAATCGGTGAACCAGAAACTGATGGATATTATGATGGGGTTTGCGGCAGGGGTTATGATTGCCGCTTCGTACTGGTCTTTGTTAAGTCCGGCGATTGAGCTTTCCAGGGAGTTTGGAAAAAATCCGGCATTGCATGCAGCGGTCGGGTTTGCCTGCGGTGGGATCTTTATTATGCTGTCGGATTACCTGCTAAGCAGAAAAACATCATGTAAAGACAGAGGAGAGGGCTGGCTTCGATGTGTTCTGGTAAGCACCGCAGTTACGATGCATAACATACCGGAGGGGCTGGCTGTAGGTGTGGCATTTGGAAGCGCTGCTTCCTCAGGAGGCGAAGCATCCCTGGTAGGAGCTGTGATGCTGGCTGTGGGTATTGGCATACAAAATTTTCCGGAGGGAACCTGTGTCGCCATGCCATTAAGAAGAGAGGGGATGTCCAGGTTGAAAAGTTTTCTGATCGGACAGTCTTCCGGACTTGTGGAACCGATAGCAGGTGTGCTTGGAGTACTATTTGTGCTTAAAATACAGATGATTCTGCCGTTTGTCTTATCTTTTTCTGCCGGGGCTATGATTTCCGTTGTTTGCTCAGAACTGGTGCCGGAATCTTTTCGGGATAACAAAATCCTTGCCACAGCCGGCGTTATGACCGGTTTTGTGGTTATGATGGTACTGGATGTACTGTTGGGATAGGGAAATTCATAAATCATATGTTTTTTGTGAATGGATTGACGATTTTTCGGATAATTGGTATACTAAGGAAACAGAGTTTACAATTACCGAACCGAATACATACAAGAAAGGATACGATTATGAAGGCTGCAATTATTATGGGTTCTACCAGTGATTTGGCTAAAGTGGAACCGGCTGTGGAGATTTTAAAAAAATATGGTGTTGGGGTAAATGTCAGATGCCTGTCTGCGCACAGGGCGCATGAAGGACTTTCTGAGTTTATTGAGGAGACAAATCATGATGGAACAGAGGTGATTATTACTGCTGCGGGGATGGCGGCTGCTTTGCCGGGCGTTGTTGCGTCCCAGACGGTTCTTCCGGTCATCGGCGTGCCTCTTTCCGGTTCTGTGTTAGACGGTATGGATGCCCTGATGTCTATTGTTCAGATGCCGTCCGGAATCCCGGTTGCCACGGTTGCAATTAACGGCAGCAAAAACGCTGCTTATCTGGCGCTTCAGATTATGGCAGTCAAACATGATGAGATTAGGGAAAAGCTTCTTGCGGAACGGAAAGGCATGGAAGAAGCTGCCATGAAAGCAAATGAAGAGGTAATTGCGAAGTTTCAGTAAAATATTGAAAGAGAAGTCCTAAAATGGCGGCGCAGCATAAAACTGTACCGCCATTTTGCTGTCGGTAATGGAAAAACCGATCTGTTAAGCTTATCCTAATTTCTCACCGGTCAATAATTCATATGCTTCCAGATATTTTTCAATGGTTTTTTGGGCAATCTCTTCCGGAAGTTCCCAGTCGTGTGAGCCTTCGTTATCTTTTAACCAGTCACGGGCAAACTGCTTATCAAAGGATGGCTGTCCGTGTCCGGGTTCATACCCCTGTGCAGGCCAGAAACGGGAAGAATCAGGGGTCAGCATTTCATCGCCTAAGACAATATTGCCATTTTCATCTAATCCAAATTCAAATTTGGTATCGGCAATGATGATTCCACGCTCGAAAGCGTAATCTGCACACTTCTTATATAAAGCGAGGGTGTAATCGCATAGCTTTTGCGCATATTCCTGTCCTTTTCCCGGAAACTGTTTCTCTAATACTTCTATGCTTTGCTCAAAGGAAATGTTTTCGTCATGGTCGCCAATCTCAGCTTTGGTAGAAGGAGTATAGATTGGTTCGGGAAGTTTGTCGGATTCTTTTAAGCCTGCCGGCAATGTGATTCCGCAGACTGTGCCGTTTTTCCGGTAGCTTGCCCAGCCGCTGCCGGTGATATAACCGCGTACAATGCATTCCACAGGAAGCATTTGCAGCTTTTTGCACATCATGCTGTTGCCGTCATATTTTTCCTGCTGGAAAAACTCCGGCATATCCTTTACATTTGCGGAAATCATATGGTTCGGAAGGATATCAGAGGTCATATCAAACCAGAATTTTGACATCTGGGTTAAAACGGTTCCCTTCTTATGTATAATATTTTTCAGGATGACATCAAAGCAGCTGATACGGTCTGTCGCAACCATAATCAGGCTGTCACCATTGTCATAAATTTCGCGTACTTTACCTTCCTTGATCGGTTTTGGTTCATTCATTGTAAATACCTCGCAATCTGTATTTTTGAGAAAACCTGCGGCGATGAATGAAAAATGCCTGGCAGGATTTCTTGTTTAGCATAGTAGATTTTGTCTTAAAAATCAAGAGTTAGAGAAAAATATTCCATGTGTTCCTGAAATATAAGTAAAAATATACAAAATGGAAGCAAAATATTGTATTATGTGCCAAAAAGTGTTATGATAGTTCCTATACAAATATGAATTTTGGCAAAATATAAGGAAAGACAACGGTCTTAGGAGGGATAATGAAAAAAGGTATTAAGATTACAGCAAAGATTATTCTGATGGTGCTGTTTCCACTTTTATTTATGAGTGTCATGGGAATTGTTATGGGTGGAAGCAATCAGGAAAAAACAGCTTATAAGCTGATTGAAGAAAAATTACAGGCGGTTGCAGTCAATGTAGAGAGCCTGTATGATGTTTATTCAGAAGGTGATTATTCATATGAAGGAGGAATTCTGAAAAAAGGGGATGCGAATCTCTCTGAGAATTATGAGTTGATTGACCACATCAAAAAAGAATCCGGTTTGGAGATTACTTTATTCTGGGGGAATGAGAGAGCGATTACCACGGTAACGGATGCGCAGGGAAATCGTGCGGTGGGAACCACAATTGATGCGGATTTTGCGCAGGACATTTTAAATGGTAAGGAGCAAAGCCATTTTACCAAAGATATAGAGATTGCCGGATCGGATTATTGTGGATATTATATACCAATGACTCAGGAGAATGGAGAGATTGTCGGACTGATCTTTACCGGCCGCGCAAAGGCGGATGTTGAGAAAGATATCAGGAACAGCCAGGCTTCTATGGCAGCAGGCATGCTCATCGTTTTTGTGATTACTTTCATTATTATTACCATTTTAGTGAGAAAGATCATAGATGCTTTGAAGGGTACAATTGAACGTCTGGATGACTTGGCAACCGGTAAGCTGGATTTTGAAATGCATGAAAAAATGCTTCAGCGCGCAGATGAGATCGGAGAGATGTCAAATTCCATTCAGGGTTTGATTCATGAATTTAAGGGAATTATCTCAAATCTTACAGATAGTTCTGTAGAGTTAGAGAACTTTTCAAATGAGTTTGGGGATTCCTTTAATACAATTTTAGAGAATATTGCAAGTATTAATATAGCAATAGATGAGGTTGCGAATGGGGCAACGTCCCAGGCTCATGAGACGATGGAAGCAAATAGCCAAATGGTGAATATGGGTGATTCCATTGAGACGGCAACGAATGACATTGAGATATTAACCCAAAATTCCGTTAAGATGAAGGATTATTCAAAGTCGGCAGAGGATACTTTGAATGAGTTAGAAGCTATTGCGCAGCAGACAAACCATGCGATTGAAGAGGTCAGGGAACAGACAAATCTGACAAATGAATCTGCTCAGGCAATTCAGACGGCAACCGATATGATTACAAGCATTGCGGCACAGACGAATATGTTGTCTTTGAATGCGAGTATTGAGGCGGCAAGGGCTGGCGAGAACGGTAAAGGATTTGCGGTTGTTGCAGATGAGATTCGTAACCTTTCCGAGCAGTCAAGACATTCCGCAGAGGAGATTTTGGCAGTTGTTGCTGATTTGATTCATAATTCCAATACCAGTGTCGAGACAATGAACCGTGTATCGGAAAGCGTATCGGCGCAGAATGTCAAGCTGGGAAATACAAAAGAAATGTTTATCTCTTTAAATACCGAGATTACTTCCGTTTCCAGTGGTGTTGACCGGATTCGGAGCAGTATGGAGGAACTTGGACGCGTCAAAGATATGGTTTTAGACAGTGTGGAACAGCTAGCGGCTATTGCAGAGGAGAATGCCGCTTCGACAGAGGAGACCTCGGCTTCTATGGCAGTGCTTCGCAATATTGTAAACCAGTGCCATGATGAGACACAGCGGCTTGTGAAGATATCGGCTGATTTGAACGAGCATACCAAACGTTTCACAATATAGAAGGTAATATGCAGTAAGGAGATGAGTGGATGCCTGGGAAGTTGGAAGATTCCCGGGCATTTTGTAATGCGGAGAGGATAAATTTATGATACAATAATTCAGGTAGTATCAAAGGCACAGAAGGGGAATGGTGGAGGTAATTTATGATCTGGAAAATATTAGAGATTGATAAGACAAAGGATGAAGATGTAATACGGTCTGCATATCGGGCGAAACTGCGTTATGTGAATCCGGAGGATGACGAGGAGGGATTTAAAGAACTGCGCCGCGCTTATGAGGAGGCATTGGAGTATGCCAGCCAGCCGGAGGATGAGGAGCTAAATGATGCGGATGAGAGTGAATATGGCTACGGGAAAAAGGATGAAGTGGATGAATGGTTGAATCGTATTGATATGATTTACCGGGATGTTGCAAAACGGCGGGATGCAAGTCTGTGGGAGCCTGTTTTGCACGATCCGGTCTGCGATGATTTAGACATGGAGCTGGAAGCGGCAGAAAAGCTTTTGGTATATTTTATGTCTCATTCTTACATGCCGCAGTCTATCTGGCAGTTGGTAGATAAAAGGTTCCACTATATGGATAATTATGATCAGCTAAAAGAGAAATTTCCTGAAAATTATCTGGATTATGTAATGTGGCAGATGAAACGGCCAAATTTTATTGATTTTGAATTGTTTGACGGTGCAACAGATTCCCATGTAGATGATTATATTGGAACCCTGTATGAGGAGAAAAATGCCTTTGAGGAAGGGGATATGGAAGCCGTCGAGCGCTTTTTAAAGGAGCTTAAGCGTTATGACGTTACGCATCCATATACGGACACAGAAGAGGCGAGGTACCTGCTTTGCCGTGCGAAGGCGAACAGGAAGGTGGAACACAGTACAGACGGTGAGGAACATTTGAGTGGGGAACGGAGCGCACAGGCGCCGGACTGGCAGGAGGATGAAAAAAAGGCATTGTCCATTATGGAGGAGCTGGACTTTGAGTATTCGGATAATCCATATATTGAGCGGATTTATGCGGAGGCATTGCTGGCGAATGGTGAGATTGCAAAAGCAAGAACGGTATATGAAGGATTAACAGAAGCGGATTCTGAAAATTATAGCGCTGCAATTGGAATTGCCCGGTGCGTTTATCTGGAAGGAAACCCGGAGGATGCAAAGGAAATGGTGGAGGATATTCTGGAAGAACGGGTGCAGGATGTAGAATGTATGCAGCTTTTGGATGAGATTAATGAAAAGCTGGTGGAGACCTATGAGAGCATACTCTCTGCTCGAAAGACAGAGGATGAATCGCCGGAGGAAGGAGACAGCGGAGAAGAAGGCAGAGAAACCGTAAGGGAAGTGTCATTCAAACTTGGATGGTGTTATTATCAGCAAAAAGAGTTTGAAAAAGGAATCCGGCTGCTTGACAGCTTAGAGCAGGGTGAGGACTATGATTACATAAATCTTCGGTGCAGGCTTTATCTGGCAAATGAGGATTATGAAGCGGCATATCCTCTCGCAGAGAAATGGCTGCAATTGATTGAAGAGGCTGTAGATGATGGATCGAAAGAAGCGCAAAAGAAGAAAAACCGCTTGTCTCTTGCCCATTTTTCAATCGGAATCTGCCTTTGGGAATTAAGCTTCAAAGAAAAAGAGGAACTGCTTGAAACAGAGTGCAGCAAGGAGCAGATAAGCGGGCTAAAAGATAAGCTTTCTGATTTGGAGAGGAAGTTGGATGATGCTGCGGAATATATAAGAAAGGCAATTAAAGAGGAGCATAATACACTGGTAAAACTTTCTTATATGGAGCAGTTGGCAAGATTTTACCTGGCGCAGAAGCAGTATGAAAAGTGCATTGATATCTGTGATGAAATCATTGAACAGGACAGAGGTTTTTATCCCGCTTATGTACACCGCCAGAAGGCAAATTATGAGCTGAAAAATGCAAAGGAGGTTATTGATGATTACTTTGCATGTAAAGAGATTTATCCGGGGTATTCTGTGCCATATGTATTGGCAGCGGAAGTATTTATGGCATTTGAGCAGTATGATGATGTGGAAAGCGTCATTCAGGAGGGCGAAGAGGCCGGCTTACAAAGCGATGGATTAGAGCTTTATAAGATTAAATGTCTGCATTATAAAGATTTCTCTGCGGACAATGTGCGAAAAGCCATTGACCAGCTTGACCGGTTGATGGAGCGGATCCGAATCCGTCCGGAGGAGGAAGGCAGTGATATTGAGGATCTTTCTGATTTGGATCGTGAACTGGCGATTCTTTATTGGGATTTGGATCTGACATATAAGGCATTGGAGATTGTGGATAAGTATTTGGATGAACATCCGGATGCTTCCGGAATATTACAGCTCAAGGTGGATATTTTGTCAAGGGAAAAACGGTATGAGGAGGCGCTTGCGGCATGCAGACAGCTTGTCAACACAAATCCAAAGAATTTGCACTACCGCACAAAACTTGGCAACTGCTATGAATGGATGGAGAACACGCAAAAGGCAATCGAGTGTTATCGCATGATTTTGATGGAACACAGTGATTTTGTGCCGGCAGTCCGCAGGCTGATGTATGTCTACAGCTATTTAAGCAATGAAAATAGGGATTTGGAGCTTTGCAAAAAGGGAATCGAATATGCTACCCGGCTGATTGAACTTACCGGGAGTGCAGAAGGTTATGTGGAACGGGGCAATCTGTATATTGACCTGTATGAACTGGAAAAGGCGGTGGAAGATTGCAGGGAGGCAATTAAGCTGAATCCGGAGGCTTACTACGCATATAATAATCTGGGATGCGCATTGTTGAAACTCCGCCGGATTGACGAGGCAATTGAGCCGTTGGAAAAAGTAATTGCAATGGAGCCCGATAAGGATCATCTGCCCTATCTGAATCTTGCAGAATGTTATGTGATTAAGAAAGATTATGAAAAGGCAATCCATGCATATGAGGAGATTTTGCGGATTCGTCCGGGAGCGGAGAGTATGCGGGAGGAGATTGTAAAAATCTGGGTAAAGATGGGTCAGTATCAGAAAGCAATTGATTTTTATCAGTCACAGATTAAGGAGAGCGTGGGCATTGTGAAGAACAGCATGGTGATAAAGCTGCTTTTGGAGAAAGCGAACCAGCAGGAGGAATGTGAAGGGCTGCTACAGGACTATAAGGAGCTGGCAGAGATCTACCGGCAGATGGGGGATAAGACTCATGCAGAAAAATGGTATAAAAATATAGAAAAAATCTATTTTAAGTTAAAGAAGCCTTGCAGGATTTCGCATGTCGAGACGGTGGCGGAATATTACAGGGATACAGGGAATATAAAGGAAGCCGAGAGGGTGCTTGCAAAGCTTTTGGAGTATATGGAGAGGAACAATATTTCCCGTTACCATGTGTATTTTACCTTGACGACCGTTCTGTTTGAAAAGGGAGATAGGGAACATGCTAAGAAATATGCAGATGTTTATATCAAAGAACTTTTAAAACAGCATGGTGGAGAGGAAGCGTTGCTTTCAGACCGCAGGTATCTTCCGATGTATGCCTATGATATGGTAATCATGCATATTTGCGCAGGAAGACTTGAGGAAGCGAAACAATATCTGGAACGGATGGGAAACAGCCATGTCTGCGTAACGTGTGAAACCTGTGCCTGTTTTGAATACCATTTTGCAATGGGGTTAATTGCGGAATTGGAAGGACAGAAAGAGAATGCAAAACAGCATTATAAAAAGGCGGTTGAGATTAAGGGGGATTACCCTTGCGCCGAAAGGCATTTGCAGAAGTTATGATGCAAATTCCAGTTTGCAGGATAGCGGAAAAAGCCGTATAATAATAAAAAAATATTCCTTTTATGCCATGTGAGATTTTATGGATACAAAAGCAGGTTTGTGGTATGCGTATATTCATGCATAGTCTGAAAGGAACGGTAAATCAGGAGGACAGTATGATTAATACATTAGTAGAAAAAATTGCAGCTTTAAATGCGCCGGTGGTCGTAGGGCTTGATCCGATGCTTTCCTATGTGCCAGATCATATTCAAAAGGCTGCATTTGAACAGTATGGTGAAACCTTAGAGGGAGCGGCAGAGGCAATCTGGCAGTTTAACAAGGCAATTGTGGATGCGGTATACGATTTGATTCCGGCGGTAAAGCCTCAGATTGCCATGTATGAACAGTTTGGAATACCGGGTTTGATGGCATTTGAAAAGACCTGCGCATATTGCAGGGAGAAGGGGCTTGTTGTAATCGGTGACATCAAGCGTGGAGATATTGGTTCTACCTCGGCAGCTTATGCGGCAGGGCATATTGGAACGGTTCAGATTGGCAGTCATACGTTTTCAGGATTTTCAGAAGATTTTGTGACCGTGAATCCTTATTTGGGAACAGACGGAGTCAAACCCTTTTTAGATGTGTGTAAGGAAAACCACAAAGGTATTTTCATTTTGGTTAAGACATCGAATCCTTCATCCGGTGAGTTTCAGGATCAGTTGATTGATGGAACGCCTTTATATGAATTAGTTGCCAGGAAGGTTGTGGAGTGGGGAGAGAGCTGCATGGGTGATGGATACAGCAATGTAGGCTGTGTGGTCGGCGCAACTTATCCGGAAATGGGAAAAGCGCTTCGGAAGTTAATGCCAAAAACCTATATTCTGGTGCCGGGATATGGCGCTCAGGGAGGTAAGGCAGAGGATTTGGTACATTATTTCAATGCAGATGGACTTGGGGCGATTGTAAATTCTTCACGGGGAATTATTGCTGCCTATAAGCAGGAAAAATATGCGAAGTTTGGAGCAGAGAATTTTGCAGATGCTTCCCGCCAGGCAGTGACGGATATGATAGAGGATATTACAGGGGCGATTGCAAAGAGATAAGATAAAAGGAGATTAGCATGAGTGCAGTAAAAATCAAAGCAGTGGTCAGGTGCCAGAATCAGCTTGCCAGTGATATATACAGCCTGGTTCTCTATGCGCCAGAGATTGCGAGGGAGGCAAAGGCGGGACAGTTTGTTTCGGTGTATTCTAAGGATGGCTCAAAGCTTCTGCCAAGACCGATTAGCCTGTGTGAAGTAGAAAAAGAGGCGGGAACGATTCGTCTGGTGTACCGTGTGGTTGGCTTTGGCACGAAGGAGTTTTCTAATCTGGAGGCAGATGATGTGGTAGAAATCATGGGACCTTTGGGAAATGGATTTGCCGGGAAAGAAAAAAAGGCAATTTTGATAGGCGGTGGAATAGGGATTCCGCCAATGTTGGAGCTGGCGAAGGAGTTAAACTGCGAAAAGAGTATTGTGGCAGGTTTTCGGGATGAAACTTTTCTGATGGAGGATTTGGGAAAATACGGTACTGTTTACGTGGCAAGCGAAGATGGAAAGACCGGTGTCAAGGGCAATGTTTTGGATGCCATCCGGGAATATGGCATTGAGGGCGATATCATTTATGCCTGTGGCCCGATGCCGATGCTTCGCGCTGTTAAGGAGTATGCAGCTTTGAATGGCATAGAAGCACAGATTTCTTTAGAAGAGAAGATGGCATGCGGGATCGGTGCCTGTCTGGCTTGTGTCTGTCAGTCGAGGGAAGTGGACGGACACAGCAATGTCCATAATAAACGGATTTGTAAGGATGGTCCGGTGTTTGATGCCAGGGAGGTGGAGTTGTCATGAATCTGTCAGTAAAGATAGCCGGCGTAGAATTTAAGAATCCGGTGACGGTGGCTTCAGGAACCTTCGGTTCCGGAGCTGAATATGGTGATTTTGTAGATTTATCCAAACTTGGCGCAGTGACTACGAAGGGGGTTGCAAATGTTCCGTGGCAGGGAAATCCAACCCCGCGTATTGCCGAGACATATGGAGGGATGATGAACGCAGTAGGGCTTCAGAATCCCGGTATTGATCTGTTTTGTAAGAGGGATATTCCGTTTTTAAAGCAGTATGACACGAGAATTATTGTAAATGTCTGTGGAAAATCGGAAGCGGATTATGTCGAAGTCGTGGAACGTCTTGCGGATGAGGATGTGGATATGCTGGAGATCAATGTATCCTGCCCGAATGTCAAAGAGGGTGGGATTGCTTTTGGACAGGATCCGAAGGCATTAGAAAAGATTACAAAAGCGGTGAAGGCAAAGGCAAAGCAGCCTGTCATTATGAAGCTGAGCCCGAATGTAACGGATATTACGGTGATGGCAAAAGCTGCACAGGACGGTGGAGCAGATGCATTGTCGCTCATTAATACTTTGACAGGAATGAAGATAGATATTAACCGTCAAAGTTTTGCAATTGCAAACAAAACCGGTGGGCTTTCCGGCCCGGCTATCAAGCCGGTAGCGGTAAGAATGGTATATCAGGTGGCGAATGCAGTGAAGCTTCCGATTATTGGCATGGGAGGAATCATGGATTATCAGGATGCGATTGAATTTATGATGGCAGGCGCAACTATGATATCGGTTGGCACCGCAAACTTTCATGATCCATACACAACGGTTAAAATTATTGAGGGGATGGAAGCTTTTATGAAGGAGAAACATATTCAGGATATCAATGAAATCATTGGATGTGTAAAATAAATTCATATATTATGAGATAAGACTGCAAAACGGAAATATTGTAAACGGCGTTTACTAAATATGCAATTTTCAAAATGGATTGATAACAGTAGGGTTTTATGGTAATATAAGGAACATGAAAGGAAGCAGACGGGCAGCAGGTCTTGAGCATTAGGAGGTTTAGAGTAGCAATGGAACAGTATAAAAAGGAATTTATCGAATTTATGATTGACTGTAATGTGTTAAAGTTTGGGGATTTTGTGACAAAGAGTGGGCGTAAAACCCCGTTTTTTGTAAATACCGGATTTTATCGGACAGGCTCCCAGCTAAAGAGGCTTGGTGAGTATTATGCGGAGGCGGTTAACAGTGAGTTCGGTATGGATTTTGATGTGCTGTTTGGGCCGGCATATAAAGGGATACCGCTTACGGTGGCAACCACGGTTGCCATTGCGGAGGAGTACGACGAGGACATCAAATATTGCTCGAACCGTAAGGAAGAAAAGGATCATGGGGATAAGGGCATCCTTCTGGGAAGCCCGATTGAAGATGGTGACCGTGTCATTATCATTGAAGATGTAACAACTGCCGGAACTTCCATTGAGGAGACATTACCGATTATCAAGGCGCAGGGTGATGTGAAGGTGGTAGGGATGGTAGTATCTGTTGACCGTATGGAACGGGGACAGGGCAAAAAGTCAGCGCTAAAGGAGATTGAGGAGAAATATGGTTTTAAAACGACAGCCATTGTAACAATGGCAGAGGTGGTGGAACATTTGTATAACAAACCATATAAGGGGAAAGTCATTATTGATGATACGCTGAAAGCTGCTATTGATGCTTATTATGAACAGTATGGCGCAGAATAATAACAGACAAAAAAGGAAATGCATACTTTCAAAATACAAAAGACAGAATATACAGTAGGTAATAATGGAGGTTGTGTTATGAATGAAAAAATGTACAAGACAATGAAGACGGTTGGAGCATGGAATATTGTATTTGGTGCTTTTTTGATTGCGGCTGGCGTGGCGATTGGCGTGATCCAGCTTGTGCATGGCAGCAGGCTTTTGAAAGAGAAAAATAAGATTTTGTTTTGAGAAAAAGCCAAAATAATTCTTTTCATATATGGGAAAATGTGGTATAGTACATATTGTCTATGATAAATAGTTTTCAAAACTATGTATAAGGAATAGGAGAAGAGAATATGGCATACCAGATTATTACTGACGGTTCCTGCGATTTGAATCCGGATCTTGCAAAGGCGAAGAATTTGAAAGTGGTTCCGTTTTATGTATCCTTTGACGAGGTGAAATATGAGAAAGAGATAGAGGAGGTTGATGTTCGGGGATTTTATCAGAAAATGGTTGATAATCCGGACGTATTTCCAAAGACATCACTGCCTTCGGTGGAGGATTATGTGAATGCATTTACCCCATATGTAAAGGAAGGAACAGATATTATCTGTATTTGCATCAGCACCAAGTTCAGCGGTTCTTATAATTCGGCATCCACGGCAAAAGACATTTTGTCAGAGGATTATCCGGAGGCTGAAATTACCGTAATTGATGCCACGGTGAATACTGTCTTGCAGGGAATTTTGGTATTAGAAGCAGTCCGCATGCAGGAAAATGGTTTTACCTATGAGCAGGTGATTGAAAATATAGAACGGATTAAGGCTACCGGAAGGATTATTTTTACAGTGGGCAACATGGATTATTTGATTCATGGCGGACGTGTCGGCAAGGTTATGAAAGTGGCAGTGAATGCGTTAAAAATTCGTCCGATGATTATCTTAAAGGAGGGCGAGATTTTTCCGTTTGGAATCGCAAGGAGCAGACACAAATCCCTGGTCAAAATTTTAGAAAAGACAAAAGCCCACTTTGAAGAGATTCAGGAATCGGCGGATGACTACAAGTTTGTGATTGGTTACGGATATGATTATGAAGAGGCTCTGGAATTTAAGAAGATGCTTTTAGAGTCATTGGCGGAATATTCGAATATTAAGGATGTGGAAATTTTTCAGATTGGCGCTACCATCGGCGTTCACACCGGGCCATATCCGATCGGAATCGGACTGATTCGAAAATATGACTGTTAGCAGCCGGAACAGGTGGTATGCCGGGAAGATAAAGTATATAGTAGAATATATAAAAACAGACAAAAAATCTTAGATTTTTTGTCTGTTTTTATGTGCTTTTTGTGGCATTTGCAAAAGTCGGTTGTCCGACTTTCTATCAACATCTTGAGTTATCAAGTTAATATTTTGTATATTTTGTGTAAATATGTGGAAAAATAGTATCAAGAAGAATGTAAAATGATCCGAATACGATAAATTGTCTAACATTGTAAAAATGCACAATTTCCAATAGGGAGGAGTGTGAAAAATGCAGAAAATTAAGAAAAACTTTCAAAAATACTTACGAAAATAATAGAAATTTGATATTATAAGTACAGAACGTTGTTAACCAAATTCCAGAAAGAGAGGAGAAGAATGTTTAAAGTTGGTGAGTATATCGTTTATGGTATGAACGGTGTTTGTGAAGTGGAAGAGATTGGTCCGATGAATTTAAGCGGAGTGGACAGCGATCGATTGTATTACACGTTATTGCCACTGTATACAAAAGGAAGCAGAGTTTACACACCTGTGGATAATCAGAAAGTTATAATGAGACCGGTTATTTCAAAGACAGAAGCATGTGCATTAATTGATGAATCGAAAGATGTTGAATTGATTGAGTCAGTGAATGACAAGAGCAGGGAACTTGCCTACAAGGAGGCGCTTAGAAGCTGTGATTGCAGGGAGTGGCTGCGAATTATTCATACAACGATAAAGAGAAAAGAAGAGCGCATTGCCCAGGGCAAAAAAATGTCTGCATGTGATGAACGTTATTTAAAGCAGGCGCAGGATAATTTGTTTGGTGAATTTGCGGTAAGCTTAAAAATCGAAAAAAATGAGGTCGAACATTATATGGAGCATCGCCTTAATATGAAGGAGATGGCATCGGCTTCTTAATTGGGATAAGATAAATGCTCCGAACTATATAGGACTTTTAAGATACAGTCTGTATGAAATAAAAAGCGGCTGGTTCTTTCGTATCAGGAAGGAACCGGTCGTTTTTATGTTCTGATTTAAGCAAATTGATAGGACTCTTAGTTTTTTTTGATATTCTTGCAGTTTTATGATATGATAACAACATATGGACATTTTTAGTGTACGATTGTAGAACTGAAAAAAAGTCCTGACAGAGTATGATAGAGAAACAGAGGTTACAATATGATTATAGGAATTGATTTAGGAACAACAAACAGCTTGGCAGCGTATTATACAGAAGATGGCCCGAAAATTATTCCAAACCGTTTAGGAAAGAATTTAACCCCGTCTGTAGTCAGTGTGGATGAGGAGGGGCAGGTTTTCATTGGTGAGACAGCCAGGGAACGTATGCTGCTGCATCCGGAAAGCTCAGCGGCTGTCTTTAAGCGGAGTATGGGGAGTGAGAAAATTTTTGAACTTTCCGGAAAAAAATTTTTGCCGGAGGAATTATCGGCTTTAATTTTAAAAGCGCTTAAAGAGGATGCAGAATGTTTTTTACAGGAGGAGATCACAGAAGCGGTTATCAGTGTGCCTGCATATTTTAATGATGAACGCAGAAAAGCGACAAAGCGCGCGGGAGAGCTTGCGGGTCTTAAGGTGGAGCGTATTATCAGTGAGCCAACCGCTGCTGCGATTGCATATGGTTTATACCAGAACCGTGACAACGGTAAATTTCTTGTGTTTGATTTAGGCGGGGGAACATTTGATGTATCCATCTTAGAACTGTTTGATTCTATTATTGAAGTCAGAGCTGTGGCAGGAGACAATTTTTTAGGCGGAGAAGATTTCACAAAGGTAATTGAGCAGATTTTCTTTGAACGGAATTCCGATATTGAGAAGGACAGACTGACACAAAAGGAACTGCGGCATCTTGCGAAACAGGCAGAGAATTGCAAGATTGGTTTTGGCGAAAACCGTATTTCGACCATGACCTGCACCTTAGGAGAGAAGACGTATGAGATGAGCCTTTCCATTGATGAATACGAGGCAAAGTGCGATGAGCTTTTAGATAAGATCAGACAGCCGATTAAACGGAGCCTTTCGGATGCCAATGTAAGACTTAAGGATATTGATCGTGTTGTTATGGTGGGTGGCGCCACGAAGCTTTCCTTTATCCGGAAGTTTGTGGGGAAACTGTTCCATAATTTGCCGGATACCTCAATTAACCCGGATGAAGCGGTAGCATTAGGCGCTGCCGTGCAGGGCGCCATGAAGGAGCGGAGAGACAGTATCAAAGAGGTGATTCTTACAGATGTATGCCCGTTTACACTGGGAACAGAGGTGGTGTTAGAGAAAGAAAACGGAAGGTTTGAGGATGGTCATTTTTGTCCAATCATAGAGCGGAATACAACAATTCCGGCAAGCAGAACAGAACGCCTTTATACAGTCAATGACAACCAGACACAAATCAGGTGCAAGGTGCTGCAGGGCGAAAGCCGTTTTGCCTCTAATAATGTGCTGTTAGGGGAAATCCGTATTCATGTGCCAAAGGCGGAAGCGGGAAAAGAGGCGGTGGATGTAACCTATACTTATGATGTAAACTCTATCTTGGAAGTTGAGATCAAGGTGGTATCTACCGGTGAGGTCACAAAGCAGATTATTAAAACAAATGCTACCGATATGACACCGGAAGAGATTAAAGAGCGGATGGAGGCGCTGTCATATCTCAAAATCCACCCGAGGGATAAAGAGGAGAATAAGCTTTTGCTGCTTCGGGGAGAACGGCTTTATGAGGAAAGCATTGGGAAGGAACGCATGCAGATTGAATATGTGCTGCGGGAATTTGAAAGGGCATTGGATACCAGAGACGAGGCGGTGATAGAAGGCGCCAGGCGTGACTTCAAAGAGTTTTTGGAGGAGTTTACGGAATAGTTTGGAAGCAGATTGTGTGTGCAGGATGACAGAGGTATAAATGTAGAAAGGCAGTTTGATACATGGCAAGGCGAAAAAATAAATGGGACAGTCCATATAGTGACAATAAGCGAAGAAAGAGCAGGAGGAGGAACCAGAGGGATTACTTTCAAATTTATGAAATGCCCGATTATCATAAAAAGAAAAAGCGTAAGAAAAAACAGACATTTAAAGTTAAAAATGTAATAAAAGGAACAGTGGCATTTTTTGTGATGGTATTTATCATATATGGCGTGTCTTTCGGTGTAAAGTTCAGCATGCTGAATAAGGGTATTTCCCAATATAAACAGGATGATTTCGAGGGCGCAATCGGTTTGTTTACCGAGGCATTAAAGCCGAGACTGCCGCTGTTTGAGGAATTTGATAATAATGTGCGGCTGTATCTGGCAGATTGTTATGTGAATATGGGACAGTATGGTGATGCGTGTTATGAATACAGCCAGATCAGATTGTGGGCAGATGAGCAGGTAGATGGTTTGTCCTATCTTGCGAATGTGGCATATGGGTTGCAGCTATATGAGTGGAAGGATTACAGGGAAGCGTTACCGATTTTATTGGAAGCCTATGAGGACGGTTACAGCGACCTGGTACTTTATGTGGGCAGTTGTTATGGACAGACCGGAGATCTTGAGAATATGCAGATTTATTATGATGTATTTTTGAGAAATAATGAGATGAACAGCTTTATGTATGCCCAGTATGCCGCAATTTCCTTAGATGGAGGGAATTTGGAGGAGGCGCTTTCCTACATTGAGCAGGGAAAGCAGTTGAAAGACCAGTCCAGTATCAAGGAACTATTATTTGATGAGATTGTATATTATGAGAAACAAAAGGATTATAATGCGGCATATGAGAAAGCGCAGGCATTTGTGGAAGCATATCCAAATGATATAGACGGAAAAAATGAGTATGATTTACTTTACACAAGACAGAATGTTTCGGGAGAATAGGTGGAGGAAGTATGGCAGATTTCTATGAAAACCGCCAGGAGGACGAGCGGGTTATATTGGTAGCAGTAAAGGAAAAGGGCAGTGAGGACGAGGAGGTTTCCTTAAGAGAGCTTTCCGAGTTGGTAAAGACTGCCGGGGCTGTTGCGCTTGGAAAAATGGTACAGAATTTGGAGTATGCAAATCCGGTAACCTATCTTGGAAAAGGAAAATTGGACGAACTAAAAACAATGCTTGTGGCGATGGACGCTACAGGCATTGTTTGCGATACGGAACTAACCCCGGTACAGATGAAGAATCTTTCGCAGATTCTGGATGTGAAGATTATGGACAGGACAATGGTAATTTTGGATATTTTTGCTGCCCGTGCCAATACGAGGGAGGGAAAAATACAGGTGGAGCTTGCCCAGTTGAAGTATAACGCTGCCATGTTGACAGGACTCCGTCCCTCCCTTTCAAGGCTCGGCGGAGGCATTGGAACGAGAGGTCCCGGGGAGAAAAAGCTGGAGATGGACAGGCGTATCATCAGAGAACAGATTTCCGGCTTAAAACGGGATTTGGAGGCAGTGAAGAAACACCGTGAAACACAGAGGAAGCTCCGAAGGAAAAACAGCAGTCCCACGATCTGTATTGTGGGTTATACCAATGCAGGCAAGTCTACACTGTTAAATCATTTGACAAAATCAGAGGTGTTAGCGGAGAATAAGCTGTTTGCAACCCTTGATCCAACAACGAGAGCCATGACACTTCCCAATGGACAAAACATTATGCTGACAGATACGGTTGGATTTATTTCCAATCTGCCGCATCATCTAATCCAGGCATTTCGGTCAACCCTGGAGGAGGCTAAATACAGTGATATGATACTGCATGTGGTTGATGTATCGAATCCCGATGCAGACCGTCAGATGTTTGCTGTTTATGAAACGCTAAGGCAGTTGGAAATTAGAGATAAACCGATTATTACAGTATTTAATAAAACAGATTGTCTGGCAAAACAGCCGGTTATTAAGGATTTGCAGGCAGACGCAACGGTGTTTATTTCCGCAGCAAAGGAGCAGGGGCTTGACCGCTTGCTGGAACAGATTGAGGAGGAACTCCGCAAAAGCAGGACTTATGTGGAAACGGTAATTTCTTACAGGGATACAGCAGTTCTTGCGGATATCAGGCGGTATGGCGAGCTGTTGGAAGAGGACTATCGGGAAAATGGCATATATGTGAGAGCCTATGTCAGAGTTCAGGATGCTGCAAGACTGTCATAGGAGTTTTAAGGGTATTTTATCCGTATCTCAGGAGAATCCGGGTGTACATTTTCACATTTGTCACACAATAACGCATTATATTAACGATAATATGTTACAGTAATATTATGTTATGTAAAATAAAATGTAAAAAAAGTTACATTTTTGTTGAAAAGAGAGCAGTAATATAGTATTATGTAACTATATTATGTAAATTTGTTTTGCGAAAAACGTGATTGAGAACATGCAGAGCATTTTGAGGTGTGTTAGGTTGACATAAAAAAGAAGTGTGGGGTGTACAGCGGATGGAATATAAGAAAAATACAGGAAACCGGAAAACTAAAAAATATGTATTGTTTGCGCTATTGTTTGTGTTCTGTGGTATTTTGGCATCCGGAACAAAGGCGGAAGCAGCAAAGACATGTTCTTCCGTAATCAGTTTACCGGCAAAGACGAATGCAAAGGTAAACATTCGTAAAAAGGCAGGAACAAGCTATAAATCCTATGGATACGTTGCCAAGAATGATGCAGTTACCATTCTGGGACAGGTTAAGAATAACGGCGCCACATGGTATAAGTGTAAGGCGAAGGTAAACGGAAAATTGAAGACGGGATACATTTCCAGCGCTTATGTGAAAAAAACATTTCCGCTTTCGGGAACGGTAAACAGCAAGGTGACAACGCACCTGAATGTGAGGAAAAAGACTTCAACGACCTCGAAATCCCTGGGGAAGATTAAAAAGAATACGAAGGTGACGGTCAAGGGAATCACCAAGAAATCAAGTACCTACTGGTATAAAATCAGTGTCAAAGTGAAGGGGAAGACGGTTACAGGGTATGTATCGGGCAAATATATCAGCGTAAGCGCTCCCGACAGCCAACCGGCAAAGACGGACACTGCCCCAAAATCGGATGATACAGCGACAGACAATACCGTGGCAAAGTCCGGTTATGTGAATGACAAGGTGACAACGACATTGAGGGTTCGCAAATCTGCGAGTACCTCAAGTGAAGTTTTATTAAATATTAAGAGCGGAACCAAAGTTTCGGTGATCGGAACAAGTGGTGACTGGTATAAAATTACAGTCAAATCCGGCACGAAGAATATTACAGGATATGTTGCCAAAGAATATATTACACTGGATTCGGAAACAGGCAGTAATAATACGAATAACAACACGGATAACAATACGGGTACAGGTGAAACGGATGCTGCATTTGAAACACTGTTGAAGAATTTTCCGGCAAGTTACCAGGCGAGTTTAAAGACACTGCACAATGCATATCCGAGCTGGAAGTTTGTGGCAGTGGATACCGGGCTTGACTGGAATACGGTGATTGCAAATGAGAGCATTGTGGGCAGAAACGTGATGCAGAGCAATTATCCGAAAGGCGGAAACACGCTGGCTCCATTTTCTTATTTGTCAACGGCATCCGGCGCTTATGACTGGTCTACAGACAAATATGTGGTAAAGGACGGAAGCAACTGGTACAGCGCAAATTCCGCAGTGATTTCCTATTATATGGATCCGAGAAATTTCCTGAATGATACAGATATTTTCCAGTTTGAAGCGCTTGCCTATGACTCGTCACAGACGGTAACTGTGGTGCAGAGCATCTTAAGCAATACCTTTATGAAAGGGAAATACAGTGTGAAAGACTCGGCAACAGGAAAGACAGCAAGCGGTTACTATAAGGATGCATTTATGGATGCAGGGAAAGGCGCAAAGGCGAACCCATATTTCCTTGCAACCCGGGTGAAACAGGAAGTGGGCATCAATGGTTCCAATTCTACAAGCGGAACATATAAGGGTTATGAAGGTATTTATAATTTCTATAATATCGGCGCCAATGACGGAGGAGATGCCGTGGCAAAGGGGCTGAGCTGGGCAAAGGGTGGTTCCACGAATGCAACGACTTATGGAAGACCGTGGACAACACCGTATAAGTCAATTGTCGGTGGCGCAAAATATATTGCGGCGAACTACATTAACAAAGGACAGAACACATTATATTTCCAGAAATTTAATGTAAAACCGACCGAGACGAACCAATTGTATTTACATCAGTATATGACAAATGTACAGGCGCCTTATTCCGAGGGAAGATCGACAAGAACAGCTTATAATGGGCTGGGTATTTTGAAAGATGCAATGGTATTTTATATTCCGGTATATAATAATATGCCGTCAAGCGCCTGTAAGCTGCCGGCATCCGGTGGCAATCCAAATCCGTTTTTATCAGATTTGGCTGTGTATAACGGAAATACAAAGCTGTCCATGAGTTCGACTTTTAAGAAACCATCATCGACGGGTGAGTTGTCAAATGATACTTACTCGGTAGTAGTTGGCAAGAATGTGTCAACCGTGAAAATCACGGCATCGACCATCAGCAGTAAGGCTTCTGTTCAGGGAACGGGAGACGTGAGCTTAAAGCCGGCAGGACAGACGACACAGGTTAAGGTGACAGGTGTTGCACAGAACGGAACAAAGAAAGAGTACATTATCAATATAACAAGAAATACAAAGTAACCCATTGGCTGCCGGAATGGAAAGGAGAAATATATGAAAAAGAAAATGGCGATATTGCTGGCGATTGTGCTGATGATTGGAACATCTGTCATCGGAGTGACAAAGCATGAAAAGGCTTATGCAAAAACGGCGCAAATGTCTATTGAGATTCCGAAGTCGGTCAAGAAAGAGAATGAATTTACGGTTCGTGTCCTGTTAGACAGTGATGTAAACCTGTATTCCGTTGACGCATATCTTTCCTATAATCCGGAACTTTTAGAGTTTGTGCCGGATTCGGATGTTGTTACAGGATCCGCAGGGGTATTGGAATTAAAGGATACCTATGATGCAGAGACAAAGAATAAGGAATATGAGATTACATTTAAGGCAATCGAAACAGGAAAGACAGAGATCAGTTTTCAGGAAATATATCTGATAGATTATGCAGATATGGATTACATGGAGGTTGTGCCATCCGGAAAGACTTTTGATATCGGAGTAAATAAAACAGTAGAAATGGATGCCAGGTTAGAGGATTTGATTGTGGCGCCGGGTGAGCTTACAGAAGACTTTTCTCCGGATCAGTTAGATTATGAAATGCACGTTGGGCTGGATGTGGATATGGTTGGGGTGAGCGCTGTGCCGATGGATGAAGGAAGTGTAGTGGAATCAGACATTCCGGAAAGATTAGAAAACGGCAAAAATGTGATTACGATTAAAGTAACGGCTTTGTCCGGAAGTGTTAATATCTATACCGTTACAGTGTATAAGGAGGAGATAAGCGAGGAATCTGCCGAGGAACCGACCACAGAGGAAGATACAACAGAGACTACAGAAAATGAAGCGGGCAGCGATATGGAAAGCGAAATGCCAAAGGTGGATAACACGGAGGAAAATACACCGGCAGATGAGCAGGCTGCATCCACGGAGATCCAGGCGGGTATGGATGAAAATACGGAACAGACAACGGAAACGGTTCCGTATTAGAGCATGCTTTCCAAATCGGCAATATCAAAAGTATAGTGCCGGTTACAAAACTGGCAATTCACTTCAATTGGCTTTTGATCTGCAATCATTTCTTCGATTTCATTTTTGCCGATGCTCATAACGGCACGATATACTTTTTCTTTGGAGCAGTCGCAGTGGTAAGCGGGCTCCAAAGATTCGTTAAAGGCAAGATCATATCCTTCAAACAACTGGTGCATCATATCTTTTGGTGACATTCCCTGTTCCATAAGACCTGTGATGGAACTGAAATCCTTCAGGCGGTCTTCTAATGTGGTAATCAGGGCGTCCTCTGCAAAGGGCAGCATTTGGATAATAAAGCCGCCGGCATGTTTTACGGTATTGTTTTTCTCCATCAATACACCGAGTGCAACAGAAGTGGGAATTTGTTCACTTGCCGCAAAATAATAGGTTAAGTCTTCTGCAATTTCACCGGTTACAAGATTTGTCTGTCCGACATAAGGATCCTTTAATCCGATGTCCTTGATGACGCTTAAAACTCCAAGATCTAAGGCTTTTCCTACATCTAATTTCCCTTTGCTGCTGGCAGGGAGTAAGATGTCAGGATGGTTTACATATCCTTTTACCTGGGCTTTTCCATTGGCTGTGACAGTCAATCCGCCGATTGGACCGGAACATTGGATTTGCAGGGTTAATACATCGCTTTCATTCTTGCACATACTTCCCATGATACAGCCGGCAGTTAAGAGCCTGCCAAGAGCAGCGGTAGCAACAGGACTTGGATTGTGGATGGTTCTGGCAGTCTCGACCAAATCTTTTGTATAGGCGGCATAAAAGCGAACCTGGCTGTTTGCAGCCATTCCGCTGATAATGATATCTTTCATGTGTGATCTCCATTTCTTGCAATAATATAAATACGTTCACTTTCCTCATGTGGCACATTCTCTGTAAATGCATCATAAGCTGTAATATATTCTAACCCGGCTTGCTTTAGCAAGTCAACTATTTCTGAAAGGACATAGGCTTTTTGGTGATGTGTTTCGCAGAAGCGCTCAAAAAGAGGCGTATCATTTACTCTGGTAAAGACAGTCAGGTCGTATTGATTGATAAAATCCTCTTCAAAAAAACTGTTTTCCCATGTATAGCTGCAATCTTTTTGATGATCGCAAAAGGTTTGATCGCCGAGAACCGTCTGATAAAAGTACAGTGTTTTCAGGTCAAAAATAAATATTCCGTTTGGTGCCAGATGTTCTTTTACCTTTTGAAAGGTCATGCATACGTCATTCGGGCTTAATAAATAATTGAGGCTGTCGCATACGCAGTAGATGCCTTCTGCTTTCATGTCAAGCTGAAACTTGCGCATATCCTGTTGAAGGAGAGTAATGTTTTTGCTGCCATAAGTCTTATCGGCAGCGATTGTCAGCATATCGGCAGACTGATCAATTCCAATTATATGAAAGCCCGGCTTGTTCATGAGCAGTGACATTGTGCCTGTGCCACAGCCAAGCTCGACCAGCGTGCCGGCGGTAATATGATATGTGGCAAAAAGATGGATTAGATACTCGGACCATTCCTTATAAGGAATGTTATCCATAAAGGTGTCATATACATATGCAAAATTTGTATAACTGGTTGACATAACATTTCTCCTCTCAATTGCCTAAGTGGATGACATAAAGAAAGGGAGGTTACACATATATGGTGCAACATCCCTTTCGGAACAGGCGTCTGTTAAAAGTCCAGCTTATCCTGTTCTTCTAATACATCCGGATCTTCGGAAACATCAGATAATCCTTCATTTTCATAGCCGGTCACTTCAGCAGTGGCGGCATTTTCTTTTGCTTTATCTTCAGAGAAGATTCCTGTAGAGTTGAAAGGATTGTCAAAACTTATCGTTGGAATGACATCTTCGGATGCCGGAATATCAGATTCTTCCGCAGGTAAGGCGGAATCTTCCTGTTCGGCAGCATTTGTGTCATTGGTGATTTCTGTCATGTCTTCTTTCGGTAAAATGTCCTCTTCCTTGTCGGAATTATCATTGGAAACTTCAGGGCTGTCACCAACCGTGTGAAATCCGGTGATATCCGGGGTTTCTGTATTCAAGGAAGAGGTTTGCGCCTCGGTGTTGTCTGTGGTTTCTGTATTCCAGACAGAGGCTGGTGCCTCAGCAGTGTCCGTGTTTTCCAAACTCTCAGCAGGAGTCTGCGCCTCAGCGGTGTCGGTGTTTTCCGAGTTCTCAGCAGGGGTCTGCGCCTCAGCAGTGTCTGAACTGTCCGTATCTTCAGGTGTGGCGCTGTCTGTGTTTTGTTCTTTTGCATTGATTGCGATGGAGGTATATTCCCGTCCGTGTTCATTGTCTGCAAAAACGTCATCAGATGTATTATCAAAATCATCATCATCAAAACAGAAATCGTCATTGTCACCGAATTTGTCTGAGATACTGTTCTTTAGGTTGCAAAGCTTATCGGATGCTTTCTGATAGAGAGGACAGGTTTTGATTTTATCTCTGAAAATGTAACAGGTTCCGCCAATTGCTGCCACAGCGGTGGTAAGGGCAAGTAATTTGCCCAAAGTACTATTTTTCTTTGCCATAATCATTCTCCTTATGTTATTGTTTTATAAATAGTTACGCATAATAATTGCGGATATTGTAATTAGTATAACCGCATAAGATAATTTATAACACTTAAAATTGTCTTTATTTTAATATAGAAAAAGCTAAAAAGCAATTCTTTCTTTAGAATTGTTTCGGATTGTGCAAAATGCACAACGAATGTCTGACAAAATAACTGAAAATAAAAAAAAATCAGTTGTAATATGTTTAATTTTGTGCTAAACTTGTAATTGAATAGGTGAAATTTATTGATTTCACACAAATTGAGTATAAAGGAGGCATTATAATGCAGAATTTACCGGCAAATGTGACACGTGGTAATGATACGAATATTATTTCTATTGCTGCATCCTCGAATAAGGGAATGCTGATTCGTTTTTTGAATGAGCAGGTTGAAGAGGGCTTTTATGCGTTAGTCATTGACTATTTAAAGGATCACAATTTTGATTTGTCTACTATGCTTGTGGATGATGATGTAAAGGCTCAGTGTACGAAGCTTTATGAGCTTGCTGAGTTTGTAGATGAATATATTAAAAAACCGGGCAAATACGAGATAGAGGAGTGGATTGAACCATTGTTCCGGTTTGTATATGGCGATATTGATGCTACAGATACAGACGCTATTATTAACACAACTGGTATCTATAGATATAGTATATGGCTGGTTTATCTCTATCAGTTGGATCGTTTTGGAGAGGCGATGCGTCTGATTGGCGAGCGTGTGGCTCCGCTTTTGATTAATACCTGCTATCAGATTACGGATGCGGATGACAGACCAGCCACATATGACAAGGCTGTTATGGGCTATATGGATTTGATTAATGTTGTAATGGAGATGGATTTGCCGCCTTCCGCATCAAATTCCGAGGCATACCTTAATAATTTAGAGGTACTATATGATTATTTTGTAGAGGATACCCATGTGGGCAATGATTATAAGATTCAGTTTAGTATGGGTATGTTTAATTCCTTCATCCGCAAGCAGGATTATAACAAGGCTTTTGAATTTTATGGTTTGAATGCGGAATTTATCCCGGTTGATAACATGCTTGTTTATGAGAATTTCAAGGAACTGATTCGCAACTGTAACAGCACCCAGTACACGAATGTGTTAAGCCGGTCTGTAATCTCTGCCATTTCCAAGCAGGATATTTATAATAAGCGGATTGATAGTCTGCTGGTTGAAGTTTGCGCATTTGTGAAGAAGGTATACAAGTATATTGAAGATGAACCGGTTATGAAAAAGAATTTACAGATTCTTGGAGCGGGTGCTTCTTTAAGTGATAAGAGCAACGTGTTTGAGGGACTTTACGAGTACAATTTGGTGTTCTATGAGTGTGGAATCAAGCAGTTGGTAAGCCAGGATTTGTCTACCCGTTCATGGGAGGAAAAATATGAGATTTTAGATTTGCTGTATACAACGCTGAATGTTGTGTTTGATGGATATAATGTATATGAGATTTCCAACCGTATTGAGCACCAGTACGTGGAACTGACATGGATTGGAAATTATGTGAATGCGAATCCATCTCTTCTCAAATTGTTCTTTAGTGTAAAAGAAAAGATAAAAGCGTTCAAGATCCGGAAGAACACAATTATAGAGAAGAGCAAGACGAATTACGAGATTAAGAAGCTTCTTGAGGATCGCCAGAAACATCTTGTATTTATTGCAGCGACAGAGATGATTAAGAACGGACTCAGCAACAAAGATAAGCCTGTGCTATATTCGAACTATGATCAAGAAAAGGCGAGAAAAATGGTTCAGGAAATGTATGCCAGAATTAGTCTTCCGCAGAATTATGAAATCAAGCATGAATCAGCAGGCGGTGGTGGTAAGTTTGGATTTGGCAAGTCCGCTTCCGGCCCTGTGGATACAGAACTTGCAAAGATGTTCCATAACATAATCATGGCGGAAATGCTTTGCAAATCGGAATGGCTTTGGAATCAGTATACAACGAAGAACCATGACAGGCAGACGGATGAGGAGGCAACTTATAGTGTTGCATGCCTGATTCGGGTAGTAGAGCTTTTGATTGTGCGAAAAGATAAGGCGGTCGCCGCAGAATCTGCTCCGAATAAGAAAGTGATTATCACGAAGACAGGTAAGGTAATTGAGTTATCTGATGAGTCAGATAATAAGCCGGTTAACAGTAAGAATAATGATCCGACGGTTATTGAACACATTAACCATATTGAAGATTTTCTGAAGAACCGGAGTGATACCAATGTATCATATGTTAAAGGATATATCTCAGACTGGGTAAATATGTTAATGCAGAGTCAGTTTGACAGAGATTCTTTGCTGTCAGTGGTAGAAGCAGAGGAAGTACGGGGCAAGACATGGCAGGTTATTAAGAGATTGAATTATGATATGGTGAGTCTGTCATGATATGACGTGAGCAATGGGATAGGTGATTTTTCACCTATCCTGTCACTGTAAAAGGAGAGTTATATGAGAAAAAATCGTGGATTTTCATTAGTGGAATTACTGGTAGTGGTGGCAGTGATCGCAGTCATCGGTGGTGTCTTAGCACCAATGCTTATTCGCTATGTCAATAAAGCGCGTTTAAGCAGTGATATTGATACAGGGAAGGAAGTTGCGAAGGCAATTATGGCTGCGGTGACAGAGGAAAGCGTCAAAGATAATGCAGTCGAACATGCAGACCCGCACCCTGTTGCAGATATGGATGGTGATGACTTTAAAGATGAAGTGTACAGTATTCTTTCCGTGGATGAAGTGAAGGGCAAGGCAAAAAAAGATGTACATGGCAATGTGATGCAGAATGGCGCGCCACAGTTTTATTATACATTGGATGCCGCCAAAAATAAGGTTGAAGTCTATTATGGCGGAACAGATGCGGATTATCAGGTTTATCCGGTAGCAGGGAATAAACTTGTGGAATAGGAGATTGTCAGGGTTTATAAATTTTATAAAAAAAATCAAAAATTATGGTTGACAAATGTTCCAGCGTTTGGTATATTACTACTTGTCGTTAAGACGTGCGCGAGTGGCTCAGCGGTGGAGCACCTCCTTGCCAAGGAGGGGGTCGCGGGTTCGATCCCCGTCTCGCGCTTCTTTTATTTCAGGTAAAGAGTGTTGAAACTCGTTCAGATATAAGACTGTTATATAAACGGTCTTTTTTTATGTCACAGTGGATATGATTAGTCTGGCAAATATGCATTTATCAACTGTTTTTACAGATATCGGAATTACAGATTGCTAAGGAAGATTTTGCTGTTAGGAGGGAATATGGAAAACGAATATAAAGAATATAATAGTTCATTTTTTGCAATGATGTCACGGATGAAGTATATTAACCGATGGGCGCTTATGCGTAACTCTTATCCGGAAAATATCAGTGAACATTCTTTGGAAGTGGCAATGTTGGCACATGCGTTGGCGCTGATTGGAAATTGCAAATATGGAAAGCATTTAAATGCGGAAAAAGCGGCATTGATCGGAATGTATCATGACTGCACGGAAATTATTACGGGAGATATGCCGACTCCGATTAAATACTACAATAAAGATACAAAGGAAGCATATAAGAATGTAGAGGTGCAGGCTGCAAAGGAACTTTTATTGATGCTGCCGGACTATATGCGGAAAGAATATGAAAAGATATTCTTTCCTTCCGAGGAGGATGAATATTTACAAAAAATTGTAAAAGCGGCGGATCGGCTATCCGCTTATATCAAGTGCATTGAAGAGGAAAAAGCAGGAAACAGGGAGTTTTCCAGCGCAATGGCTGCCACATATGGGAAGCTCAAAGAAATGGATCTGCCTGAGGTTCAGGATTTTATAAGAGATTTCAGTGGCGCTTACAGAAAAACGCTGGATGAACTGAAATAGTGACAGCAGAAAAGAATATTTAGAAAAATGAGACGGATTCATAGACAGAATCTGGAAAAAAGGGTATAATAGGGAAAGGCATTTTGTTGTTATGCAGAACGAATCGGACATGTTCCGGTATGTATTTTGCAACGAAATAGTATTGGAGGGAATTGGTTATGAAAAATATTTTATTTGTAGCATCAGAGTGTGTGCCTTTTATTAAGACAGGCGGGCTTGCAGACGTTGTGGGTGCATTGCCTAAGATGTTTCCGAAGGAAGAGTATGATGTAAGGGTTGTCATGCCGAATTATACTTGTATTCCGTGGGAATATAGAGAAAAGTTTCAGTATGTACATCATTTTTACATGGATCTCGGTCAGAGATTTACAGATGTGCATGTCGGCATTATGACATGTGAATTAGATGGAATCACCTATTATTTCATTGACAATGAATATTATTTTTCAGGATGGGCGCCATATGGCACAATCCGTTTTGATATTGAGAAGTTTACATTTTTCAGTAAAGCAGCGCTTGCCATTTTACCTGTAATTAATTTTAAGCCGGATGTGATTCATTGCCATGACTGGCAGGCAGGACTTGTTCCGGTTTATTTGAGAACTCTTTATCATGATAACTCATTCTTTGCAGGAACGAAGACGGTTATGACGATCCATAATCTGAAATTCCAGGGAATCTGGGATGTCAAAACATTCAAGTATATTTCCGGTCTCCCGGATTATGTATTTACACCGGATCGTATGGAATTTTTTAAGGATGGCAATATGCTAAAGGCTGGTATGGTATATGCTGACTATATCACAACGGTTAGTGATACCTATGCAGGGGAGATCCAGACACCGGAATACGGTGAGAATCTGGATGATTTGTTAAGGTTCCATAACCAAAAACTCTGCGGTATTGTCAATGGCATTGATTATAATGTATACAATCCGAATACGGATGAGAAGATTTTCAAAAAGTATAATGTGAGGAATTATAAGAAGGGGAAGGCTGCTAATAAGATAGAGCTTCAAAAGGAGCTGGGGCTTCCTGTAGATGAGAATAAGTATATGATTGCCATCATTTCCCGCCTGACAGACCAGAAGGGTCTGGATTTGATAGACTGGGTAATGGAGGGAATCGTAGATCCGTATGTACAGTTTGTAGTAATCGGAACCGGTGAAGCGAAATATGAGAATATGTTCAAGCATTACCAATGGGTATATTCAGACAGAGTGTCTGCTAACATTTTCTATTCGGATGAGAGGGCGCATAAGCTCTATGCCGCAGCAGATGCCATGCTGATGCCGTCACGGTTTGAACCGTGTGGACTGACACAGTTAATTTCCCTTCGCTATGGTACGGTGCCGATTGTCAGAGAGACAGGCGGGCTTAAGGATACCGTAGAGCCGTATAATGAGTATGAGGGAACCGGAACCGGATTTTCGTTTACAAATTATAATGCGGATGAGATGCTTAAGGTAATCAATTATTCAAAGGAAATCTATTATGATTACAGGGATGACTGGAATAAGATGGTATTAAGAGGCATGAAAGCCGATTTTTCATGGGATAAGTCTGCTGTTAAATACATGCAGTTATATGATAAAATTTTAGGCTATTAAGGAAGACAAGAGGAGAAAAGGGCAATGATTGATATTAAATTCTTACGTGAAAACCCGGATGTGGTAAAGCAGAATATCAGGAATAAGTTTCAGGAAGACAAGCTTGCGTTAGTGGATGAGGTCATTGAATTGGATGCAAGAAGCCGTGATGCAAAAGGAAAAGCAGATGCGCTTCGCGCAGAGCGCAATAAGATTTCCAAGCAAATTGGCGCGCTTATGGCACAGGGCAAAAAAGAAGAGGCGGAAGAGACGAAGAAGCTTGTGACAGAACGTTCAGAGGAACTTGCCACATTAGAGGAACAGGAAAAGGATTTACAGGAAAAAATCACCAAAATTATGATGGTGATTCCCAATATTATTGATCCATCTGTTCCGATTGGCAGGGATGATAGTGAGAATGTGGAGATAGAGAAGTTTGGAGAACCGGTGGTTCCGGATTTTGAAATTCCATATCATACCGAAATTATGGAAAAACTGAATGGTATTGACTTAGATGCAGCAGGCCGTGTTGCAGGCAATGGATTTTATTATCTGATGGGAGATATTGCAAGGCTTCATTCAGCGGTTATCTCCTATGCAAGAGATTTTATGATTGACAGGGGATTCACTTACTGTATCCCGCCTTTTATGATTCGGTCGAATGTGGTAACCGGTGTTATGAGTTTTGCAGAGATGGATGCAATGATGTATAAGATCGAAGGTGAGGATCTCTATTTGATCGGTACAAGTGAGCATTCCATGATTGGCAAGTTTATTGATACCATTATTCCGGAAGGGGAATTGCCAAAGACGTTGACGAGCTATTCACCATGTTTCCGTAAAGAAAAAGGAGCGCATGGCATTGAGGAGCGCGGTGTATACCGTATCCATCAGTTTGAAAAGCAGGAGATGATAGTGGTATGTAAGCCGGAAGAAAGTCCGATGTGGTTTGAAAAACTGTGGCAGAATACGGTGGATTTGTTCCGCAGTCTGGATATTCCGGTTCGTACGTTAGAGTGCTGTTCCGGGGATTTGGCTGATCTTAAGGTAAAATCTATCGATGTGGAAGCGTGGTCGCCAAGACAGAAGAAGTACTTTGAGGTGGGAAGTTGTTCCAATCTTGGGGATGCGCAGGCGAGACGGTTAAAAATCCGTGTGAACGGAGAGAATGGAAAATATTATGCCCATACCCTTAACAATACGGTTGTGGCGCCGCCGCGTATGCTGATTGCGTTTTTGGAGAATCATTTGAATGAAGATGGTTCCATCAATATTCCAAAGGCTTTGCAGCCGTATATGGGTGGTAAGGCAAAGATTCAGTAGACGGTTTTCCTTTAACCCTGCATTTGATACATCAAGTATAATCTGTACTTGATTACCAGATGCAGGGTTTTTTGATTATTTCATTTTATTAAAATAGGAAAGAATATGCTTATACATAGATTTCACAGCGGGTGCCATAAGATCGTTATTTTGGGAGCAAATGCCAATGGTACGGTGTTCCGCAGGCTTAAATGAATACATATTTACCTCATAGGGAATATTGCCCATAACCAGCCGGGGCATAATACAGATGCCGAGTCCTGCCGCCACCATAGCAATCGTGCTGAGATCGTCCACTACATGGCAGGAGGAACGGATTTTAATCTGGTGTTTGTGAAAAAGATTCTGAATATCGGCATCGGTACTCTCCCTTTGGGAGACAAAGCGCTGGTCTTTCATTTCTTCCGGTTCAATATAGTTTCTGTGTTTCGGATGGTAGGATTTTGGAGTGACACAAAGCAGTTCATCCTTGTATAGAGGAGTGATTTCAAAGTCTTTGCAACTGGATTCGGATAAAAAGCCTAAATCGACCACACCGGTTTTTAACCAGTTGTAAACATCATCATAAGTTCCCTGATATATTTTAATTTCAATGTTGGGATGCAGTTTGGAGAAGTTTTTTACCAGGTCGGGAATAAAGCTGTTACAGACAGAGGAAAAGGTTCCAATTTTTACTGACCCCTGTGTTAATCCGTTAAATTCATGGATTGCCTGCTGAAGCTTTAAATCACTATTTAATACGGTCAAAATGTAAGGCTGTAGATTTTCTCCATAGCTGGTAAGCGTGATCCCATTCTTATTGCGGTTGAAAAGTGGAAATCCCAATTCTTTTTCTGCGGTAGATATGGCATGGCTGATGGCAGAAGGAGTGAGATTCAGTATTTCGGCAGCCTTTTGAAAGCTGCCTTGTTCCACAACAGTTTGAAAAATCTGATAGGCTAATAATGTCATACGTTGGTATTTCCTCCTTGTTCAAAGATGGCGGCAATATCTTCGGATGTCAGAGTCATTAAGTCCTCAGCAGAGGTAGAATTGCCTGTCAGAAGCCGGTTTGCCTGTGCAGAGATGGCAATATCCAAAAAATTCCGAATATCTCTTGCGTTACCAAAATTTTTATCTTTGTGGCTGACGTAGTCGGAAAGCTTTGCATTCAGATAGCTGGTGGCAGCCTCATCCAGTTGATAATCGTTATCTTTGCAGTTCTTTTTAAAAATGTGTAGCAAGTCATCTGCATCATAATCCGGAAAGAAAATTGTTTTCTGAAAGCGGGATTTCAATCCGGGATTTGAATTTACAAAGCGTGTCATCAAATCAGGATAGCCGGCTACAATTACAATTAAATCCTCACGGTTATCCTCCATTGCTTTCACCAATGTGTCGATTGCCTCCTGTCCAAAATCACCGCCCGGAGTTTCATTTGAAAGCGCATATGCTTCGTCAATAAATAAAATACCGCCCTTTGCCTGTTCGATTACTTCTTTTACCTTAATGGCAGTCTGTCCCATATAGGCAGCAACCATGCCCGAGCGATCCACTTCTACGAGGTGGCCTTTGGATAGGATGCCTAAGGAACAATATATTTGCGAAAGCAGACGGGCAATCGTTGTTTTTCCGGTTCCCGGATTACCGGTAAATACAAAGTGTTTGGTGACAGAGGGTGCCTTTAATCCGTTGCGTTTTCGCAGATCAATGATTTTCAACAGGTTGATGAGATTTTTGACCTCTTCCTTGACGGATGCAAGACCGACTAAACTGTCTAACTGTGCCAGCAGGGAGTCCAAGTCTTCTTTTGTCTTGTCTCCCCCGGAAATGCTGCCAATAAAGGTTGTTTCGGGTTCTTGTAAAGTTGTGCCGGGCAGTTCCTCTTTTTGCCCTTTTAATTTGAAAGGGATGCTGTCCGGACGTCTGTTTTCCATCTGCCCGGATTTGGAATAGGAGTTTATCTTGCTTTCTAACATAAAGCGGTAGCGGGTAAGTTGGTTTATCTCTGTCACATCTACATGCTTGCTGTTGGAAAGAAAGTCCTCTCCCAAAGCCTGAAAAGTTAAAATGTAAAGTTTTTTGATATCATAGTATTTTGCTTCATGGATGACAAAATCATTTTTGCAATATTCAAGAAAATAACGCATGGAGGCAGGCGGTTCGTTGAGAAAATCGTCTCGTATCATTCTGCTTTCCGTAGCAAATTTTTTCATTGTCATATCATCAAAACTGTAACCTAAGGATTTGTTAATATACCGAATCTCATCTTTTGCTATCATGCGGTCAGCGATAGATAAAAAAATTAAAAAATTACGCAAATCTATACGCAGCAATTCTTTGACACTTTCATGCGTGCCTGACTGCTGCATCAATGTTTTGTCAATTTTTTCTGCAATGGACATAATAGTTGAATAAATATCTTGTGTTTCGGAATCCATAAGCTTCTCCTCATACTTTAAAATTCATAGATTTATCATACCAAAAAAAAGGAATAGCATCAACAAAAAAGAATACGAAACATGAAAATAATTCATCTTTTACAAAAAGATAACAAAGTATGAAAAAAAGTGGTATACTGTGAACACGAAAACAAATAAAAATTTGGAGGTTTCTATGAATACAAAGCAATTTGCGCAACGGGGAATCATTGTTGCAGTTTTATGTTTAATTGTAATCCATTTTAAGGATGTATTGGGATGGGGCAGTGCATTATATGCAGTCGCTTATCCATTGATACTGGGTTGTGTGATGGCGTATGTGCTGAATATATTGATGGTGCGTCTGGAGCGGATTTATTTTCCAAAGAGTAAAAGCGTAGTGGTTTTGAAGTCAAGACGACCGGTTTGTATTCTGTTATCACTGACTTTGCTGTTTTTGATTGTCTTTTTTGTTCTTTATCTGGTTATTCCACAGGTAGTAAATTGTTTTGTAATTATTTCTAAAGATGTACCGCAGGCAGTGGAGAAAATAATTTCGTTTCTGATTGCAAAATCGGATGAGCTGCCGGCTTTGCAAAAGCAGCTGACGGAACTGGATTTGAATTGGGGCAGTATATTCAGCAAGATTTCATCCGGGCTGATGACCGGAACAAAAGGATTTCTGACATCTGCTACCACGATAGTCGGTTCTTTTGTAGGAGCAGTGACAAATGTTGTGATTGGATTGATTTTCAGTCTTTATGTATTGGCATGTAAGGAGGATGTAGGAGGCAAGTTAAACCGTGTGTTTAAGGCTTTTTTGAAGACCAATGTATACGATAAGCTGTCTTATATATTGCAAGTGGTGCATCAGTGCTTTTCGAACTTTATTGTCGGGCAGATGACGGAAGCTGTTATTCTTGGAACCCTCTGCGCATTGGGAATGTCTTTACTGCGTCTGCCGTATGCAGGGCCGATTGGCGCATTGGTTGGTCTTACTGCATTAATTCCGGTTTTCGGCGCCTATATTGGCGCTGTGCTTGGCGCATTTATGATTGTAACGGTAGATCCAAAGCAGACAATCGTTTTTTTGATTTATCTGGTAATATTGCAGCAGTTAGAAGGAAATTTGATCTATCCGAAAGTGGTTGGTTCCTCGATTGGTCTTCCTGGTATCTGGGTGCTGGCGGCAATTATGATTGGAAGTGGTCTTGGCGGTGTAGTTGGAATGTTAGTCGGGGTACCGGTTGCCGCATCAGCGTACAAACTTTTGCGTGATGCAACGAAGCAGAGAGAAGAAAATGATATCCGAGTGGATAATATAAAACCTGTTTGATAAAAGAATGCAGCCCGGCAGGGCTTAGCGGAGGATAGCGCTTGAAAAATGGGGAAGGTGGTGCTAGAATAAAGAACGCATGCTAATGTCTCAAAATGGGATATATCCATGCAGGCAATTTAGAAAAGATAGGAGTAATGATTATGTCAGGACATTCAAAATTTGCAAATATTAAGCATAAAAAGGAGAAAAATGATGCAGCAAGAGGGAAGATTTTTACTGTCATTGGCAGGGAAATTGCAGTGGCAGTAAAAGAAGGCGGGGCAGATCCAAATAACAATTCAAAGCTTCGGGATGTGATTGCGAAGGCGAAGGCAAACAACATGCCAAATGATACCATTGAAAGAGGAATCAAAAAAGCTGCCGGGGATGCGAATGCTGTGAATTATGTGGGTATTACATATGAGGGATATGGGCCGAATGGAACCGCAATCATTGTAGATGCCCTTACTGACAACAAAAACCGTACCGCATCAAATGTGAGGAATGCATTTACAAAGGGCGGCGGAAATGTTGGAACCACAGGCTGTGTGTCCTTTATGTTTGACAAGAAAGGGCAGATTATCATTGATAAGGAAGAATGTGAGATGGAAGCGGATGATCTTATGATGGTTGCCTTAGATGCCGGTGCGGAGGATTTTGCTGAAGAGGAGGACAGCTTTGAGATTATAACTGCTCCTGAGGATTTTTCGGCAGTCAGAGAAGCATTAGAGAATGAGAAAATTGCTATGGTTTCTGCTGAGGTTACCATGGTTCCGCAGACTTATGTGGAACTTGCAAGCGAGGAAGATATTAAGAAAATGAATAAGATTTTGGACTTGCTTGATGAGGATGATGATGTTCAGGCGGTTTATCATAACTGGGAGGAATAGAATTTCCAAGGAGCAGTGGGAAACGGTTTTGGATTAAGTAAAAAACAGGGGCATAATTGCACCTGTTTTTTTTGTTTGTTAGACCAAGGGTCTGTTTTGCATTGTGGAGTTTCTCAAACAGAGAAACGG
>JAMPFS010000031.1 GCA_023664325.1 Clostridium sp.
AGAAATTCGAGGACAGTGATGGAACTTGAGGGCTTGCCCCGGGGAGCTTCATTAACACATTTAAGTTGATGAATGAAAACGGCAATGAGGTTGCGTATGTTGGTTTGAGCGTTGTGGAAAATCCGGAGAACGGACAGAGATATTTGATTTATACGGAGGCAGATAATGCCAGCGAGATGTCCGGAAAGCAGGTTGACCTGTATGCCTGTGTATATGGCAAGGAAAACGGCCGCATTGTACTGGATCCGATTACAACCGAAAAAGAAAAGATGCTGATTAAGACATTTATAGAAAAAAATCTTCGTGTAGCTTAATATGTTTCTTCTTCTCTTTAAGTAAAGCTCTGCCCCTTGTATTGCGGGGGTGGGGCTTTTTGTTTTCCGCTGGCGGCTTTCTATCAACTTGTTTTTTATGCAGAGATATAAGCATAGATTATGGATAATATTAGAAATATTAATTTTACTTATGTCTGGAAAGGAAGTATAATAGCAAAGGATTGCAATGATGTATATTTATGCACAAATATATGCAAAAAGGAAGGGTTAAGTCAATGGTCAAAGCAGTAGTGGGAGCAAATTGGGGAGATGAAGGAAAAGGTAAGATAACCGATATGCTGAGTAAGGAGGCAGATATTATTGTCCGTTTTCAGGGTGGCGCAAACGCAGGTCATACGATTGTAAATGATTATGGCAAATTTGCATTACATACATTGCCTTCCGGCGTATTCTATAATCATACGACCAGCATTATTGGTAATGGTGTGGCGCTTAATATTCCGGTGTTATTTAAAGAGGTTAACGAAATTGTGGAAAAGGGTGTGCCAATGCCTAAAATTCTGGTGTCCGACCGGGCGCAGATTGTTATGCCTTACCACATTTTGTTTGATGAATATGAGGAGGAGAGACTCGCAGGCAGGTCTTTTGGTTCTACAAAGTCCGGGATTGCGCCGTTTTATTCTGATAAATATGCCAAGATTGGTTTCCAGGTTGCAGAGCTGTTTGATGAGGCTGCGTTAAAGGAAAAGTTAGCGCGTGTCATTGTACAGAAGAATATTTTATTGGAGAATTTATATCACAAGCCGGTTCTCAAGGTGGATGAGTTGTTTGCGACATTGATGGAGTACAGGAAGATGGTGGAGCCTTATATATGTGATGTCTCCGCATTTTTATATGATGCAATTAAGGAGGGAAAGGATATTCTGCTCGAGGGACAGCTTGGTTCCTTAAAGGATCCGGATCATGGGATTTATCCGATGGTTACCTCCTCTTCTACTTTGGCAGCGTATGGTGCGATTGGGGCAGGTATTCCGCCATATGAGATTAAAAAAATTATCACCGTTGTCAAAGCATATTCTTCTGCGGTCGGGGCAGGCGCCTTTGTAAGTGAGATCTTTGGGGAAGAGGCAGATGAGCTTCGCCGCCGGGGTGGAGATGGCGGAGAGTATGGCGCGACGACAGGACGTCCCAGAAGAATGGGATGGTTCGACTGTGTCGCTTCAAAGTATGGCTGCCGTATCCAGGGTACAACGGATGTTGCATTTACCGTACTGGATGTATTGGGATATCTGGATGAAATTCCGGTCTGTGTCGGGTATGAGATAGACGGGGAGGTTACGACGGATTTTCCGACAACAGGCAGGCTTGAGAGGGCAAAACCGGTTCTTGAGGTACTTCCGGGCTGGAAGGAGGATATCCGTGGTATGAGAAAATATGACGAGCTGCCAGAAAACTGCAAAAAATACATTGAGTTTGTGGAAGATCAGATTGGGTTCCCGATTACGATGGTTTCAAATGGTCCTGGCAGGAATGATATCATTTACAGATAGAGCAAAGTGAAATAGGTAAGTTTTCCCAGAGGAACAGTGTGCGGACGTGTTCTTCTGGGATTCTGTTTTTACACAATTGTGGATTTTGGTTTTTAAGACAGTGTTTAGACAATTGCGAAACTCTGTTAATTCTATATTATGGTTGTGCAACATATACAAATCCATAAGCAGGTACTTTGGAACCGTTGGTACTTAGGTGCCGTATTTTGGCACCTTATGTACCATTACGAGTGACAAGTAGCGCAAGCGTGCCAGCGTTGGATTGTATATGTTGTACAACAAAAGAAAGAGAAAAAGGAGTTTCGCAATTGCCTGAAGACAGTGTTATTATGGAAAGGGGCAGTGATATGGAACATACGGTAAAAAAGAGCAAAGCGAATCGGATAGCCATGCGGTTTACGGCAATCGTATTTTTAGTTGTGGGTGCATTGAGCCTTTATGCCCTGCTGTCCGGGGAACCGTACTCTGGCAGGTTATTATTTATAATTTTGTGCGCAGTGTGTCTCGTATATGGAATTTATCTGTTTGCACAGACGTTGAAGGCGCAGGCATATGATATTACTTATGTGTTTGGCGATACGCAGATGACGCTTAGGCTCCATCGAGGAGAACAGGTTTACAGCTATGGTGATATTACGCAGCTTTCCTATGTTGTGCCAAATGAAAACCTGGATTATGGTGTGATTCAGATCTATATTGGAAAGGAACAGTATGTGATTCCTTTTATGGGGAACAGTCAGATAGGTGAGGCGCTTTATGGTATGCTGAAGCTGAAGAAGGATGAGGTGGCGGAACGTGCGTAGGGGAGCGGAACTGCTGAATGGGTGATGGCTATTGGAACGGCATTATGTAAACTAGTGGAATGACAGGTGGTAGTAATGAGAGAAAAAATATTGCATATTTTAAAGGAAAAGGAAGAATATGTGTCAGGACAGGCTATCTGTGACCGGCTTGGAGTGTCACGGACTGCGGTCTGGAAGAATATCAAGATGTTAAAGGCAGCGGGGTATCAGATTGATTCCGTCAACAATAAAGGATATAAATTACTTTCAGAACCGGACAGGCTCAGTGAAGAAGGAATACGAAGCTATAAAAATACAAAATGGCTTGGTGAGACGATATACTATAGAGATACGATGGATTCCAGCAATAATCAGGCAAAGAGAATGGGGGAGCATGAGGCAGAAAATGGCACGCTTGTGGTGACGGACTGCCAGACAGCCGGGAAAGGCAGACGGGGACATTCCTGGGTATCCCCGAGGGGCGTGAATTGCTATTTTACGGTTTTATTGAGACCGGAACTTGCTGCAGACCGGGCATCCATGATTACGCTGATTGCTTCTATGGCGCTTGCGCAGGCAATAAAGGAAACGGTTCAGTTGGAAACTATGATAAAATGGCCGAATGATGTGATTGCAAATGGGAAAAAATTGTGTGGGATTTTGACGGAGAGCAGCACGGATTTGGAATATATGAATTATGTGGTAGTGGGAATCGGGATAAACTGCAACCAGGAGCAGTTTCCGGAAGAAATCAGGGAAAAAGCTTCCTCTATCTGCTTAGAGACCGGAAAGAAGGTAAACCGATGCCAGCTGCTTGGGAATTTTCTGACATATTTTGAACGTTATTATGAGACGTTTTTAACAACAGAAGACTTAGAACATTTAAAGGATGAGTACAACCATCTGCTGGTAAACCGGGGACGGGAGGTTGTGGTTATAGAAAAAGACCGGGAGCGCAGGTTTACTGCCATTGGAATTAATCAACAAGGCGCCCTGCTTGTGGAGGATGCGAAGGGAAAGAAGGAGACCATTATTTCCGGGGAAGTATCTGTGAGGGGGATTTATGGATATGTATAACATAAGAATTATCACGAATACAGATATTATAACACAAAACGCTTAATTTTATTAAGTTTGCAAAGCGTTGTGGTGTCAAATGGAATGTATCTCATTAATAAAATTAAGTAAGATGTGGTATTCACATAATAAAATTAAATAAGAATACTTCGATATTGCATAAATCAGGCAATTTGACTATAATATGTAAAGACAATGGTGTCAAAAAAAGGAATACACGTTTGTCGTGTATTCTTTTTTTGTTTAATAATATTAATTCAATTAAGGAGGATATAAGAATGTCTTATGTTGATGAGGTACTTGAGATAGTACAGAAGAAAAATGCAGACCAGCCTGAATTTTTACAGGCAGTAACAGAGGTGCTTGATTCTTTGAGACCTGTTATTGATGCAAATGAGGAACTTTACAGAAAGAACGCAATTTTAGAGAGAATTACAGAGCCGGATCGTCAGTTTGTGTTCCGTGTTCCGTGGGTAGATGACAACGGTCAGGTTCAGGTTAATAGAGGATTCCGTGTACAGTTTAATAATGCAATTGGACCTTACAAGGGAGGTTTAAGACTTCATCCTTCCGTAAACTTAGGTATTATTAAATTTTTGGGCTTCGAGCAGATTTTTAAGAATTCCCTTACCACACTTCCAATTGGTGGTGGTAAAGGCGGCTGTGACTTCGATCCGAAAGGCAAGTCAGACCGTGAAATTATGGCATTTTGCCAGAGCTTTATGACAGAGCTTTGTAAATATATCGGTGCGGATGTGGATGTTCCGGCTGGCGATATCGGAACAGGCGCAAGAGAGATTGGCTTTATGTTCGGACAGTATAAGAGAATCCGTGGTATGTATGAGGGAGTGCTTACAGGTAAGGGCTTAACATACGGTGGTTCTTTGGTTCGTACAGAAGCAACCGGTTATGGTTTGTTATATCTTACACAGGAATTGATGAAGTGCCACGGTGAGTCTATGGAGGGTAAGACCTGTGTTGTTTCCGGTGCTGGTAATGTTGCAATTTATGCAATCCAGAAGGCACATCAGATGGGCGCTAAGTGTGTAACCTGTTCCGATTCTACCGGATGGATTTATGATCCGGAAGGAATTGATGTAGATCTTCTGAAAGAAGTCAAGGAAGTGAAGCGCGCACGTCTTACAGAGTATGCGGCAGCACGTTCCAGTGCAGAATACCATGAAGGTCGTGGCGTATGGCAGATTAAGTGTGATATCGCATTGCCATGTGCAACACAGAATGAGTTACATCTTGATGATGCAAAGCAGTTAGTTGCAAACGGATGTAAAGCAGTTTGTGAGGGCGCTAATATGCCTACAACGTTAGATGCCACAAAGTATTTACAGGAAAATGGTGTATGGTTTGTTGGCGGTAAGGCTGCGAATGCCGGTGGTGTGGCAACTTCTGCATTAGAGATGAGCCAGAACTCTGAGAGACTTTCTTGGAGTTTTGAAGAGGTAGATGCAAAACTGCAAAATATCATGGTTACCATTTATCATAACATTGATGATGCTGCTAAGAGATATGGTGTTGAGGGTGATTATGTAGCTGGTGCCAATATTGCCGGTTTTGAGAAGGTAGTAGAGGCTATGCTTGCCCAGGGAGTATGCTAGGCATTGAACACTTAATGAGTCCGAGCCAAAGGCGAAGGAGGAATTTAGTGTGAAAGCCCATCCCGGAACTAGGCGAGCCGAAGTGAGCCATAGTGGAGTGGATGTCATTGAACACGAGTCCGAGCCAAAGGCGAAGGAGGAATTTAGTGTGAAAGCCCATCCCGGAACTAGGCGAGCCGAAGTGAGCCGTAGTGGAGTGGATGTCATTGAACACGAGTCCGAGCTAAAGGCGAAGGAGGAATTTAGTGTGAAAGCCCATCCCGGAACTAGGCGAGCCGAAGTGAGCCGTAGTGGAGTGGATGTCATTGATATTAAAAAAGTCCTGTAAACCAGGTGTTTATAGGACTTTTTGCTATATAGAAAACTTTTTGCCACTTTTATAAGATGGCTAGAGGAAAGCAGAGGAATGTAAGTGATGAACTGGAAAATGATATTATTTGATTTGGATGGAACTCTATGGGATTCTTCCCGGCAGGTCGCAGCATCATGGACTGAAACAATCAAGCGGATTGCACCGGAGACGGGGATTGTGGTTACGCAGGATTTCATGCATCGTGTAATGGGAAAGGTGATGGATGAAATTAAGGAACTCATGTTTGAGGAGGCGGAGGCAGTTGTGGCAAAAGACCGGCAGGATGAAATCTATCAGGCATGCAGTGATTATGAGACAGAATATGTGGCGGTTCATGGCGGCACACTTTACCCGAAAGTCGGAGAGGTATTAGAAGAATTGTCAAAACAGTGTAAAATCGGTATTGTGAGTAACTGCCAGTGTGGATATATGGAGGCATTTTTGCAGTACACAGGATTTGAAAAATATATCTCCGATACAGAATGTTTTGGAAATACCGGGAAACCGAAAGCAGATAACATTGCCCTGGTGGTGGAACGAAATGGTTTGCAGCCGGAGGATGTGGTATATGTGGGAGACATTATGGGAGATTACGAGGCGGCAGTGAAGGCGGGGGTTCATTTTATTCATGCAGCTTACGGATTCGGAACGGTGCCAGAGGGAACCGAGCAGATTCACTGCTTTGAGGATTTATTGAAAATCCGTAGTAAAAAATTTGATGCGGGCAGATATACACAGGGCTATTCGGTGCAATCCTGATTTTGTATTTTATCATCAACCGTATTCTGATGCACTGCTATTATAGTTGAGTCACCACAAACAACAAAACAAAGAAGTCTGTTTTTGCATAAGAAATTATAATAGATTAGGATACGAAGTCATAGTGAAAAAAGTAAAATAACAACAGCTAAACTTGTTTGAACACTTTAAAATAGAAAATGCCAGTGCGTTTGTATTTTAAAATGAAGAAGGTCAATAAAATGTTTATATTGACTAATAAAAAATATAGCTGTATAATATAAATGTTACAAGTTGTATTATTAGTTAATATAAAAAGGAGGATTATCTATGAAAACTTTGAAAAAGAAAATTTCGATGGTGTCTATAGTTTCTATGGTAGTGCTTATGTTAGGTGTTACGGCATTTGCAGCGAGTCAATCGGGTTCTAGTTTAGGACATGCTAATGATAAATTTGAGTATGGTCTAAAAGTTAAATTGTTAAAGGGATCATTTGCCCAATATTCTGAGTTCTATTGTGCGGATAAGAAACATACTGCAACAGCCCGGATGAAATATGGCAACAATAAAACTCTTGACGAAGATAAAACATCAGCAGCTGCTAAAACTTGGGCTAAGGCAATTACCGGATATCATACAGATTATGTAGAAAATAATTCTTATTATAGCCATGTTAAATAAAAAAGAAAAAGTGTTTCTTTTTCTAATCATGAGCATATATTTTCTTAAAATGGCTATGTTGGATTCTTATTAATTGAGGAAGGAGAAAGATGGTTAAGAAATTTATTGTTTTTATTTTTATATTTATTGCGAGTATCGTATATCTTAATGTCTTTCTACAAGAACAGAATAAAAACTATTTGAAACTGACGACAACCGGGCAGACCGAAAATGCCTGGTCTGTCGTTTTTTCAACGGACATAAGTTCGGATGACGAAATATATGATATATTGGCAGATGCTCTGCGTGCGTTTCATGGGAATCTGTATTGTTTTGATGTAGAAACGGTTGATGGCAAAAGCATATATACAAAATATATTTTGGTCAATGATTTTGCGTTATTTGATACTCTGCTCCTGAAAGAAGGGCGTTTTTTTTCAGTGGATGAAACAGAGGGTGATTATTTTATATCAACTGATAAAACAAACAGCCCAAACCAGATAGGAGTCATTGATACGTTTGATAAGGATACGGATTTTCAGTTTAAGACTTTAAAAAATTATGTTGATAATACAGATAATGCCTTTCAAAAAATGTTTGTGTTTGAATTGAAAAATACCGACGACTATCCTTCCTTTTCGAAGAGACTCAAGGACAATGGAATTGTGATAACCCTTGATGCGATCCATTCTTCCACACTGAATATGGCACCATATATCGTGCTGCTTGTCTTTTCAACAATCATTGTTCTTACCCTTATCATTTTATATAAATTGATAAAAATGTACAAGCATATCGGTGTGGAAAAGATGCTGGGATATGACACTTTTACCGTATGGTGTTCAAGAATACCGAAACTTGTTTTAACAGAACTGTCAATATGCCTTATTGTAGCGATTATTCTTACAGCCTTCTCGTTTCATACGTTAAATATATTGGTTTTGCGTTTTTTGGGAAAGGTGGTTTTCATTTATCTGCTAATTGCTGCTTTCACTTTGGGAATGACTTCTCTGCCCTTTATTTATGTCTGTTACATACCGGTGAATGCGATTGTCAAAAACAGAAAACCATTCAAGGCGGTTACACGATTCAATTTCTTTGTAAAAGTAATTATTTTAAGCATCTTATTGACGGTATCGCTGATATCTTATAATCAGTTACAACTGATTACTTCGCAAAAAAACGATGCGATGAAAAACTGGGAAAAAATTCTTGATTATGTCTATGTTTATAAACTATCCTATACAGATGATACGTTTGATTCTTCATCGCAGGAAAGTATTGAAAAATGGAAGAATATCTATTTTGATTTTAATAAAAGTGGAGCAATTATGGCAAATTTTTCAGGATATTCCCCTCTTTATGCGGAAGAAAAGGCAAAAAGTGAATTTCCGTTATATTGTGATGTTATTGTTAATCCGAATTATCTGGAAATGTTTCCGATAAAAGATTTAAACGGAAATAATATCACAATTTCGGAACAGGATAGTGATTACATTGTCCTGCTGCCTGAAAAATATAAGGACAGGGAACAGGAACTGCGTGACTATTATGAGTTTATAAAAACCAGTTACTCCGGTAAAGAAGAGGAGATGATGAAGAATAAAAAGCTGAAATTTATCTGGATGGAAAATAATCAATGGTTATTTTCCTGTAGAGTAGATGTAGGTGTGGAACATAATAATGCCATTCAAGATCCGCTGGTCGTGGTGTTGACAGAGGCAAATGGTGCCGCAATTGATTATTTCGACTGTGTTGGTTCAAGATATTGTCCTTTTAAGATTAAGGTTACCGATATAACCAATCCCCTGTATGAATTAAATCAAGTGTTTAGCAGGTATTTTGATTTGGAAGTATTTTCGTTTCCATATATATCAATCCGCCAGAGTATAGAGGATCAGGTAGAAATGGCAAATGAGGAGCTTCGCATTTATATAGGGGGTATCATGCTCTTATTTGCAATGGGTCTGGCAATTATCATGCAAAATATCGTTGCTTATATGGAACAATATAAAAAGGTACTGGCGGTAAAGAAGTTTATGGGCTATCATTTTTGGGACAGATATAATGGGTATTTTGGCTTTTCTGTAATCGGTTATGTGTTGTCGGGAGCGATAGCGTTATTGATCGCAAAAGATACAAAAATACTATTCTTTGTAGTATTCTATTTCTTGATCGAATTTGGATTTTCAATCATATATATCCATATAAAGGATAAGGCAAATATGATCTCTATTACGAAAGGTGGTTGACTATGATTGAGCTTGTTGATATCAAAAAGGCATATGATGACAAAGTGATTTTTCAGGACTTTTCCCTACATATCCAAGAGGGGGAAATGATTGCGATCAAAGGGGAAAGCGGATGTGGAAAAAGTACATTGCTTAATATTATCGGTTTGTTGGAGGCTGCTGACCAGGGGCAGGTTTGCATAGACGGATACCAGAATATCCGGCCGCAGGGGCAGATTGCTGTCAACCTGATGCGGTATACAATCAGTTATTTGTTCCAGAATTTTGCACTGATTGATGAAGAAACCGTTTCCTATAACTTAAAGATTGCGCTTAAGTATGTGAAAGGGAATAAAAAAGGGGAAATTGTAAATGCCTTGTCTTTGGTAGGATTAGATGGCTTTGCGGATAAGAAAATATACCAGCTTAGCGGAGGGGAACAGCAGCGTGTGGCTTTGGCAAGAATTTTGCTGAAACCTTCTAAGATTGTTCTGGCAGATGAACCGACTGGCTCTCTGGACCCTTATAATCGAGATATCGTAATGGAAATGCTCCATAAGCTGCAAAAACAGGGAAAGACGATTGTGATCGTAACCCATGACAGCCATGTGGCGGAGCAGTGTGATAGAATTATTGAATTGTAAAAAGTACAGAAATTTAGAGATAAGTTACGCTGTATCTGTTAAAAAGGGTACAGCGAAATTAATCCAGTTTTGAAATAACGGGTGTCAGTTTGCCGTTTTCGTGTTATAATAACAATATATTTGACGAAATAACGAAACAAGTCATTTTATTGCAAAGGAGTGAATGTGCAGTTGCAATGGCACAGATTCTAATCATCGATTCCTTGTATCACATCCGGAAACTGCCCATTCACAGGGCGGCTTCCAGACATATAAAACAATCGGGCTTCGGTTTTACGGGCGCTGTCCCAATCCGCCTTCCAGGGTTAAGGTTTCTCCTGTCATATATTTGAAATCAGGGGATGCGAGCTGTACACAAACCCTGCCGATTTCATTTTCGGCATCGCCAAAATGTCCGGCTGGCGGCGTATGGACATTCTTTTCAAAGGCATCCGGATATGCATTTTGGAATTGTTCCAATTGTGCTGTCCATGCAAGAGGACAGATTATATTTACATTGATTCCGTCCTTTGCCCATTCGGTGGCGGCAACGCGGGTAAGTCCACGGATTCCTTCTTTGGCTGCTGCATAGGCACATTGTCCAAAGTTGCCGAAGAGTCCGGCTCCGGAAGCAAAGTTAATGACAGAACCCTGCGTCTCTTTTAAATGCGGATAGCAGGCTTTCATATAATAAAATGTGGCATAAAGACCGGAATATATGGCGAGATTAAATTGTTCTGTAGTGTGTTCGGCAAGTGGCACGCCGGAGGCAGATGCCTGGGCATTGTTAATCAGAATATCAATTCTCCCAAATGTATCTATCGTCTGCTGAATGACATTGCCAACGACTGTTTCGTTGTCTGCATCGGCATTTGTATCTGCCTGTACTGTTAATACCTGAATGGAATAGAGTCGTTCCAGTTCTTCCTTTGCATCCTCTAATTTTTTGACGTTGCGTCCGGTAATGACAAGATTGGCACCTTCTTTTGCATAGGCGGTGGCAATTCCGTAGCCGATGGAACCACATCTGCCATCACTTAAGACTGCCCTTCCTGCGCCGGTGATAATTGCGACTTTTCCTGTTAAACATCCCATAAATAAAAGCCTCCTTTTCATTCATATATTATGTTGATAGTATTCTGGTATGGCAATGACTGCCATCTGGTGCAACGGATTATTCGTTGTACTAGGATATATTTTAAACAGAAAATGCAGGAAAGGCAATGTCTTTTTGCAAAAATATCATGGGCAGCGAATCATTTTATATATCTACTTGACATATCATAATATAGAAGTTATAATTAATGAAAATAGTATCGGAGTATGGATTTTCGAAGATTTCGGGAATCCATATTTTTACTGTGGAAATGGAGAATAAATATGGAATTACAACAATTACAATATTTTTTGGTAGCGGCACAGTATGAACATATTACAAAGGCGGCAAATTCCCTGCATATTGCTCAGCCGGCATTATCCCAGTCCATTAAGCGGTTAGAGGCAGAGCTTGGTGTGAAGCTGTTTGACCGGAGAAAAGGCGGGATTACCTTAAGCGCATCGGGCAGGCTTTTGGTGGAGGAACTAAAGCCAATCATGCAAAGTCTTGATAATCTGCCCAAAAAGCTTCAGGATACATCAAAAAAGCGGCATCAGACCATACATTTGAACGTATTGGCGGCATCTATTCTTGTAACGAACTGTATTATTGCTTATAAAGAGAAGCATCCGGAGGTTCATTTCCAGTTTGTGCAGAGCCAGTCGGCAACCGACTATGATTTGTGCATCACTGCAACTCTTCCAAGAAGGAATCCGGCAGCAAATCAGAATTTGCTGGAGGAAGATTTTTTCCTTGCAGTGCCGGCAAATTCCAAATATGCCGCTTATGAATCTATTGAACTGAAAGAAGTTGCCGGTGAAGGGTTCATTTTTATGGCAGATACAAGACCAATCAGGAGCATTTGTGACCAGTTTTGCATTGAGGCGGGATTCAAACCGGACATTGTTTTTGAGAGTATGAATTTTGAGGCGGTAAGAAGTCTAATCAGTGCAGGGCTTGGCGTGGGATTTTGGCCGGAATATTCGTGGGAGAGCGCAGGCCGGTCAAATAATATGGTATTGCTGCCAATTACAAGCCCGGAATGTAAAAGAGACATTATTATCACATATAACAAAGAATTTTCGGATAGTCCGGTGGTAGAAGAGTTCTATAAGTTTTTAATGGATTATGCTATGGAGTGCAAAGAACAGCATCAGCAGGCAAGATTGCAGAAACCACTATCACAGCTTTAAAAGGTAAAAATAATTGCGCAAATTTAATTTTTTTTCATAAAAAACTTGACTTTCCCCCTGGGTTAGGGCTTATAAACAGGGGAAAGGAACCAATATGTTAGCAGACAGAAACGAGGTATTTATGAAAATTAATGAAGTGGAAAAACTGACCGGGCTGACCGCTAAGAGCATCCGGCACTATGAGGCAAAAGGGTTAATTGCCATAAGCCGTGAGGAGGCAAACGGCTACCGTTCCTATACGGAGGAGGATGTACTGCATTTAAAACGAATTAAGCTCCTGCGCTATCTGGAATTTGGGATTGAGGAAATACGGCACATACAGGAGTTAGAACTGCGGGAGATACAGGGTATTCTTCAGAAACAGGCAGAAAAGTTTGAGGATGCAGGCAGCATTTGTGATATGAAGAAAACTCTCTGTCAGTCGTTGAGCAGGGATTATGGTATGGAAAACGGCATGCTGAAGGAATACGAGGAAACCATCGCATTTTTAGAGGGTGAGGAGGCTGCTGAACTGCGGGAAACCGTGAAGGATTTTTCCTGTCCGTCTACCGTGCAGATGGTGATTTGGAGCCTGGTGTTTGGCGCACCGGTTATCGGCTTGTTTGTCAACATACAGCGCTGTTACAATCATCCCGATATTTTGACAATAAATGCGCTGTTTGCGCTATTAGGCATACTGTTTCTGACGTTGCAGTGGCACACTTATTTTCAGAAGCGCAAGTACCAGAAGGCACGCATGAAGGAAAAGGGAAGGCAGGAAATTTGGATTATCCCTGCCATGCTGCTGACAATTATTGTGGGAATTGCCGCCATTGTCCTAATCAATGAACTCATTATCCGGCTGTTTGCCCCGGAGGGATGGCTGTTTTATGAATTTCAGGGCAGTGGGGAACTGGTGCTGATTCTCATTACGGAGCTTCCGTTTATGGGGGCAGTTATCTATTTGACCGAGCGGCTGCGTCATGTGCCGGAGAGAAATACAAATGATTTGGCATTTCTTTTTTCTATCCTCTGGAAGCATAAATTAATATCCGCCGGTGTCTGGTGCGTGTTGTTTTATCTTGCGCTTGTCAATGTAACCTTTGTCACACCGGATAAAATCATATGCTATAGTACCCTGCATCCGACGGGGATGAGCTATTCGTATGGGGATATCACAAAGGCAAAGGCATGCTTTGGCTGGAAAAGCATTGCCATAAAGGAATACAAGAAAAAGGGAACTTTTTCCTATTGCATATATTTTGACGAGAAGGAAATTGTCTTTTCACAGCCGTATACGAATGATGCTGTGAAGCGCTATGAGGATACATATCTGGAGCTGGAGGAATTTGATGAAAAAGTCATGTCACTTGGCGTGCCAAAGGACGGCAGCGAGGAATATGCAGATGCCTGTGATTTCGATAAGCGGTATGTGGATCGCTTCCTTCGCATCGTGCGCAACAAATAGAAAAAATAATTTGACAAATTCTTTTTTCAGGAATATACTATATAGCAGTTAAGTGCATTAATGTTTTCGCACAACGAAGCAAACACTGACAGAGTCAGTTATATTGTATTAACAAACCGATGAGTAAGAGGAGTAGGCTATTGTGAAGCTTTTCAGAGAGCTGTGATGGTGGGAATCAGCAGGTGGTCAGTAGTTGAATGGACTTACGAGGGTGGCTTGAAATGACAATTCAGAGTAGATGCCAACGGGAACCTGTCCGTTATCAATGGGGAACATATGCTAGTATGTTGAGAGAGTGGATGCAGCTGCATCAATTTGGGTGGTACCGCAGAAGTTGAGTTTATAACCTTTTGTCCCTGTTAAGGGGCAGAAGGTTTTTTTACGTTTACCATCACCTGGAACAGAATATAAACAGGAAAGGAGAAGGAATATGTTTCCGGATTATGAAGAAGCAAAGGTATACGAAAAGGAATATAACATGATTCCGGTGTGCAAAGAGATTTATGCAGACATCGTTACACCGATTACATTGCTTCGCAGATTAAAAGAAATTGACAGCAGATACTATTTATTAGAGAGTGTGGAAGGTGGAAAACAATGGGGTCAGTATTCTTTCCTCGGTGTAAATCCACTGTTGCAGATTCGCTGTAAAAACGGTATTGTGAAAATGAAGAGCGGCGCTATGGTGACCGAGAACAGGCAGGATGCATATGGCGCATTGAGAGATCTCTTGGCACAGTACCGTTCACCGAAGATTCAAGGCATGCCGACTTTTACCGGTGGTCTTGTTGGATATTTTTCCTATGAAATGATTGGCTATGCGGAGCCAAAGCTTCATTTAAAAGAGAGTGATTTTGATGATTATAATCTGATGCTGTTTGATAAGGTCATTGCATACGATCATTTGAAACAGAAAATCAGCGTGATTGCGAATTACCGCAGCGAGGATGGTGAGAAAGGCTATAAGTCGGCGCTGCTTGAAATTGAGAAAATGATTCATCTGATTGAGGATACTTCACCGCTTGCGCCGGAACAGGCAGACAGGGATGTGGAATTTACCTGTAATCTGACAAAGGATGCATACTGTGAAATGGTGGAACAGACGAAGCACTATATTCGGGAAGGTGATATTTTTCAGGGAGTGGTTTCAAGAAGATTTGAGGCAGATTACCAGGGCAGCCTGATTAATACATACCGTGTGCTCCGCACCACAAATCCTTCGCCATATATGTATTTCATTGGTTGTGATGATGTGGAAATTGCAGGAACATCACCGGAAACCATGGTAAAGCTTGTAAGTGGCAAGCTTACGACCTTTCCCGTGGCAGGCACAAGAAAGCGCGGGGCGACAAAAGAAGTGGATGATGCATTGGAAACCGAATTGCTGGCAGATGAAAAGGAATGTTCGGAACATAATATGCTGGTTGATTTAGCGAGGAATGATATCGGCAGGATTGCGGAGTTTGGAACAGTGGAGGTAGAGGAATACATGCAGATCCATCGGTTTTCCCAGGTTATGCATATTGCTTCCACAGTGGTGGGGAAACTCAGGGAAGATAAGGACGGCTGTGATACCATTGCAGCATTATTGCCGGCGGGAACCTTGTCCGGTGCGCCAAAGTTTCGGGCATGCGAGATTATTGATGAGTTAGAGCCTGTGGCGCGCGGTATCTATGGCGGAGCGATTGGATATCTGGATTTTTCAGGAAACCTGGATGTGTGTATTGCAATCCGTACTGCCGTGAAAAAAGGTGATAAGGTGTATGTGCAGGCGGGAGCCGGAATTGTGGCAGACAGTGTGCCGGATAATGAATACATGGAGTGTGCCAACAAGGCGGGGGCTGTTATTGAGGCAGTCAAACGTGCAGCGGAGGTGAATGGATGATGGTTTTGTTGATTGATAACTACGATAGCTTTTCCTACAATCTGGTGCAGTTGGTTGGCGGTATTTTGAAGGAACGATTTGAAAAAGGTGATAATTTAGCGGGAAAAGAAGACAATTATGGAATTAAAGTGATACGGAATGATGAAATGACAGTAAAAGAGATTGAAAAACTGTCCCCGGAATATATCATTTTGTCACCGGGCCCGGGCAGACCGGCAGATGCAGGAATCTGTGAAGAACTGCTTAAAACTTACGCAAAGCCGGTAAGGATTCTTGGTGTATGCCTGGGGCATCAGGCAATCTGTGAGTCCTTTGGAGGAACCATTACTTATGCAAAAGAATTAATGCATGGAAAACAGAGTACGATTCTTTTTGATGAAAAATCAGATATTTTTGCAGGGATTCCACAAAATATCAGCATTGCAAGATATCATTCCCTTGCTGCCGTGGGTGAGAGCCTGCCGGAATGTTTGGAAGTAATTGCAAGGACGGAGGATGGGGAGGTCATGGCGGTGAAGCATAGGGAAAAAGATATATACGGATTTCAGTTCCACCCGGAATCGGTACTTACAGAGTATGGAAGGGAAATGCTTGAAAATTTTTTAAATGAACTATAAGATAAAACAGGAGGTAACGAGAAATGATTACAGAAGCATTACAAAAGGTAGCAGCAGGACAGGATTTAACTTATGATGAGGCATACGCATGTATGGACGAGATTTTTAATGGTGAGGTTTCGGAACCGGTGGCAGCGGGATATCTGACTGCCCTTCATATGAAGGGTGAGACTACAGATGAGATTACAGCCAGCGCAAAGGGTATGAGAAGCCATGCGGCAAACCTGCCATGTGATCCGGCAAAAGTGCTGGAAATTGTGGGAACCGGTGGAGATTGTGCAAATTCCTTTAATATTTCAACGACCAGCGGTATGGTGGCAGCCGCTGCTGGAGTTCCGATTGCCAAGCATGGAAACCGGAGTGTATCCAGCAAATGCGGCGCAGCGGATGTATTAGAGGCGCTTGGAGCAAATATTACCATCTCCCCGGAAAAGATGGGCGAGGTGCTTGCCGCTTGCAATATGAGTTTTATGTTTGCACAGGTGTATCATCAGGCAATGAAGTATGTTGCGCCTGTTCGCAAAGCACTGGGGATTCCGACTATTTTCAATATCTTAGGGCCGCTTACAAACCCAGCCTGTGCCAAGATGCAGATTCTTGGCGTTTATAAAGAAGAACTGGTTGAGCAGATGGCATCGGTACTTGCCGGACTTGGCGTGACAAATGGCATGGTTGTGTATGGGCAGGATTGTCTGGATGAGATTTCTATGAGCGCTCCAACTACGGTTTGCGAGATACATGACGGGGAATTTAAGAAGTATGTGATGGAACCGGAGGATTTTGGATTCGAGAAATGTGACAAAAGTGAATTGGTTGGTGGTGATCCGACAGAAAATGCAGCAATTACCAGGGCAATTTTAAGCGGTGAGGAAAGGGGCGCAAAGAGAAATGCCGTGATTATGAATGCGGCAGCATGCATTTATATAGCAGGGAAAGCGCCAAACATTCAGGAGGCGGCGAAGGTTGCGGAGGAAATGATTGACAGTGGCAAGGCGCTTAATGTGTTGAATCAGTTTGTGGAACTGACGAATAAGTAGCCCCGGCAAGGTTGCTGTTTGGATGGAAAGAAAAAGGAAGGACAAGTGCAGGCTATGGCAGCAGACATTTTAGAAAAAATAGCAAAGGACAAGCGGATTCAGGTAGCAGAGGAGAAAAAGAGTATTTCCCCGGAAAAGATGAAAGAAATGGCATTGGAAACAAAGGGAATGTTACCGGATTTTATATTTGAACACACACTGAAGCAGGATGGGATTTCCTTTATCTGCGAGGTGAAAAAGGCGTCACCGTCAAAGGGTGTGATTGCCGGAGATTTCCCATATGTGGATATCGCCAGGGAATATGAGGCGGCGGGAGCGGATTGCCTCTCTGTGCTGACGGAACCAAAGTATTTTCTGGGAAGTGACCGGTATTTAGAGGAAATCCGTCAGGCGGTGAGACTGCCGATATTGCGGAAAGATTTTACGGTGGATACTTATCAGATCTATCAGGCAAAGGTGTTAGGCGCCAATGCCGTCCTGCTGATCTGCGCACTGCTTGATGTGGATTTCATGAAAGAGAGTATAAGCATCTGTGACGAATTGGGACTTACTGCTTTAGTGGAGGCGCATGATGAGGAGGAAATCAGAATGGCAACCAGGGCAGGCGCCAGAGTGATCGGTGTGAATAACCGCAATCTGAAAGATTTTTCCGTGGACATCCAAAACAGTACCAGGCTGCGCAAATATGCACCGGAGGGAACTATTTTTGTGGCAGAAAGCGGCATCCGTGAGCGGGAAGATGTGGCAGCATTTGAGAACGAAGGGGTAAATGCCGTTTTAGTCGGAGAGACATTAATGCGGGCGGATGATAAGAAGGCAAAGCTTAATGAACTAAAGGGACTTTGAGCAGGCTGCTTGTTGAGTGGACAGGAAAGAAGAGAAAAATGGATATAAAGATTTGTGGGCTGAAACGAATAGAAGATGTAGATTATGTAAACCAGTATGAACCGGAGTGGATTGGATTTATCTTTGCCGGCAGGAAAAGAAAGATTGATTTTGAGACAGCCAGGCTGCTAAAGAACAGGTTAAAGCCGTCGATTAAGGCGGTGGGTGTATTTGTCAATGAGGAGATCGATTTTATTGTAAAGCTGGCAGCATATCATGTGATAGACCTTATACAGCTTCATGGAGATGAGGATGAGGAGTATATTCACAGGCTGTATGCAAATCTTGCAAAGAGGCGGGAGTCAGATTATGATATACCTGTTATCAAGGCTGTCCGCGTGAAGAGTACAAGACAAGTGTTAGAGGCAGAAAAACTGCCGGTTGACTATCTGCTGTTAGATGCTTTTATGGAAGATGAATATGGCGGAGGAGGAAAAGTGTTTGACCACAGACTGATTCCCTGCCTGTCAAAACCATATTTGCTGGCGGGGGGGATTGATTGTAATAATGTGATAAAAATTTTGGATTCTTTGCAGGAGAGGAATATCACTCTGCCATGCTGCATAGATGTCAGCAGTTCCGTGGAGACAGATGGGTGTAAAGATGCAGAGAAAATAGAGAAAATCATATCCGTGGTGCATGCCTGGAACAAATAAACGGGCATGACCGCAAACATTTCTTTATCGTTGAAAGGAGTAACTATGGAAACAGGAAGATATGGAGAGTACGGTGGACAGTATGTTCCGGAAACATTAATGAATGCTGTGCATGAATTGGAGAAAGCTTATGAACACTACAAAACAGATCCGGAGTTTGTGAAAGAACTGGATGATTTGATGAAAAATTATGCCGGAAGACCATCGCTTCTCTATTATGCGGAGAAGATGACAAAAGACCTGAACGGGGCAAAAATTTATTTAAAACGGGAGGATTTAAACCATACCGGCTCCCACAAGATTAATAATGTCTTAGGTCAGGTATTGCTTGCAAAGAAAATGGGTAAGACGAGAGTGATTGCAGAGACTGGTGCAGGACAGCACGGAGTGGCAACGGCAACCGCAGCAGCGCTTATGGGAATGGAATGTGAAATTTTTATGGGAAAAGAGGATACCGAGCGCCAGGCGCTGAATGTATTTCGGATGGAACTGCTCGGAGCAAAGGTGCATGCAGTGACAACCGGAACTCAGACATTAAAGGATGCAGTAAATGAAGCCATGCGTGAGTGGACAAGTCGTGTAGATGATACATTATATGTATTGGGATCGGTTATGGGGCCGCACCCGTTCCCGATGATTGTAAGGGATTTTCAGAGTGTTATCAGCAAGGAAAGCCGCGCCCAGATTCTTGAGGCGGAGGGAAAACTCCCGGATGCAGTTGTAGCCTGTGTAGGTGGTGGAAGTAATGCGATGGGTTCATTCTATGAATATATTAAGGATGAAGATGTCCAGCTCATCGGCTGTGAGGCAGCAGGGCTTGGAGTGGATCATCCAAAAAATGCGGCAACCATTGCCAACGGATCTATGGGTATTTTTCACGGCATGAAATCCTTGTTCTGCCAGAATGAATATGGTCAGATTGCGCCGGTTTATTCTATTTCTGCGGGGCTTGACTATCCGGGAATTGGACCGGAACATGCATGGTTGAATGAAACCGGGAGGGCATCTTATGTGCCAATCACGGATGAGGAAGCTGTAAAAGCGTTTGAATATCTTTCCAGGATGGAAGGGATTATTCCGGCGATAGAGAGTTCCCACGCAGTTGCCCATGTGATGAAGATTGCAGGTCAGATGCGCAAGGATCAGATTATTATTGTAACGATTTCAGGACGTGGTGATAAGGATGTAGCCGCAATTGCAAGATACAGAGGAGTGGAGATTTATGAGTAGGATTAGTGATGCATTTAAAAAGGGAAAAGTATTTATTCCATTTGTTACCGGTGGCGATCCGGATCTGGAGACCACCTTTCAAATTGTTAAGGCTATGGCAGAAAATGGTGCCGATATCATTGAGATTGGGATTCCATTTTCGGATCCGATTGCAGAGGGACCGGTGATTCAGGAGGCGGATTTAAGGGCGCTTTCTTCCGGAACAACAACGGATGCTTTGTTTGATCTGGTGGAAAGGCTGCGCGAAGAAATAGATATTCCACTCGTTTTCATGACCTATGCGAATCCGATTTATGTATACGGCAAAACACAGTTTATGAAACGATGTGCAGAAGTTGGAATAGATGGCGTGATTGTTCCGGATATTCCGTTTGAGGAAAAGGCAGAGCTGTCTTCTGTATGCAGGGAAAATGGAATTGACTTGATTTCCATGATTGCACCGACCTCCAGGACGCGCATAGAAACCATTGCAAAAGAAGCAGAAGGCTTTATCTACTGTGTGTCATCACTGGGTGTTACGGGTGTGCGTTCTGAAATTAACACGGATATTGGAACGATGGTTGAACATGTAAAGAGTGTGACGGATACACCGGTTGCTGTTGGATTTGGCATTTCCACGCCGGAACAGGCAAAGAAAATGGCTGGTCTTTCGGACGGAGCAATCGTTGGCAGCGCTATTGTAAAGATTATTGCGCAATATGGAAAAGATGCGGTTCCTCATGTTGCACAGTATGTAAGGGATATGAAGGCTGGTGTGGTATCGGATTGAATAATGTGATGATACAAAGAAAATAAATGTGGAAATGAAGATATAAAATGTGTAACGGGGTGAATGCAGGAAAATGTGTCATTCTATCATGATGATGAAAAGTAGTAAAACAAGAATGATAAAATGTGAAATATATGCTAAAAAAATGAAGAAAAAGAGGAAAAATTGATGTAAAATGCATCTTTATGCCGGGTGAAAAAGTAAAGAAAAAATGTGATTGGTATATAAGATGCAAATGATTTGAAATAGGGGGTTGGGAAAGAGAAGCAGCGATTGCCTGTGTAACAGTTTAAAAAAAATCAGGTTGGATAAATCAGGTTTGATATTGAATATTTTATGCAAACCCCTTATAATATTGTGGAGGGTGAGGAGTGGTTTGTAATATGGCATGGAATGGTGTAAGGAGTGCATATGAGCCGGTTTTCATGGGAAAATGAGTGGAGATTACAGGAATTAAGGGAAGAATCCTATGTAGTGAAATATGTTATGGATAAGACCGCAAAGTGGGTGAAATTTGTGGAAAAGAAGGTGCCGGCAACCTTGCAGAATACATTGGAAGCTGCTTTTAACAAAGCATTTATCACAGTATTTGATAAGGGAGCGGCACTGATTGAAAAGACATATAATAAGGAAAAGCAGCAAAATATCTATAAAGAAAACGAAAAATTGATGGAGAAAGAGATATTTGATGCAAAGCTGGTAAAAAAATTTGAGCGGCAGGCAAAGTATACAGCAGTAAAGAATCTTGCCATTACTTCTGTCGAAGGTGTAGGAATGGGACTGTTTGGTGTAGGTTTGCCGGATATTCCTGTTTTTGTTTCCGTCCTTTTAAAGAGCATTTATGAGATTGCGATTAGTTATGGATTTGAATACACAACAGACAGGGAAAAACTGTTTATTTTGAAAATGATTGATACCAGCCTGAAAAGTGGTAATCTGCTGCGGACAAAGGATGCAGAACTCAACCGTCTGATTGAACGGTATCATATGGAGGAGCGGGAGTCAGGCGAAGTGGATGAGATGGCGGAATTTGTGACCGAGCTTCAGATTGTAAGACAGATTGACGATTCTGCGAAAGCGCTTTCCCATGAGCTTTTGTATGGGAAGTTTGTGCAGGGCATGACGATTGTGGGTGTGGTAGGAGGAACTGCTGATGTCACCTGTTTAAAGCGGGTGACGGATTATGCAAAACTGAAATATAAAAGAAGATTTTTGTTGAGAAACAAGCCGGATTGTTATATATAATATTATAAGAGGGTATGGATACAGAGTTTTGGGAGGTGCAATTTTATCACAAAATATCAAGCATAATATTAAATAAGTAAAGGAGGCAGAATATGGCTATATGGAATTTTTTTGGTAATATCCGCAGTAATATTGTGAAATGGTGGCGATTAGTCATTTTACCGGTTTTTCATTTGGATAATAATACTCCGAAGCCGGTTTCCAGGCAGTTAAGGGAAAGTATGGAACGAAATCAGGAAAATACTGCCGCTGATACGACAGGTTATAATATGGATAATTCCAAGACGGAAGGAAATACGGAAAAGAAAACAGCGAAGAATAACGCCAAAGATAATAGTGATACCTGGTGGGGAGAGGCAATGCAAAACCAGACAGAAGGTGACAGGGATGAACTGTTTTCCACAAAGAAGTACCAGGCGGATAATAAGGATGCTTTGGAGATATTGAACCGATTAGAGAGGGAAAAACAGGAAGCTATCATACAAAAACAGCAGGAGATTGAAGAAGCCCGGCGCAAGACGCAGGAGCAGGAGAGAATTAATTCCATCTTAGATGCGAATAAGGTAGATGTGGATGAATTTATAGAGGAAGGAAAAAAGAAAGAAGATTTGCAAAAGGCTCAGGAAATTATCGACCGTTTGAACCGGGAAGCCTTAGAGGATGAAGCAAAAAAGGCTGCGGAGATTGAAGAGGCGAGGGCGAGAGCGGAGAAAGGGCTTAATCAGTAGTGAAATGCTTAGAACAACGAGAGAACAGAACAGAGATACGGTACTTATTATTGAAGATACTGAGATAAACCGTGTAACATTAAGACAGATGTTAGAAAAAGAATATCAGATTGTCGAGAGTGGAAATGGTCTGGAGGGGATTCAATATATGGAAGAGCATCCGGATGAGATTGCCCTGATACTGTTGAATATTGGGTTGTTTCTCATGGATGGCTGCCGGATTGTGGAGTATATGCAGCAGGGCGGATATCTGCAAACGTTACCGGTCATACTGATCATGGGTGATGAGGATGACGAAGCGATTGAGAGAAGTTATGCGTTAGGCGCAGCGGATGTAATCAGGACACCTTTTCAGGAGAATATTATTAGGCAGCGTGTACATAATATGATTGAACTTTCCGAGCATAAGAACCATATGGCAGAACTGGATCGGGTACTGACAGCAGAGTTGAACCGGCAGCATGAAAAATTGCAGCGCCATAACGAAAATGTGATAAAAATCTTAAGGGATATGATTACGCTTCGGGATACAGAATCCGATTTGCATATTCGTTATATAGAAGGATATACAAGGATTTTGGCAAGGCAGTATGCAGCGCTTTATCCACGCTCGAAAATGACAAATCAGAAGATCGAATATATTGTTCAGGCGGCGGGAATGCATGATTTAGGCAAAATTACCATATCGGATTTCCTCATTAGCCAGCAGGGGCGGCTTTTACCGGAGGAAATAGAGTATATGAAACAACATACGGTAAAGGGCAGTGATATCATTAAAGTAATGTTGGAATTTGAGGAAGGATTGTTTTACCGAATCAGCTACAATGTATGCCGGTATCATCATGAACGGTATGATGGAACGGGATATCCCGAGGGGCTGTCAGGGGATAAAATACCGGTTGAGGCACAGCTTGTGTCTTTGGCGGATATGTATGATGCTCTGGTGAATGTGGCAGTGAATAAGGAACGATATCCGGCAGACAGGGCTGTGCGGATGCTGTTGGAAGGAACTTGTGGTGAATTGGCGCCTCGGATGAAAGAGTGCCTGATGGCAGCAAAGCAGGAATTGGAGGAATTTGTATTATGAATATAGGATTATTTACAGATACTTATTATCCGGAGCTGAATGGCGTGGCAAACTCTGTATATCTGTTGAAAAAAGAGTTGGAAAAAAAAGGACACAATGTGTATGTTATTACAACCAAGACACCGGGCGCTTCCACGAATGAAAAGGGTGTGTACCGGGTATCTTCCAAAGAGTGTTCCTTTGTACCGGAACGGCGGATAGGGCATGTGTATGATCCCAAAATTGCATTTAAAATCCATAAGATGAAATTAGACATTATTCACACCAATACAGAATTTTCAATTGGCATGTTTGGCTGGATTATGGCGCATGAGCTATTTATTCCTGTGGTGCATACATACCATACGATTTATGAGGATTATACGCACTATATCAAAAAATATATATCAAATGAAGAAAGAGCGAAGAAGCTTGTGAAAATGTTTAGCAAATTTAGCGTGCATGGCGCAGAGGAATTGATTGTGCCAACGAAAAAAGTTGCTGAACTTATGCAAAAGTATGGTGTAAAGCCGGATATCAATGTGATACCAACCGGGATTGATTTAAGCCGTTTTCGTGTAAGGGATGACGAGAAGGCAAAGAGCAGGCTGAAGGCTTCGCTTGGCATTCCTCAAAATCATAAAGTTGTGCTGTATCTGGGAAGGATTTCCGAAGAGAAAAATATTGATGAAATCGTGGGTTATCTGGATGGATATATGGAACAAAGACCAAACATCACTTTTTTGCTGGTGGGGGATGGACCATATCGGTCTGCATTGGAGAAAAAAGCCAGGACACAAAAAAACCGGAAGCAGATTATTTTTGCAGGGGCAAAACCCTGGGACGAGATTACGCATTACTATCAGATTGCAGATGTGTTTGTCTCTGCTTCGACCAGTGAAACACAGGGTCTTACCTATATTGAGTCGTTAGCATCCGGTGTTCCCGTTGTGGCAAGAATGGATCCGTGTTTAGATGGTGTTCTGATAAATGGTCAAAATGGTTTCGGTTACAAGGATAAGCGGACATTTTTTGATGGATTGGATACCGTGTTGTGGAACAATGAAGGGGTCGATTATCGGACAAATGCAGAAAACAGCGTGGAACGGTTTTCGACAGAGAAGTTTGCCGCCAGTGTCGAAAATATTTATTACCATGTGACAAAAACGCATAAAAACATTCTGAGGAGAATGGCAAGCCGGGTTGCCGATAAAATAGGATATGTGCGTACCGGTGTCAAACCATTAGAAGGGCCAATGGCAATGAATCTTGGAAATTCGGATATGGATGCAAGCCGGATTGCGCTTGGATGCATGAGGATGGAACGGCTTTCGGTGCAGGAGGCAGGAAAGCTTGTCAATATTGCGTTGGAACAGGGGATTACGCTGTTTGACCATGCAGACATTTATGGAGCCGGCCGCAGTGAGGAGATATTTGGCAAGGTGCTTTCCGAAAGTAAAGGTATGCGGGATCGTATGAGGATTCAGACGAAATGCGGGATCCGGGATGGGTATTATGATTCTTCTGCGGCGCATATCGTATCGGCAGTGGAGGAGAGCCTTAAAAGGCTGCAAATTGACTGCATTGATTTGCTGCTGCTGCATCGACCGGATGCATTGATGGAAGTCGATGAGGTGGCAGAGGCATTATATCGGTTAGAACACTGGGGATTGGTACGGCAGTTTGGTGTCAGCAACTTTCATAAAACGCAGATGGAGTTACTGCAATCAGCCTGTAAGGAACCATTTTTGGTAAATCAGGTGCAGTTTGGTCTTATGCATGCGGGCATGGTGAGCCAGGGAATTGAGGCGCAGTCTGATAAGGCGGCGGGAAGAGAGCTGGAACTCATGGATTATTGCAGGCTGAATGGAATTACGATTCAGGCATGGTCGCCGCTGCAATATGGTTTTTTTGAGGGGACTTTTATTGATAATGAGAAGTTCCCGGAGCTTAATATGTGTTTAGAAGAACTGGCGAAACGGTATGATGTGACAAAGGCAGCGATAGCAGTTGCATGGATTTTACGGCATCCGGCAAACATTCAGGTGATCGTTGGAACGATGACAGAGGAGCATTTAAAAGATGTTTGCAGGGCGAATGAAGTACGGCTTAGCAGGCAGGAGTGGTATGATCTCTATAAAGCAGCGGGATACGACCTGCCTTAGAAAAGAGTGAAAAAAACATGAATTGTAATGAGAATTCTTTACTTTTACACAAATTCATGATAAATTTTACTGGTATCTGTTTAAGGAAGGATTTATTGAATAGAAAAGAGCATAGAAGGAGAATAGAATGAAGAAGAAAATTGCAGTTGTATTGGCAGGTATTATGATGGTCTGTGCTTTGGCAGGCTGTGGAAAGGCAAAATCAAAGTATTTACTGGATGTGGATTATTCGGATTATGTACAGTTATGCGAATACAAAAATCTCGAAGTGGACAAAGTGGTATTTGATGTTTCGGATGACGAGGTTATGGAACAGATTGACATGCAGATGTGGGAATATGCCGAATATAAAACGATTACGGACAGGGGCATAGAGATGGGTGACAATGTTGTGCTGGATTATCAGGCAAAACTGGAAGGCATAGATTCTGAGGATTATTCCGGTGAAGAGGAAGAGATTCTTGTCGGTGAAGGCTTTTTCTATCCGGAGGCGGAAGAGGCAATCATTGGCATGAAGGCAGGCGAGAAGAAGAAGGTAGAACTTACGTTGACAGAAGATTTTGCAGAGGAAGGCGATGAGGGAAAAAAGTTGTCATTAGATATCACGATTGATGAGGTTACAGAGGAACATCTGCCGGAGTACAATGATGCATTTGTAAAAAAGAATACCGAATATGCTTCTGTGGAAGAATATAATGAGGCTACCAGAAAAGAGATTATGGAGTCAAAGGAAGATGAATATAAAAACAGCGCAGTTTCGGACATTATGGAATATGTGGTGAATAATTCAACCTTTGACGGTTATCCGGAAGAACTCTATACGCAGTGTGAGGAGTATTTTGACGCAGAAATGGAAAACAGTGCGGCAATGTATGGCATGGAAGTTGAGGAGCTTTTAGATCTTTTTGGATATGATGAGGAGTCAAAGAAGGAGAGCATCTTAGAAAATGTCCATTATGAATTAGTGATTGGCGCGGTAGCATATGCAGAGGGAATTGACTGCACAACAGACGAGATTAAGAAATACGTCGAGGATAATTTTGAGGATTTTGGATATGAAAGTTCCGAAGAATTTTTTAAGGACTATACGGAAGAAGATGTGGGATACCAGCTTGTTTATGAGAAGGTGGTGGATTTCCTCTATGATAATGCAAAGTATGTTGAGATTGACGAAGACACCTATTTAAAACAGCAGGAAGAGGAAATGGCTGAAGAATACGAAGAGTATGGTGAAGAGGAAGGAACGGTAGAGGAAGAAGATGCCGAATCCGAGTCAGACGGTGGAGAGGAAGAAAGTTCCGGGGAAGAAGAGGCTGAACAGACAGAGGAAGAGGCTTCCGAGGAGTAACGGAATATTCGGACAGTGGTATGTGTTCCTGTGTGGAAGAGAACACATGCCAAGTATCGGATGAAATCTAAGAAAGAGTATTGCAGATGGTAAATGTTCACGTGCGTTTACTGTTGGAATACTCTTTTTTGTTGTAAATATGCCGGTTTGTGTATATACCTGCGGACATTTCCTACAGGAATCCGGTGAGCGGGTTAAGGCTTGCGCTTACTTTACATTTTTCTGAAAAAAACATATAATATTGAAATCAATGAATAGGAAAGGAAAGAAAGATGGAGGGAAGAATCTTACTGGTCGAGGATGACTTTGCATTGGCAATGGGAACGGAATATGCGCTTGAAACGGAGGGATATGAGGTAATGCATGCGCCAAATCTTGAAAAAGCCCGGAAGTTGGTGGAGCAGAATCCGGATTTGATCCTGTTGGATGTCATGCTGCCGGATGGAACGGGATATGCGTTTTGCAAAGAGATACGGAGCAGAGGAATCATAACTCCAATTATATTTTTGACTGCGGTAGCAGAGGAGGTTAATATTGTACAGGGTTTGGAGCTTGGAGCGGATGATTATGTGACAAAGCCTTACAGGGTAAAAGAGCTGTTGTCCAGAATTGCCGCCAATATCCGCCGGTTTCAGTATGCAAAGAAATCGGAGCAGCCGGAGGATATTTACCTGTTTGGCAGGCACAAATTTTTAATAAAGGAATTTCGACTCCTATGTGATGAACAGTTAATCGAATGTACACCCAATGAACTAAGGCTTCTTAAGGAAATGGTGCAGCATGAGGGACAGGTGCTTACAAGAAACCAGTTGTTGGAACGGCTGTATGATGCAGAGGATGCATTTGTGGATGACAATACTTTGTCTGTATATATGAAACGGCTTCGGAGTAAACTTTCAGAGGATGCTGACTGGATTGAGACGGTGCGGGGAGTTGGATATCGGTTCCGCAAACGGCAGACTTGAGAAGTTGTTTGGGTATTTATGGATTTGTCAGGCAATGGGAATGGGTTAAAGTGGTGAGAATGGATGAAAAGTAATTATGAGCGCAAGGCATTTCGGTTAAGGTATATATTGGTTTTCATTGTATTTATAGCGGTTGTTTTCCTGTGGAGCTGCGCCGCATTTGATGGAGAATGGCATCATGTGGCGGAACTATTGGTTATCTGCATCCTGTTTTCTTTGGTGATGTATGGTGTGTCATACCATATCTTGAATCAGTCATATTGTGAAATGGAAAATATATCCAGAATTATGGTTGAAGTGGTGGAAGGAGACGATCAGGCGGCAGAGGAGGAGTATAAGCAGGGAACGATTGGTATTTTATATACGAATTTTTATAAGATGGTGAGTTCTTTAAAGGAAAGTAAATTAAAAGAGCAGGAGGAAAAGGCATTTTTGCGGGATATTATTTCGGATATTTCCCACCAGTTAAAGACACCGCTGGCATCGCTTAATGTATTTATTGATTTGCTGGTGGAGGATAGGGTTCCGGACCCGCAAAAGCAAAAAGAGATGCTCATTGAATCAAAAAATCAGCTGACCCGCATGGAATGGATGGTGCTGTCGATGTTAAAACTGGCACGGATTGAGGCGGGTGCCATTCAGTTTGAACGGAGAAAGACCAATCTTTTGACAATACTCAAAATGGCGGAAGAGGGGGTTCAATATCTGACAAAGGAGCGAAACCAGAGCCTGACGATAGAATGTGAGGAGGAAACCGAACTGGTCTGTGACGGAGACTGGCTGACAGAAGCAGTCATCAACCTGTTAAAAAATGCATCAGACTATTCCAAGCCGGATCGGAGAATCTGGCTGGAGGTGGAGGAGAATGCCCTCTATATTCGGATTTATGTAAAGGATGAGGGGATGGGGATTCCGGAAGCGGAACTTCCAAACATTTTTACCCGGTTTTACCGGGTGCATCAGGAAGTGAATCCCAATAGTGTTGGAATCGGTCTGGCACTTACAAAGTCTATTGTGGAGGGGATGGGGGGCAGTATTGCAGTCCGCAGTGAAGAGGGAAAATATACGTGGTTTATTCTCACATTTGTGAAATAGTCATAGATAGACAGTTGCAAGACAAAGTTTCGCTATGGCGAAGGGAACATACAGGATGAAAGGAAGGATAACAGAATGGGATATACAAAGAAGCAAAGGGCATCCGATATCATTGAACGGTTAAAGAAGGAATATCCGGATGCAGGGTGTACGCTGGATTATGATGATGCATGGAAACTGTTGGTAAGCGTAAGGCTGGCAGCACAGTGTACGGATGCAAGAGTGAATGTTGTAGTGGCGGATTTGTATGCAAAGTATCCGAGTGTAGATGCATTGGCAGATGCAGAGGTTTCTGACATTGAAGCAATCGTGAGACCATGCGGTTTGGGTCACAGCAAGGCAAAGGATATTAGCGCCTGCATGAAGATGCTGAGGGATGAGTTTGGCGGCAGGGTGCCGGATGATTTTGACAAGCTTCTTTCCCTGCCGGGAGTGGGCAGGAAGAGCGCCAATCTGATTATGGGTGATGTGTTTGGCAAACCGGCTATTGTTACGGATACCCATTGCATCCGTCTTGTAAACCGCATGGGTTTGGTAGACGGAATCAAGGAACCGAAAAAGGTGGAGATGGCGCTTTGGAAGATCATCCCGCCGGAGGAAGGCAGTGATTTCTGCCACAGGCTCGTGTATCACGGAAGGGCAGTGTGTACAGCAAGAACCAGACCGGATTGTGAGAACTGCTGCCTGAATGATATTTGTAAGAAAAAGTTAGAGAAATAGCCAGTATTTTTTATATGGAAGTGAGAGGAAATAAAAAGTCTGACAATTTTAGCACTCACCACTTGACAGTGCTAACAATGAGTGGTATTCTACAGATAGCCGGAATAAGAATGCCGGGATTGGTTATCATTGAAAGGATACAGGAAAGGTGGGACTTATATGAACGCAGAAAAATTCACGAAGAAATCATTGGAAGTAGTAGAGAATTGCGAAAAGCTTGCCTATGAATACAACAATCAGGAGATTGACCAGGAGCATATCTTGCTAAGCCTTCTCACTGTGGAGGAGAGCCTGATTGCCAAACTGATTGAGAAAATGGACATTGATTTAGAACAGTTTACTAGGGAGGCGGAAAAACTGGTGGCTTACCGCCCGAAAGTATCAGGCGGTAATCTCTTTACCAGTTCTGATTTCCAGAAAACTTTTGTAAATGCAGAAAAAGAAGCAAAGCAGATGGGAGATGCTTACATTTCGGTGGAGCATATTTTTTTAGCAGTTTTAAAGTATCCGAACAAAGCTTTAAAAGGTCTGCTTATGGGCTATGGGATTACTTCGGAACGATTTTTAAAGGCGCTTGCAGAGGTCAGGGGAAATCAGAGAGTAGAAAGTGATAATCCGGAGGCGGTCTATGACAGCCTGGAAAAATATGGTTATGATCTTGTGGCAAGAGCGCGGGAACAAAAACTCGATCCGGTTATCGGCAGGGATGCAGAGATTCGGAATATTATCAGGATTCTTTCCAGAAAAACAAAAAATAATCCGGTATTAATCGGAGAGCCGGGTGTCGGTAAAACTGCGGCGATTGAAGGGCTGGCACAGCGGATTGTCAGAGGTGATGTGCCGGAAGGACTGAAAGATAAGCAGATCTTTGCCCTGGATATGGGAGCATTGATTGCAGGAGCGAAGTACCGTGGCGAGTTTGAGGAACGGTTAAAGGCAGTGCTTGATGAGGTGAAAAATTCCAACGGAGAGATTATTCTCTTTATTGATGAACTGCATACGATTGTAGGCGCCGGGAAAACGGATGGCGCATTGGATGCCGGAAACATGTTAAAGCCAATGTTAGCCCGTGGTGAGCTTCACTGTATTGGCGCAACAACATTAGATGAGTATCGCAAATATATTGAAACGGATGCGGCTTTGGAACGGAGATTTCAGCCGGTCATGGTTAACGAACCGACAGTTGAAGATACTATTTCCATATTAAGAGGGTTGAAGAGCCGATATGAAGTATATCATGGCGTAAAGATTAGCGACAGCGCTATTGTAGCGGCGGCAACATTGTCCAACCGCTATATTTCCGACCGGTTTTTGCCGGATAAGGCGATTGATTTAGTGGATGAAGCCTGTGCGCTGATTAAGACGGAGCTTGATTCCATGCCGGTGGAGCTTGATGAGATCAGGCGGCGGATGATGCAGTTAGAGATTGAGGAGGCTGCGCTTAAAAATGAGGAGGATCGGTTGAGCAGGGAGCGTCTTGCCCGCTTGCAGGAGGAATTGTTGGAACTCCGGGATACCTTTACATCTATGAAGGCAGACTGGGATAATGAGAAAATGGGTGTGGATAAGATTCGTACCCTGAAAGAAGAGATTGAGCAGATCAATGACGAGATTCAGATTGCCCAGCGCAACTATGATTTGAACAAAGCGGCAGAGCTTCAGTATGGCAAACTCCCACAGCTTACAAAGCAGTTACAGGAATTAGAAGATAAAGAGGGTACAAAGGACAAAAATCTTGTGCATGAGAATGTTTCGGAGGAGGAGATTGCGGGGATTGTGTCCAAATGGACAGGGATTCCGGTGGCAAAACTTACGGAGACAGAGCGCACAAAGACCCTGCATTTGGCGGACGCCCTGCATGAATGTGTGGTAGGGCAGGATGAAGCAGTGGAGCTGGTGTCGGACTCTATCATCCGTTCCAAAGCAGGTGTTAAGGATCCAACGAAGCCAATTGGTTCGTTTCTGTTTTTGGGCCCTACCGGTGTTGGTAAAACGGAGCTTGCCAAGACACTGGCAAAGGCATTGTTTGACAATGAAGCAAATATGGTGCGGATTGATATGAGTGAATATATGGAAAAACATTCCGTTGCGCGTCTGATCGGAGCGCCTCCCGGATATGTGGGATATGATGAAGGTGGGCAGCTTACCGAGGCAGTTCGCAGAAAACCATATTCTGTCGTGCTTTTTGATGAGATTGAAAAGGCGCATCCGGATGTGTTTAATGTTCTGCTGCAGGTGTTGGATGATGGCAGGATTACAGATTCAAAGGGGAAAACGGTGGACTTTAAAAATACTATTTTGATTATGACGTCTAACATTGGTTCATCCTATCTGTTAGAAGGCATTGACGACAAGGGTGAGATTACGGAGACTGCCAAGAATGAAGTGATGGGAGATTTACGGCTTCATTTTCGTCCGGAATTTTTGAACCGTCTGGACGAAACGATTCTGTTTAAGCCGCTTACAAAGGATAATATTGGAAGCATCATTGATTTATTGGTGGCGGATTTGAACAGCCGCCTTGCAGAAAAAGAATTAGCCCTTGTTATCTCTGACCGTGCGAAGCAGTATATTATGGATCACGGTTACGATCCGGTATATGGCGCAAGACCGTTAAAACGCTATTTGCAGAAGAATGTGGATACGCTGGTGGCAAAGCTTATTCTTGCAGGAAATGTGGGTACACAGGATGTCATTACAATTGATGTGGAGGATGGCAAGCTGACAGCAAGGGCATAGGAAGAGGTGAGAAAACCCTCTCAATTTGGATTTTCTCACTCGAACTTATTATCCCTCAATATGAAAATTCCTCCGGGGATGCTTTGTAGTCAATATATCCCGTTGCTTTGCCACAGCTACATGGGTGTATATTTCAGTAATGTTGATGGAACTGTGACCTAACATTTCCTGAATATAACGGATATCGACGTCAGCTTCCAGCAGGCTGGTGGCAAATGTGTGTCGGAACATGTGTGGAGTAATATGCAGGTCAATTGCTGCCATAGAAGTATATTTATTAATCATTCTCCGAACGGCTTGATCCGACATTGGTCTGCCAGCCTGGTTTACAAAAAAATATTGACAGTTTTGGGTTTCGGAAGAAAATTCTTCTTTGTATGTCGATAATATCTGAATCACGTCTGCATTTCCTATCTGAATCCGCCTTTCTTTGGAGCCTTTTCCGTATATAAGGATTGTTCCGTCATATAGATTGACGTCATTTATTTTCAGGGAACATAATTCCGATATACGCATGCCTGTTGCAAACAGCATTTCGGAAATGGCAGCATCCCTTAGGGCATTCCGCCTCTGATAAACTGTATTTGCATTGGTGCGCTGGGTGTATATTGTCGTCAAAAAAGCTTCTACCGTGTGCAGTGGAATCGTTTTTGGCAATATAATCGGTTCCCTGAATTTCACTTGGATTTTGTTAAATGGATTTCGGTCAATCAGTTCCTTGTATTCCAAATAGTGAAAGAGCGCTTTTAAAGAGGCGATCTTTCTTTTCACTGTTTTCGGTTTAAATGTTTGATGGAGCGTGGCAATATAATTTTCTAATATATTGGGAGTTATGGATGCTGCCTCTGTTTCTGCAATCTGATTGCAAAATTGTGCTAAATCAATGCGGTATGCCTTTATCGTTTTTCTGTCTAATCGCTTTTGGAATTTGCAGTATTCCAGATACATATAAATGTGGTTTTCCAGGTTGTTCATAATAAAATCTCCTCACTTTAGTTAATTTTTCTAATCTATCCTACAGGAATTTTTGGGGAAAAGCTATTGTTGTATTTCGAGGAATATTTCTTGCTTATTATGTGAAGTAACTATAAAATAGTAATAGTTTGATTTTGAAAGAAACATTATATATGTCGTGAGGAGGAAATTACTTGAAGATATTGATTATTTTTACGGGAGGAACCATTGGCAGTGTTGTGCAAGGGGGGTATATTTCACCGGATTTGGAGAAGCCTTTTAAGCTGGTGGAGGACTATTACGAACGAAAAGCAGATTTGATACAGGGAATTACGTTCCATACCTGCATACCGTATACTTTGTTAAGCGAGAATCTGACAGGAGAATATCTTGCGAAGCTTGGAAGTTGTGTGAAGGAAAATCTCAGAAAAGATTATGACGGGATTATTGTTGCGCATGGAACGGATACATTACAGTATTCGGCGGCCACGGCGGGATATCTGGCGGGCAGGGATTCCATGCCAATATTGTTTGTTTCCAGTAATTATGTACTCGAGGATGAGCGGGCAAATGGCATGGACAATTTTGCCTGCGCAGTGGAGTTTATTGCAAAACGGAGAGGAAAGGGGGTATTTGTGTCTTATCGAAATCAGGACAATGTAGTGTATATTCATCGGGCTGCAAGGGTACTGCCGCATTTACCGTACAGTGATGAGGTGTACAGTATCGGAAACTGCTATTACGGTAAATATGTGAAGCAAGCATATGAAATACGGAAACCGGAGCTATCCCCAACGGGCAAATGGATTTATGAGAAAAATGCAGAATATCATTGTTTGGAAGATGCGGATTTTTCCTTTGAACAATTGCCGAGACAGTGGAATTCGGGAATTTTGCGGATTTTTCCCTATCCGGGCATGGAGTATCCGGTTGTATTTGAGCATGTAAGGGCAGTGGTGCTTGAAACGTATCATTCAGGAACACTTTGCAGCATGACTCCGGGTATTCAGGAATTTTTGGAACATGCAAAACAGGGAAATGTGCCGGTTTATATAACAGGAGTGAATACGGAGACGGATTATGCAAGCTTTCAGGAGTTAGAAGGAAAACATGGGAAGGTGCTGCGGAATCTTTCTCCTGTGTCGGCTTATGTGAAACTCTGGCTGGCATTGGAGAACGGTGGGGATGTGGCAAAGGTGATGGAGATGAATCTGGCTGAGGATTTTCTGATTTGACCTACCGTTCCTGCTTTTTTGCCTTGCATAACCTATGAAATCAGTGTAAAATATGTATAGCCAATTTGGAAATATCAAATTTTGGGTATTGCCGGATGAGAGCGTATTTTGACACCGCTATGGAGGATATTAGTTATGAGCGAATGGATTTTATGGAGCGAGAGAGGTCCGAGCATGGAGGAAATCAGAGATAATAATACATTTATCTGTTCTGATGGGTATGGTACATTTGTGCGTACTTATAGCTTCCGTGCGCGCGGTTTTGTTCATGTGGAAAATGGCAGAGAGATTATGGACAGAGGTATTGTTGCATGGATGCCTTTGCCGGAGCCATATCATGAATAGAGTACAGGGAAAACAATGAGTGGAGGTATGAGATGTATAGCTTTGATGAAATTAGTAATTTTGATGCGGAAGTAGCAAAGGCGATGACAGATGAGATTAACAGACAGAATAATAATATTGAGTTAATTGCATCTGAAAATATTGTGAGTAAGGCTGTGATGGCGGCTATGGGAAGCCCGCTTACCAATAAGTATGCGGAGGGTTATCCGGGAAAGCGGTATTACGGCGGCTGTGAATATGTTGATGTAGTAGAGGATTTAGCGAGGGAAAGAGCGAAAGAATTATTTGGCTGTGAGTATGTAAATGTTCAGCCGCATTCCGGTGCGCAGGCGAATATGGCTGCATTTTTCGCTATTATGGAGCCGGGCGATACCTTTATGGGGATGAACTTGAATCACGGTGGACACTTGACACATGGTTCACCGGTCAATATGTCCGGTAAGTATTTTAATGTTGTTCCTTATGGTGTCAATGATGACGGATTTCTTGATTATGATGAGGTAGAGCGCATTGCAAAGGAATGCCAGCCGAAGTTGATTGTAGCCGGGGCTTCTGCCTATGCAAGAAAAATTGATTTCAAACGGTTCCGTGAGATTGCAGATTTGGTTGGAGCTGTTTTGATGGTGGATATGGCACATATTGCCGGATTAGTTGCAGCAGGGCTTCATGAAAGCCCGATTCCATATGCACATGTCACGACAACGACAACACACAAGACACTTCGCGGGCCTCGCGGCGGTATGATTTTGTCAAGCAATGAAGTAAATGAAAAGTATAACTTTAATAAGGCAGTATTCCCTGGTATCCAGGGAGGTCCTCTTATGCATGTGATTGCGGGAAAAGCAGTGTGTTTAAAGGAGGCATTGTCTGAGGAATATAAAGCATATCAGACACAGGTTGTTAAGAATGCAGCAACTCTTGCGGATTCTCTTACAGAAAGAGGATTTAAAATTGTGTCCGGTGGCACAGACAATCATTTAATGCTTGTGGATTTGCAAAATCTTGGACTTACCGGTAAGGAAGTGGAAAAGCTGCTTGACAGTGTACATATTACTGCCAACAAGAACACAGTTCCGAATGATCCAAAGTCGCCATTTGTAACAAGTGGTATCCGGCTGGGAACCCCGGCAATTACAACCCGTGGCGCGAAGGAAGAGGATATGATTGTCATTGCGGATGCCATTAAGGCTGCGGTAATCGACAAGGATGAGGCAAAGGCTATGGAGCTTGTGAAGTCTATTACAGGCAAGTATCCACTTTATGCATAGCGTACAAATTCGGTTGATTCATTATTTGTTGTACCCGAGGATGGTCTGTTATGAACATTGATGAGAAAAAAGCTGTAGAAAATTTAGGCGGGCAAAAGGAGATTTACAGGGAACTCCTTTTGTATTGCTTAGAGTTGGAAGAGCAGCGTTGGAATGAGATACAGGACAGCTTTGATAAAGAGGACTTTAAGGAATATGAACTTCGGGTTCATGCTTTAAAGGGTGCCATGCTAAGCTTGGGAATTGATGAGATGGCAAGGATGAGTGAGGCACAGGAGAGGGCGTGTAAAGAAGGGGATTGGAAGAAAGTCCGGCAGCAGCATGCGGAATTACATGAGATGTATCATAAGGCGCATAGAAGTATTGAAACATTTTTAAAATCCTACAGGATATAGATAAGGGGCAGAGTCAAATCTGCCCCTTTGAAGTTGTGCCGGATTACGCATTTCCGGAATCCAACACCTTATTTACGGCTGATAACAACGCACATACGGAAGCATCAATAATATCATTTTTGATGCCGCTTCCCCAGGTGACAGCCCCATTATCCGTTTCAATTCCCACATAGGCACATGCCTGTGAGTTGGAGCCATGTTGTAATGCGTGTTCCTCGTAACAGATTATTTTAAAGCTGATATGAAAGTGTTTCTTAATGGCATTGGAGACGGCATCGAGACGTCCGTTTCCTGTGCCGTGGTATACTTTTTGTATGCCGTCGCGCTTAATGGTAAGCTCGGTGGAAATAATGCCGCCGCCTTCCTGTACAAAGTGGCACTCGTCTAATTTGATTTCGGTTTTAATGTTGACGTACTGGTCGTTGAAAATTCCTAAAATTTCTTCAGGAGACAACTCTTTGTGCAGATGGTCTGACACATTTTTTACGGCATAGCCCAAATCTTCACGCATTTTTGCAGGCATGTTGATTCCGTAAGCCTGTTCCAGGATATACCCAATTCCACCCTTGCCGGACTGGGAGTTGATACGAATAACATCGCTTTCGTACTCACGTCCTACATCCTTTGGATCAAGCGGCAGATAAGGTACGGTCCAGTCGTGCAGGTTTCTTTCCTCTCTCCAATGCATGCCTTTTGCGATAGCATCCTGGTGAGAACCGGAAAATGCGGCAAATACCAGCTTTCCGGTATATGGCGAGCGGTCATGTACTCTCATGCCGGTGACACGCTCGTACATTTCTGTAATCTTTGGAATATTACTAAAGTCAAGCTTTGGATCGACTCCGTGTGTGTACATATTCATGGCAAGTGTAATAATATCCACATTACCGGTGCGTTCCCCATTTCCAAACAAGGTGCCTTCGATACGGTCTGCGCCGGCTAATATGCCTAACTCGGCATCCGCAACGCCACAGCCCCGGTCATTGTGTGGATGAAGCGACAATATCACATTTTCCCTCATGGAAAGATTCTTACTCATGTATTCTATCTGGCTTGCATATACATGAGGCAGTGACATTTCTACAGTGGCAGGCAAATTGATAATAACTTTATTGTCTGGGGCAGGCTGCCATATATCAATCACGGCATTGCAAACCTCTAAAGCATAATCGACCTCTGTTCCCGTAAAGCTTTCCGGAGAATATTCAAACTGGTAATTGCCGCCATCCTGTTTTGTTAAGTCAAGTAATAATTTGGCGCCTTCTACGGCAATTTGCTTAATCTCTTCTTTTGATTTTTTGAATACCTGTTCCCGTTGAGCCAGAGAAGTGGAATTATATAAATGGATGACTGCATGTTTGCAGCCCTTTACCGCTTCAAAGGTCTTTTTGATGATATGTGGTCTTGCCTGTGTCAATACCTGAATGGTTACATCATCTGGAATTAAATCACGGTTGATCAATGCGCGTAAAAATTCATATTCTGTTTCTGATGCAGCAGGAAAGCCGACCTCAATCTCTTTAAATCCCACAGCGACTAATGTTTTGTAAAATTCGATTTTTTCCTCTAAACTCATCGGAACGATGAGCGCCTGGTTGCCATCTCTCAAATCGACAGAACACCATGCAGGAGCCTTGTCGATATACTCTTTCTTTGTCCATTCCAAAGATTCTTCCGGCGGCATAAAATAATTTCTCTTGTATTTTGTTGCATCCATCATCATTCATTACCTTCCTTCCCTTATTCTGATATCATAACTTCTTTCGAAACTCATTCCTTCGTGACAGAGCAGAGACAAAATGAATAGCAGTTTTGCAGGTGCATGGGAATGAAAGAAATTTCCCAAACAAAAAAATGCCCTACATCTCCTGTCAAGAGACGTAAAGCAAGTGCTTTCCGCGGTACCACTCTAATTCATACTTCTTTGTATGCGCTCATAAAAGATACGGACGAGTTGTCGATATCCTCCCATGCTAACGGTTGGGCTCCGTCCACACCTACTTAAATGAATATACGATTCATATTCACTGTTCAGCGGGCTACTCAAAGGCGAGTTCAGATTCCTTTTGCAACTGCCTCACACCAACCGGCAGCTCTCTTCATACGCTGGAAATCTTACTATTCCTTATCACAGTGTTTGTAAAATCATATGGATTTGTCTTAAGTAACTTGAGATTAACATATTAAAGAGGGAGTGTCAAGCCCTAAAAAATTTGACTTTCCCTATTTTTTTGAAGTCGGATCATTCGAGCATCTTCCAGCGAAGCACTACATTTGAAACACCAGTTATCAAAAAACAGGGAAAGTCAAATTATTTATCACTGTGTCTGCATTCTGGCAAGCTGTTCTTTTAATCGGGTGATTTCTTTTTTCATTGCCGCTAAAGTTTTGTTGTATTCTCTGTCTTTTTCCGCCAAAGCCGTTGCTAACGCTCTGTTGTATTCCCTATCCTTCGCTGCTAAAGCATCTTCGTATCCGTTGCAGATAATGTCAATATCCGTCATGTAAGATTCATCCGTCATATCGTCAAAGTCCTCCGTTTCATAATAGTGGGAGTAGAGGT